>NZ_JADBQO010000015.1:0-223098 GCF_014895875.1 Enterobacter cloacae complex sp. P12RS
AATTTATTTCGATGCCATTTGTATTTTGATGCTATTTAATATCGGGGAGGGATTAGTGTGAGTATATACGGCACCGCTTGGCAGTCTAATCTATCAGATCCTAATGAGTTGCACCCTTGGCAATCAATTTCTTTAAGCAAAAGTGGTAGCGATATTACTGTTTTGCATATAAAAATGGAATAAAGCATGCCTTAAGAGGGAAGGAGTATATCATAGTTGAAAATGATATTTATGGTGGTGAAAGTCCTCCGATTCCATATCATAATCTAAAAAAACGATTAACCTTTGTTAAATTACATGTTGAAAAAATGGAAAGCTATTTCAACAACAAAAGTAAATTAACGCAATTACTCTTTGTTAAACTAGTGTTCGTATATTTGAGTGTGAGTCATCGATAATGAGAGAAATATAACGCGATAAAATCCCGCTTCGTTTGCATATCAAGCTTATTCAGCCACTCTGTAATATGAGAAAATGAATGTCATATACACTTAAACATCTGCCAGAACGCTATCCCAGACCTAATTCTCTGAATTTCTCTCGTTGGCTTATTGCTCTGGTTGCCATGCTTTCGGTCAGTGTTATCTTAATGCGTATATTTGGGCGTTATGTTGAAAATCTGTACTTTTGGAAATTGGCTTTAGGTTTACCTGTTGCTTTATGGAGTGTCTTGTTTTTTTCTCGTCTGCTTCTTTGGGCTTTACAGGATAGTAAAGCAAACGCTTTTGACAAACAGCGAGAGCAGTGGATCCTCCGGGAAACCCGTAAGGCACGGCGTGTACTACAGGTGCTGAATGTAACATTTATTACCGGCCACTCATCAGTTAATCAGAAAGATGCGGCTATTGCTATGCAAAACAACGATAGTATTATTGTTTCACAGGTCGACCGAGATGGTAATGAAAGCACAAGAATGAGCCAGGTTGCTTCCAGCCCACATGACTTGCCAGAATTCGTGATAACTAATATTTTTTCGCAGTTGATTGCTGGCATTCCTTTTGCACAAATTCCTGAGAAAGTCCCACTGGTTGTTGTTTTTGATATAACAACATCTCTGCCCCTTGAGAATATTCGCCATTACTGGGACGAGGCTTGGCAAAAGAATAATATTCCCCATCCTGTTGAATATGGTGAAGGGAGTGGACTCAGCGTAATTGACCGCTGGTTGAATATACGTATTAAAGATAATGCAATGCTATTGATTGTGGGGCTCCAGTTTAATCCTTCCGATTCTGACAATACAGCTGAGGCCGGTGTAGCACTGCTTCTGGGCAACCGCCTCACACAGAACTCACTCGAACCCGTCGCATTGTTGCACCGGCCAGACGCTGCCCCTCCAGGTGAACTGAGCGAGGGGATGAAGATGGCCGCCTGGAACGTCCCGCTCAAAGGAAACATCGTGAAAAATTTATGGCTTGCCGGGCTGACGGGTGAGCAGCGCGCAGAAGTTATAGGGTGTCAGAATGCGCATCCTGCACAGGCTGTAGAGAACGAATCAGTCATTTCACTCGATATGTCTATGGGACATGCCGGTGCCGCAGCCCCCTGGCTGGCCATCGCGGCCGCCACTGAAATAGCCCGACAGACACAGTCTCCACAGATGATTATCTGCGGTGATACGACACAGAATGTGCTGTGGAGCACGCTTATTACTCCGATTGCTTCCCGACAGGAGATGGATCCGTGAAGCTACCTTTTTCTTTTGCACCAAAGACTACGGAAGGCCGATATCTTTCTGTCGCATTTATTCTCTTTTTAGTTTTTGCCGTAATGATGTTTATAGTCTGGAAGCATCCAGATATGGCAGGGCTTGAAGACGGCAGCCAGCAGCAGATTTACTGGCTTATTGGCGGGGGCTGCACTACCGGATGCATATCTGCCATGCTGGTTTTACTCCTGTTGCAGGCTCTCAGTGGTGGCAAAAAGGAATTTGATGCTCTCATCAACAAAACTAAGGGTGATGACGAGAAGAAACGGGAGAGTGAAAAAGCTCCTGTATCTCCGGCAGTGCTGATGTCTGCCAGGATACGTGCTCATCTTCGTACGCGTATCGGTCTTTACTGGCGTGGCAAAGCCCACCTGTTGTTGATAACCGGCGACGAAGCCGCGATAGAGCAACTGGTTCCCGGCCTGCAGCAAAACCAGTGGCTTGAAGGCAACCGTACCGTTCTGATTTATGGCGGGAGCCTGACGACTGAACCGGACAAGGAAAAATACACCGCGTTGCGTAAGCTGCGTCGTGGACGCCCGCTGGACGCGATTGTCCGCATCATGCCGCCGTCGCTTAACCTGACCCCACAAATCAGTGACAACGATTTACGCGGGCTGGAAAAAATCAGCGAACTTCTCTGTTATTCCGCACCGGTCTGGCTGTGGCAACTCTGCGACAGCAAATGGTCACAGGCCACACGTCCTGAGCAGCCAGTGGGGGCAAGCTTTCCACTGCGCGCAAAAGAAGACGATGTTATCCGCCAGCTTGAGCTGATGCTGCCGGCCCTGCGGGCGCAGGGGATGAGTCAGGTCGCGGAAAACAACCGCCACGACTTCCTGCTGCGTCTGGGCCAGCACCTCAAAGACGGGGGTATCGCCCGCCGGGCTCTGCAACTGGTGCCATGGCTCTCTGTCTCTCAGCAGCGCGTTCCACTGAGGGGCCTGATGTTCAGCCTGCCGGGGAAGCAACCCGCGGAGACGTCAGAGGAAACTGCCGGAACGGAGAAATATATCCCGGAATCACAACGCCATGCCCTGACCCTGCCGGTGACATGGCAGGGTATCGTTGACGACTGCACCCGTGTGCGTGGCGGCCGTGTCGGTATGGCGTGGGAAAGAACGCTCGCCTGGACGCTAATGGCGATGATTGGCGTCTGGGGGGCGGGAACGCTGCTGTCGTTTGCGGTTAACCGGTCACAGATAGTCTCAGTTGCGCAACAAGCCCGTGCCCTGGTGGAACACCCTTCCGTATCGGACTACCAGCTGACGGCACTCCATGACCTGCGAAACGACGCCGGTCGCCTGCTGCATAATGTTGAGGAGGGCACGCCATGGTATCAGCGCTTCGGGCTTGACCATAACCAGCAACTGCTCAGTGCGATGCTGCCCTGGTATGGTGTGGCGAACAACCGCCTGATACGCGACCCGGCGAACGCCGCCCTGGCGCAAAAGCTTACAGCGCTGGTCAGTTCAGCGCCAAACAGCGACCAGCGGGCGCAACTGGCGAAACCGGGCTATGACCAGCTGAAAGCCTGGCTGATGATGGTTCGTCCGGATAAAGCCGACGGTGCATTTTACGCGCAAGCGATGAAAACCGTGCAGCCGACGCGTATGGGCATCTCAACCGGGCTATGGCAGAGTCTGTCGCCGGATTTATGGGCTTTCTACATTAACGAATTGCCAAAGCAGCCACAGTGGAAAATCACCCCGGACGCGCAGTTGGTCAGCCAGAGCCGTCAGGTGCTGTTGCAGCAAATTGGCCACCGCAATGCAGAAAGTACCCTGTATGAGAACATGCTCAAATCCGTACGCCGTAATTTCGCCGATGTGTCTTTGGAGGACATGACCAGCGGTACCGATGCCCGTCGGCTGTTCACCACCGAAGAAGTGGTGCCGGGTATGTTTACCCGACAGGCCTGGGAAGGCGGTATCCAGCAGGCCATTGAGAAGGCGGCAACCTCGCGCAAGGATGAAATTGACTGGGTATTGAGCGATTCCCGCAAAGCCGTATCGGCGGATCTCTCCCCGGAAGCGCTCAAAGCGCGCCTGACAGAGCGTTACTTTACTGACTTTGCCGGCAGCTGGCTGAACTTCCTCAACAGCCTGCGATTAAATCCAACAAACAATATTGCCGATGTCACCGACCAACTGACGCTGATGAGCGATGTCCGCCAGTCGCCGCTGATTGCCCTGATGAATACACTCGCCTGGCAGGGGCAGACCGGCCAGAAAAGCGAAGGCCTCTCAGACTCAATCATTAAATCGGCTAAAGACCTCGTAGGCGGGAAAGACAAACCTGCGATTGACCAGTCAGCGTCAGGCCCACAGGGACCTCTGGATGAAACCTTCGGCCCGCTGCTTCAGCTTCTGGGTAAAAACAACGGCAGTAACGTCATGTCGGCTGACAACTCTCTGAGCCTGCAGACCTATCTGACCCGTATCACCCGCGTGCGCCTGCGCCTGCAGCAGGTGGCCAGCGCCTCAGACCCACAGGAGATGATGCAGACCCTGGCGCAAACCGTATTCCAGGGCAAAAGTGTGGATCTGACCGACACCCAGCAGTACGGCAGCCTCATTTCGGCAAGCCTTGGCGAAGAGTGGAGCGGTTTTGGCAGCACGATGTTTGTGCAGCCTTTGACCCAGGCCTGGGAGACCGTGCTTCAGCCGTCGGCAGCAAGTCTGAATGACAAATGGAGTCGCTCAGTTGTGGCTAACTGGCATACGGCATTTGACGGGCGCTTCCCGTTCGCCGCGAGCAAGAGTGATGCCTCTTTGCCCATGCTGGCCGAATTTATACGTAAGGACAGCGGGCGTATTGAACGCTTCCTGACGACTGAACTCAGCGGTGTGCTGCATAAAGAGGGCAGTCAGTGGGTACCGGATAAGATTAACAGCCAGGGGTTGAGCTTTAACCCAACGTTCCTGCGGGCGATTAATCAACTGAGCGAGCTGTCAGACATTCTGTTTACCGATGGCAGTCAGGGCATTAGCTTCGAGCTGCAGGCGCGCCCGGCACCGCAGGTAGTGGAAACTCAGTTGACCATTGATGGTCAAAAGCTGCACTACTTTAACCAGATGGCCGACTGGCAGTCCTTCCGCTGGCCGGGAGACACATACAAACCAGGAACAATGCTGACCTGGACCTCGGTCAACGCCGGAGCGCGTCTGTTTGGGGATTACAGCGGGACCTGGGGCTTTATTCGCTGGCTGGATCAGGGCAAGCGGCAGCAGCTTGACCGCAGCCAGTGGATGGTAAGTTTCACCGCCCCGGATGGTCGTACTCTGCAATGGGTACTGCGTTCACAGCTGGGCAGCGGGCCGCTGGCATTACTGGCACTGCACGGCTTCACGCTGCCGGATCAGATCTTCAGCGTTGACAGCGCGGCCACGGCTCAGGCGCTGATGGCCAACACGGAAAATAGTGACATGGATGGAATCGAATAATGAGCACTCTTCAGAATCTGGTTGCCGCCTGTCAGGCGGACGAAATTGAACTACGACAGCAGGCGCAGGTACGAACAGAAAGCTGGCGGCCCTGGCTTGCCCCTGTCAGCGACACCAATCCTACAGGGGAAGATCCGGGTTATGACGATGATTTCCAGCGTATCAGAGAGGAGGTGAATAAACTCTCCGGCATCGATACCGGGCTGATTTGTACGCTTGCCGAAAAATTGCTGACCACTACCGCCAAAGATATCCGGATTGCCACCTATTACTGCTGGGCGCGTTTGCACCAGGACGGGGAAACCGGCTTTGCCGAAGGGCTTGAACTGCTGGCAGGATTGCTGCAGCGCTACGGAGTGCAGCTTCATCCGCAGCGGGAGCGAAGCCGTAAACCGGCGCTGGAGTGGCTCGCAGGCTCTCGTCTGCTCGACAGCCTCTCCCTCTGGCCGGAAGTAGTGCGCAGCGATGCTCAGCGCACTGCCGGTGCGCTGTTGCTCATCCGCGACAGTCTGGAGACAGAGCCGGAAACGTCACGGCCAGAACTGAATGCGCTGTTCAGCGCGCTGGAATCCCGCCTGATGAAGGCCGGTGGCGTGGATGCTGTGGTACCGCAGAACGCCGGTCACAGGGCGCAGCCACAGGACTCACACACAGTCGGGACAGACGCGCCGGTGCTGAGCCGCATTTCGTCCGGTCAGGATTTACTGGCCCAGGCCCGGACCCTGACGGGTTATCTGCGTGAGCAGCCCGATGGATGGCTTGCCGCACACCGGCTGATGAAAAGCCTACGTCATGACACGCTGAGCGCTATCCCGGCTCCTGATGCAGAAGGGAAAACGCGCATCGAACCACCGCGGGCTGACCAGCGGGCCATGCTCAAACGTCTGTACCTGCAGCAGAGCTGGCTGGAGATACTGGAGCACGCGGACAGCACTTTCTCCCGTGGCGCCAACCACCTCTGGCTGGATTTGCAGTGGTATATCCACCAGGCCCTGATTAAATTGGGGCAGGATGTACTGGCTGATATCATCGCCGCTGACCTGAAAGGATTGCTACGCCGCCTCACTGGGCTTGAAACGCTGGCCTTTAATGACGGTACGCCGTTTGCTGATGAGGTCACGCTGAACTGGATAAATCAGAGCGTGCTGGACGATATGTCCGGCTGGCGTGATGAGCGAGTCAGTACTGCCGGTGAGACGGACAACGATATTCTGACCCTCGAGCAGGAAGCGCTTGAGAAGGCGGACACGGATGGCCTGGATGCCACACTTCACTGGCTGCAGACTCTCCCAGGCAACGACTCCACGAAAGACAAATGGCTGCTGCGCTTGCTAATGGCCCGCGTGGCGGAGCAGAAGGGCAAAAATGAACTGGCCCTGCATCTGCTGGGGGAACTCGATGGCGCTGCACAGTCCATCACCCTCACGCAGTGGACCCCAGCGCTGCTATTTGAAGTCAAATCGCGCCGTCTCAGACTGCTGCGCATGAAAGCCACCCGCAGCGAAACCGATAAATCTCGGCTTCAGCCCGAGATGGATCAGCTTCTGGCCGGTCTGATTGCGCTTGACCCGGCAGGCAGTGCGGTGCTTTGCGGGTAACCAGGACTGAATTCAGCGAAAAGGAAAACATATGCCAGTAAAAGGCTTTTATCTGGTGCAGGGTGACAAAACAACCTGCGGCGGGAGAATTATCACGGGCGCAGAAGATCACACTCTGTTTGGTAAACCTGTTGCCCGGGAACAGGACGGCGTGACCTGCGGTAAATTTGTAGGAATTTACAAGGTAGCCGGTGGCATTGATAACGATATCATTCACGGCAGACGAATGGCCGGGACTCTCGACAGCTACAGTTCATGCCCCTGTAAGGCAAAGTTTATTCCGTCGATGATGGATGATACGTACGAGAAGAGTTCGGCTGGTGCAATTTCAACTGCAGGAGGCGCTGGAAAGACATCGTTTCTGGCTGGCTCACGGGCTGATACGATGTTTGCTCCTGGCAATGATAGTAGCCAGTCTGGTCAAAATGACCTTGCGGGAGTGTGTATTGCAGAACCGAATGAACTGAGTGATGGCGTTTTCCTCTGGACAGAAACCCAAGGTGCAGGACATGTTTTCGTTTCAATACACATTAATAATATGATCCATGTGTTCACCTATGGAAGATATGATCAGGAAGGATTTAGTCCTGTAGGTGAAGGCGTGTTGATTAAATATTCCGGCGAAAGAGCGGTAGGGTTTTACATAAAAGAACTTTATCGGATGAGGGCGTCAGTTTTTAAAATACTGGACGTCGATGAATCCAACACGCTATCAATATTTAATGCTTTATGGGCATCCAGCAGCGTTCACCCTGATGGAAAAAATACTAGTGCGGAAATAAAAGAAGATGGACGCGTTATTGATAGATATAACCTGGCAGTGAACAACTGTACTACAACGTCAGTAACGGGACTTAAAAAAGCAGGTACAGGAATATTTGACGTGAGACTGCTATACTCTTTGGGTTACAGTGAAGACTTTGCGATTCCATCGTCTTTGAATGCTTATTTGGAGGATTTAGCTGTAAATCCAGCTGATATGCGAATAATTAGAATGACTGAAGAATTTAAGGGCAACTATCATAACGCTTCAGATTATAAGGAAATTGAAGGTGCAGGCAGCGGTAATGAAACTGCCGGGGCAATAGGCAAAGGAAGTGGGCTCACAGGAAAAGGCTCGAGCGGTTATGCCCCCACAACATTCAGCCAATCCCAGGGAATTGAGAATGATTAAGCGTCTACTGCTAGCTTTTGTGCCTGTAGTTTTGTTTTTACTGGTCAGTACAACAATTCTTTCCCTTTCACTCATGGATATCAAATACACTTTTGAAACCGTGTTAATTGGAACAGGTTTGGATTATTTGGTTGACGAAACCTACTCCATGGTTTGGCTGTTTTATGGTTCTTCGAATATTGCTTTTGTTGTTATTTATATTATCTCTCTTATGGTGTTTAAGCGAGTAAGCAAGAAATATTAGTCGATACCATATCAATAAGTTGCAGGCTGTCATGGCTTCCCTTTATTCCTAACACTGTTAAACATTCAATCATATTGGTTATCTATGGACGACTTAACCCTGCGTTACTACGACGCTGAAATGCGCTACTTGCTGGAAGCCGGCGAAGAATTTGCCCGCGCTCACCCCGAGCAGGCAGCAATGCTCAACCTCGATAAAGCTGGCGCGCGCGACCCGTACGTGGAACGCCTTTTTGAGGGCTTTGCCTTCCTGATGGGGCGATTGCGTGAAAAGCTTGATGACGACCTGCCTGAACTGACAGAAGGGCTGGTCAGCCTGCTCTGGCCGCATTACCTGCGCACCATACCGTCGATGTCGGTGGTGGAGTTCACCCCTGAGTGGCGTGAGATGAAAGAGCAGATGCGCATCGTCAAAGGCTTTGAGGTGAACTCAAGGCCGATCGGTGAGAAGGGCACGCGCTGTCGGTATACCACAACCAAAGAGATTACTCTCCAGCCGTTGTCGCTTGAGCACGTCCGCCTGTCGACTGACCCTGACGGGCGTTCGGTTATTAGCCTGCGGTTTAACTGCAGCCATCTCGCCGACTGGAGCCGTATCGATCTCAGCCAGCTCCCGTTCTACTTCAACGCAGACGCACCACTAGCCTGCGCCATGCATGAAGCCTTTACCATGAACACGGCGCGCCTGTGGCTGCGGATGCCGGGTGATATAGACAGAAGACCGCTTGACGGCTATTTCGCCGTGCTGGGATTTGACGATGATGACGACCTTTGGCCGAAGGGGAGCAGTAGTTTTAGCGGCTATCAGCTGCTGCTGGAGTACTTCACCTTCCGTGAGAAATTCATGTTTACCGGCCTGCGTGGGCTGGAGACCTTAGTCTTTCCGGCTGAACTCCCCTGGTTTGAAATCGACGTGGTGCTGGCAGAACGCTGGGAGCATGATTTCAGCTTTACCGAAAAGCATCTGCGCCTGAACTGTGTGCCGGTGATCAACCTGTTCCCGCTGGAATCTGACCCGCTGACGCTCAACTCCCTGCAGACCGAATACATGCTGCGACCGATGCGGGTGCAGGACGGCCATACTGAGATTTACTCTGTGGACTCGGTGATGTCATCCAGCCAGCATACCTACGTGCCATTCTCGAGCTTCCGTCACAAAGGCGGCATGATGCGTCATGAAGCCCCGGAATATTATTATCACACTCGTGTGCGGCGCGGCCCGTCAGGCCTGTACAACACCTGGCTTATTCTGGGCGGCGAAGCGTTTGATAACCACACGGTACCAGAAGATGAAAGCCTGTCCCTGACGCTCACGGGCACAAACGGCCAGCTCCCGCGGCGAGCGCTCCAGAGCACCGTGCTCGATACAGTGATGAAAACGACTTCAGCCAGTATTGCCGTGCATAACCTGTGTGCGCCGACGCTGCCCTGTTATCCCCCGGCGCAGGATCGCTTTCACTGGCGTGTGCTGAGTCATCTTGGCAGCGGCTTCCTGTCGATGATGGACAATGCCGACGTGCTGCGCGGCACGCTGGCGCTGTACGAGTGGACTGACAGCGAGATGAACCGCCGTCGTCTGGAGGCGATTATCGACGTGAAGCACAGTGAAACGGAACGCTTTGAGCAGGGGTACCTGGTGCGCGGGGTGCAGATTGAGGTGACGCTGGACAGCTACGGCTTTGCCGGGCGTGGCGACATCTGTCTCTTCGGTGAGATGCTAAGCCGCTTCTTCGCGCTCTACACCGATATCTATCTGTTTAACCGCCTGATTATCATTCTGCAACCGACTGGAGAACGTCTGGAATGGCAAGAGAAGCACAACCGCCGTATTCCCGGCTGAGCCCACGGCTGGAGGCGGATCTTCACCGCATTAACTTTTACCGTTTCTGTCAACTGCTGGAGAAGCGCAATCCAGGTAAGCCGTTGATGGGCTCGACCAGCCATCCCGCCGATGACCCGGTACGTTTTGCACCGCACTCGGGGATGGGATTCCCATCCAGTGAGCTAAAGGCTGTCGAGTATGCCGAGGATGATGACAGCAGACCACCGCTCATCCGCACAACCTTTATGGGGATGTACGGTGTCGACTCACCTCTGCCGACGGCCTATCTCGATGATATCACTCAGCGTCGTGAAGGGTATGAAGCGCTGCAGGGTTTTCTGGATATCTTCAGCCATCGCATCCTGACGCAGTTTTACCGCATCTGGCGCAAATACTCCTATCCCGCAACGTTTGAGCCGGGGGGAACGGACAGCATTTCACAGTCGCTGCTGGGGCTGGTAGGACTGGGCATACCGGGAACCGCAAACCACATTGCCACCCCGGTGTCCCGCTTTCTGGCGCTACTCGGGGTTCTGCAGCAGCCGGGCAAAACCCAGGAGGGAATGCAGGCCCTGGTGACACTGCTGGCCCCGGATACTCTCGTGAAGGTCAGTCCATACTGCCTTCGACCGGTGGAGGTCAGTCAGCAACTGGGCTTCTACGGTGATGACGATTTTCAACTGGACGGCAATACCCCGCTGGGTGACGAAGCAATGGATGCCAGCAGCCAGTTGCTGGTTGCGCTCGCGACGGAAAACGAACAGGAGGCGCAGGGCTGGAAGCCGGACGGCCAGCTGTATCAGGATTTCCTGGTCATGCTCCGGGTGTACCTGGGCTGGCGGTTCAAGGCCAGAATTACATTGACCACTTCAGTCCGGCTGCTGGCCGTTCCACCGCTGGGCGAAAGCCCTTTCTGGCTGGGAATGAACGGTGTGCTGGGAGTAGAGGGTGATACTCTTTCGGATGAAATACCCGAGACCTTTACGACAGAACTGGGTGATTACCGCGGGCTGGAGCCTGCGAAACCGCAACAAGGAAATCGACGTGTTACCTACAAGTTTAATTAAGACCATGCGCTGGCTTATACCTTTTATAGCGATTAGCCTGACAGGCTGCGGCGTGGCGCAGAGCGTCACCGATGGGACCAAATCGGCGTTTAATTCTGTGTTCTATAAAAAGATTAAAATACTGCATCTGGATTTCACTGCACGTGAGGCGCTGAACATTGATGCCCGAGAAAGTAATCCGCTTTCTGAACCAGTCGTGGTGCGGGTTTACCAGCTTAAAGATCGAAAAATCTTTGATAAGACGGTTTATATGCAACTGCTTCAGGATGATAGCAGCGTTCTGAAAGACGATTTGCTAGCGAGCCGTGATGTCGTGGTAAAACCAGGCGGTGATGCAAGCCTTGATATGCCGATGGAAGAAGCTGCGCAGTTTGTGGCTGTGGTGGGGCTGTTCCGCCATCCGGATGAGGTCAACAGCACCTGGAAGCAGGTTATTAAACGCAGCGACCTGGATCCGGATAAACCGCGTACTCTGGAAGCTGGCGAGAATCATCTGACGCTGCAACCGCTTAAGGACAACTGATGCCCCACGGACATAACACACCTTCGCTCTATGAAATGCTAACCGGAAATTTTTCCGGTGGCCTCAACCTCAACCAGGTGAGTGAAGAAAATCAGGTCATCCTCTCAGTGTTGGATAATATGCAGCGCGTTCTCAACTGTCGCGCCGGCACGCTCGCGCATCTCCCTGACTTCGGCTTGCCCGATATGACGAAAATCCTTCAGGGTATGCCAGGGACGGCCCATGAACTTATGAGCACGCTGTCGACTGTCTTGCTCAAATATGAACCTCGACTGAAGAAGATAGATGTTGTTCTGCTGGACCAAAAAGTTCCAGGCGAACTGCGCTATGCCATTGACGCTGAACTCAAGGGGATTGGCCTGGTGCGCTATGGCACTGAGTTTATGCCCGAAGGACGGGTTCTGTTGAGGCACCTCAGGCAACAGCAGTACCTCGATACCACAGCCCGTATTTAAGGCCAGGAAACACTATGTCAGTAAAATCACAATTCATAAAAAAACTGCAGGCCAGTCAACCTTCACCCGTTCCTCCAGTCAGTAAAACTCAGGCAGATATTGCAGCGTTTCGCCTGCGAATGGAGCAACTTCAGCAGCAGATGGATGAGTGGCTCACAGGTACCGGACTGAATGTGAGCACTGTCTCTGCTTCCGTTTCGGACCTGCTGGTGGAGGGAGGGGCTTTTGAGATTTCCGGTATTGTTCTTCGTTATGACAGTCGGGCGGTAAAGTTTATGCCGATCTTTCTGTATGGACAGGGCGTCGCCGGTTGTGTCGAGGTGACTTTCTGTTCCGGAGAAAATGTTATTTCTCAAGGGCGGCTCTTTATGCGGGTAGGAGGGGGAAGTGACTGGATCTTCGCTCCCCCAGATACACCATCCCGGTCAGGACAATTATTTGATGAAGGTATTTTTTTCGGTCTGATTTTAGCGCTGTTGCCATAGCGATAACATTATTTCATCAACTGACGAAATCAACTGACACGAATATGCAGGCCCTCCAGAATGACTATAGATATAACGTTAAAAACCGGCGGCGACCCGCGCACGCTTCCGGATTATGCCGCCCTTCGCGATGAACTGAGTAAATTAAGCCATCCCGCTCGACCGGACGTGAACTGGGTATACGTTGAAAAACGCTGCCTTTCATTATTCGAGCAAAACGGTGTTGAGTTGCAGACTGCAGCCTGGTACACCCTCGCCCGTACGCAGCAGTCTGGAGTCGCTGGCCTGAATGAGGGGCTGGCGATCCTGGAGGCTCTGATTAGCCACCAGTGGGAGGTTTTCTGGCCGCATTCGCAACACGTGCGAATGGAAATCCTTAGCAGCCTGAGCCAGCGCCTGCAGCAACTCATGCGTATGCTCACTTTGGATGACAGCAATCTGAGTGAGCTATATAACGCTGAAGCGTTGCTTTCCAGGCTGGGGGCGGTGCTCCAGACCCTTGAGCTTAAACACCTTAGCCAGTTCGAGACATTACGAACGGTGATACATTCTAATGCGGCAAGACTGGAAAAAAATCATGGAATAACAGATTCGCATGAGATGAAGCCCGACAGGGAAGCGCCTTTGGAAAAGGATGAACCGATCCAGGCGGTGAAAAGGGTATATGTTGTCCAGCAGAAAAATGAGCCGAACGGTGAGGAACCTGTGATGCCCTCCCGGATTGCCGGGCAGTGGAAGCCCTTTGTCGCCGGGATGTGTTCTATGCTGGTGGTCTGCGTCGCCATAGCGTGGGGTGGGGGCTTTCTCTCCAGACCCGATCCCTTAACGACTCAGGCCATTGCCTCGCTGGCACCATTACCTGAAGCGCTCACACCTGTTCAGCAAAACGCGTTAACGCAGCGAGGAACGTTACCGTCTACGTTTATCTCAGATACGCAGCAGCAGCTTGCACGGCTGGATAAACTGTCTCCTGACTGGAATATTTCCTACAGCCTACAGCTGTTAAAGCAGCTCCAGACATTACGGCCCGAAGAGGCTAAAGCGCTGATAGTACAGTGGCAAAAAAAGTTTAACGCGACGGCGTTGCCTGTAGACGCAATGAACAGCTGGTATCAGGGGATGATGACGCTTCAGCAACTGAGTGATCGGCTGAGTAGTCTGGATGAGCAAAAAGGAAAATATATAACCGTGAGTGAGCTTAAATCCGTGGTTTTTTCGACTATGCAGTCATTTAACCATGCGATACCCGCTGAAGAGCAGCTCAGGCGCCTGTCGCAGTATCCTGCAGGAAGTGCGCTCCCTGAAGCAGAAAAGACCCAACTTGAGCTTCACCTGAAGCAACTGGCAACGCGTTATGCTCAAATAAAGCAGGATGCTTCTGCTCAATGAGTTTTTGCAGCGAACAGACTAATTTGGGTTAAAAACAGAGGAAGATAAAAGTGTCCCCTGCAGGAATCGAACCTGCAACTAGCCCTTAGGAGGGGCTCGTTATATCCATTTAACTAAGGGGACGAGGCGGCACGAGTATAGCGTTATTTACACTTTGCGTTAAGCGCGTTGCCGCCTGACTGCTCAAAGAGTCACCATTCAGGTTGATTTTTTTGCTGCTTTATCCTTTTCTGCCTGCGCCTTAAGCTCGGCTTTGCGTTTATTCGACATGTCGTTACGGATTTGGGCATGGCTTAACAGCGCAAAGATAAACGTTCCACCGCAGATATTCCCCGCCAGCGTCGGAATGGCGAACGGCCAGAAAAAATCGCTCCAGTGAAGCGTGCCATTAAAGACCAGGTAGAGTATCTCAACGGTACCGACCACGATATGCGTGGTATCCGCCAGCGCAATCAGCCAGGTCATCAGTATGATCACCACGATTTTAGCGCTACCGGCAGAAGGGAACATCCACACCATTGTGGCGATAATCCACCCAGAGATGATGGCATTTGAAAACATTTCGACCGGCGTGTTTTTCATCACATCCATACCGATCTTCACAAACGCGTCCCGGGTGGGTTCATCAAATATCGGCATATATTCAAATGCCCAGGCCGCGATGCCCGTGCCGATGATATTTCCCAGCAGAACCACGCTCCAGAGCCTCATCAATAAACCAAAATTGCCGAGGGTGGGGTTTTGCATTACCGGCAGTACGGCGGTCACCGTGTTCTCCGTAAATAGCTGCTGGCGGGCCATGATGACGATAATAAAGCCGAAGGTGTAGCCGAGGTTCTCCAGTAAAAATCCGCCGGGCACGCCCTCCAGCTGCACATGAAATATCCCTTTAGCAAGCAGCGAGGCGCCCATTGACAATCCAGCCGCGATAGCTGACCAGAAGAGGGCCATGGCATCGCGCTCCATCTCCTTTTCCCCGTCCTGGCGTATATGTTCGTGAATTGCCATCGCGCGGGAGGGGAGGCGATCCTCATCAATCTCTATCTCCTCACCGCGCGCTTTCTCCTCGCTTTCAATTTCATGTTCCTCATTACTTTCGCCAATTTTGTCTTCACCCACTTCTTTCATATCTGCTCCCGGAGGTTGATCTTTCTTTTAAGCGTAGCGGCTTTTATCGGGATGCCTGTGGGGATGCTCTTAAATTGGCGGGAATGACAACAAAGGTGATACATCTTGTTCAAAGACATTATAAAATTGCCAGCGAAACGAATTCCAAAAGTCAGGCTATGCTGAGATCAGAGTCACGGTGATTACTGCCCGTAACTGTACTCATAGACATCGGTAAACGTGCTGTTACAATCACTTGCACGTTTTCAGACGGAGCGCCAGATGCTCCGTTACGGATGGCAATCAACGATAGCCATACTGAACAGGGAGATATTTATGAAACTTCGGCTGTCGGCGCTTGCGCTGGGCGCGACGATGCTTGTGGGCTGCGCCAGCTCCGGGGAGCAAACGGGACGCTCCGATCCTCTCGAAGGATTTAACCGCTCTATGTATAGCTTCAACTACAACGTGCTGGACCCGTATGTGGTTCGCCCGGTGGCAGTAGCATGGCGCGATTACGTTCCACAGCCTGCGCGTAACGGGTTAAGCAATTTTACCAGCAACCTCGAAGAGCCTGCGGTGATGGTCAACTATTTCCTGCAGGGCGATCCGTATCAGGGGATGGTGCACTTTACGCGCTTCTTCCTGAACTCCCTGCTGGGTATGGGTGGTTTTATCGATGTTGCAGGTATGGCAAACCCGAAACTGCAGCGTGAACAGCCGCACCGTTTCGGCAGTACGCTGGGGCATTATGGTGTCGGTTACGGTCCTTACGTCCATCTGCCGTTCTATGGCAGCTTCACCGTGCGTGATGATGGCGGCGATATGGTCGATACGCTGTATCCGGTTCTGTCGTGGCTGACCTGGCCGCTGTCGGTGGGTAAATGGACGGTGGAAGGGATTGAAACCCGTGCGCAACTGCTTGATTCAGACGGTCTGCTGCGCCAGTCGTCCGATCCGTACATTATGGTGCGTGAAGCGTACTTCCAGAATCATGACTTTATCGCCAACGGCGGCAAGCTGAAGCCGGAAGATAATCCAAACGCGAAGGCTATTGAAAACGAACTCAAAGATATTGATTCGGAATAAATAAAAAAGGTGAGCAACGCTCACCTTTTTTGATCCCTGCGCGATTAGAACGCGTAGTTGAAGTTAGTACCGAACAGCCAGGCTTTACCTTCAGAGGTAAATTCGTACGGGCCTTCCTTGAAGGTCACTTTCTGGCCATGCATATAAGATACGCCCGCATCGACAGAAGCATTCTCGTTGAACGCGTAGGTTGCACCAGCACTCACCCAGAAGCGGTCCTGATCCGGAATGGAAATGGAGCGCTTATCAGCCGGTACCGGGCTGTCATCGAATGCGATACCGGTACGGAATGTCCAGTTGTCATCCATATAGTAGGTGGTACCCAACGCAATGCGATAGGCGTCGTGGAAGCTCTCGTCCTTATAGAACAGCGTTTGACCGTTGGTGCCGGTCGCTTTCAGCTCCTGGAACTGGCTCCAGCTGGTATAGGCCAGGCTATAGTGAATAGCCCACTGTGGCGCTACGCGGTTGTAACCCGAGACTTCCCACATTTCTGGCAGATGCAGTGACAGTGAGCCAGGGACAGTTTGACCAGAAGTCCCCCACGGGATAGTGGTACCCGCACCAGGGACCAGGCTGTTGACCGGCGTCAGGATGCCGCTCTTGTAATCGCCGTCGAAGTCAATTTTTACTTCGGAACGATAGGTCAGGCCCCAGCGGTTGTTTTTGTCCAGCTCGTACAGAATACCGGCGTTCCAGCCATAGCCCCACTCATCGCCCTTCAGGCTGGCAATTTTGTTGCTGTTTTTCGGCAGGCGAGCCGTTTGTTCACCGGCGTAACGCTCAATTTTTGCATCGGCGTAGACGGCATCAAAGCCCAGACCGAAGCTCCAGCTGTCGTTCAGACGATAAGCACCGCTCAGGTTCAGGTTTAGCGTTGTCAGGTCTGTTTTACCGCCGTATTCGCCTGCCGGGTAGTTGTTGTTGAACTCGGTAGCAAGGCCATAGTTAGACGTGACGGATGCGCCCCAGCCAAATTGTTCATTGATTGGTGCAACGAAGTGCAGGTTAGGTACCCACGCCGTTGGCGCAATGTTATCTGCTTTCAGGCTCGCACCAGAAGGTGACGTGCCGGAAATGTTGACATCAGGATCGATATACACCGCACCAGCAGAGAAGGTCGGGCGATCGAACATCATGATTAATGCAGGGTTACGGCTTGCGTTACCAGCATCATCAGCGATTGCACCTTCCCCTGAATACGCACGGCCAAGGCCAGAGGAAGAAAATTCGTTTAGCTGAAAGCCCGCTGACCAGGCGGAAGTAGAGACGATTGCCACTGCGACTGCCAGCGCAGTCTTGTTGAACAGGGTTTTCTGGCTCATGACCATAACCTCATTGAGTTATTTTTATTCAATAATTGTTACATACCGTAACAGGAGCGCGAAGTGTAGGGTCTGAGGTATGACAGACAAATCAGACCAGTGGCCAGAGTATAGGTCCGACCAGCCTGAATGTTGCAAGTTTGTTTATTAATATTTTCAAACATGTTTCTTGAAACGAGATCTGGTTGGCAAAATTGTGACCATCGCGGCTCACCCAAAAGGGTGGTTTTTGTTTTAGATCATTTTTTAGTGTGATATCGGTCACTTATCCGATTTTGCGCCATTAACGGCTGGAGAGAGCCAGCGCTGGGGCGTAAAATATCAGCATCGTGTTTATCTCGCGCGCTGCGCGAATACAGAGGAAATTGAGCTATGAGTAAATGCAGTGCTGATGAAACCCCGGTTTGCTGCTGTATGGATGTTGGCACCATCATGGACAACACCGATTGCACCGCGTCTTACAGCCGTGTGTTCACCAACCGCGCCGAAGCTGAAGAAACGCTGGCCGCGCTGAGCAAGCGCGCGCGTGATGTGGAGTCCGATCCGTGTGAAATCAAATCTACCTTCACGGAAGTGGACGGCGGCGTGAAGCTGGATATCGACTTTGTGTTTGCCTGCGAAGCTGAAACGCTGATTTTCCAGCTCGGTCTGCGTTAATCCTTTTTGCCCAGCGGCGCTTCACTTGCACGGGCCTAGGATCGTGTAGGCCGGGTAAGGCACCGTCGCCACCCGGCAACAAACCGTACAATTGCCTCTGCCATGCAGGGGCATTTTCTTTTTCTTCTCTGTGTTTTACCTCGCATTTTTAAGCTTCCCCGATTGGCTGAATGTAAAAAAATGGTTAAGACTGTTATCAGGTCAGACCACTTTATAGTCATGTAAAATTTTTCACAGGGGAAGGTTATGAGTCAGGCATTACCGCTAATCACCCGACAAGGTGACCGCATTGCCATTGTCAGCGGTCTGCGTACGCCGTTTGCACGTCAGGCGACGGCGTTTCACGGTATACCGGCTGTCGATCTGGGGAAAATGGTAGTGGGGGAGATGCTGGCTCGCAGCGAAATTCCGCCTGAGGTCATCGAACAGCTGGTCTTCGGCCAGGTGGTGCAGATGCCTGAAGCCCCTAACATTGCGCGGGAGATTGTTCTCGGTACCGGCATGAACGTTCATACCGATGCCTACAGCGTTAGCCGCGCGTGCGCGACCAGCTTCCAGGCGGTAGCAAACGTGGCGGAAAGTCTGATGGCGGGCACCATTCGCGCCGGGATCGCAGGTGGCGCCGATTCTTCCTCCGTACTGCCGATTGGTGTCAGTAAAAAGCTGGGCCGCATTCTGGTGGATGCTAATAAAGCTCGCACCACCGGTGCGAAGCTCAAACTCTTCTCGCGTTTACGCCTGCGCGATCTCATGCCCGTGCCACCTGCCGTCGCGGAATACTCGACTGGCCTGCGAATGGGCGATACCGCCGAGCAGATGGCCAAAACCTACGGCATCACCCGCGAGCAGCAGGATGTGCTGGCGCATCGCTCGCATCAGCTGGCAGCGAAAGCCTGGTCGGAGGGCAAACTCACCGACGAGGTCATGACCGCCTACACGCCTCCCTATCGAGAGCCTCTTACTGAAGACAACAATATTCGTGGTACCTCGACGCTGGCGGATTACGCCAAACTGCGTCCGGCGTTTGACCGCAAGCACGGCACCGTGACGGCGGCCAACAGTACGCCGCTGACCGATGGTGCTGCTGCGGTGATCCTGATGACGGAGTCGCGTGCAAAAGAGCTGGGCATCACGCCGCTGGGCTATTTGCGCAGCTATGCCTTTACCGCCATTGATGTCTGGCAGGACATGCTGTTAGGTCCGGCGTGGTCCACGCCGCTGGCGCTGGATCGTGCGGGGCTAACGCTGGCGGATTTAACCCTGATTGATATGCACGAAGCCTTTGCCGCGCAAACCCTGGCAAACGTGCAGCTGCTGGCAAGCGAGCGTTTTGCACGCGACGTGCTGGGCCGCGCCCATGCCACCGGCGAAGTGGATCAGAGCAAATTCAACGTGCTGGGTGGGTCGATCGCCTACGGCCATCCGTTTGCGGCCACGGGCGCGCGAATGATCACCCAGACACTACACGAACTCCGTCGCCGCGGCGGCGGGTTTGGTCTCGTCACCGCCTGCGCGGCGGGCGGCCTTGGCGCAGCAATGGTTCTGGAGGCTGAATAATGGATATGCCATCTGCATTTAATCTGACGGTTCGCCTCGATAACGTCGCGGTTATCACTATTGATGTGCCTGATGAAAAGATGAATACCCTGAAGGCTGAATTCGGCACTCAGGTTCGCGCCATGCTCAAGCAGATCCGCGAAAATAAAGCGATTCGTGGTCTGGTCTTTATCTCGGCTAAGCCGGATAACTTTATTGCCGGGGCCGATATCAACATGATCGCCCGAGCGAAAAGCGCGCAGGAAGCTGAAGATCTGGCGCGTCAGGGACAGCAGGTGATGGCTGAAATCAACGCTCTGCCGATTCCGGTTATTGCCGCGATCCACGGTGCCTGCCTGGGCGGCGGGCTGGAGCTGGCGCTGGCCTGTCACAGCCGTATCTGCACTGACGATCCGAAAACCGTTTTAGGGTTGCCAGAAGTGCAGTTAGGCCTGCTGCCGGGATCGGGTGGAACACAGCGTTTGCCGCGTCTGGTTGGGGTTAGCACCGCCCTGGAGATGATCTTAACCGGCAAGCAGCTACGCCCCCGTCAGGCACTGAAAGTGGGGTTGGTTGACGACGTCGTTCCGCACACCATTTTACTGGACGCTGCCGTTGAGCTGGCGCTGAAGGGACGTCAGACAAAACGTCCTCTCCCCGTACGCGAGCGCGTGCTGGCAGGGCCACTGGGGCGCGCGCTCCTGTTCAACATGGTAGGCAAAAAAACCGAGCAAAAAACCAAAGGCAACTACCCGGCGGCAAAGCGCATTCTGGAAGTGATGGAAACCGGGTTGTCGCAGGGCAGCAGCAGCGGCTATGCCGCTGAAGCCAAAGCCTTTGGCGAACTGGCGATGACGCCGCAGTTGCAGGCGCTGCGCAGCATCTTCTTCGCCAGTACTGAGGTGAAAAAAGATCCGGGCAGCGAGGCAGAGCCTGCTCCGCTGCGCGCCGTTGGCGTGCTGGGCGGTGGGCTCATGGGCGGCGGAATCGCGTTTGTTACCGCCAGCAAAGGCAAATTGCCCGTGCGTATCAAAGACATCAGCGCAAAGGGCATCAACCACGCGCTGCAGTACAGCTGGCAGAACCTTGATCGGAAGGTCAAACGCCGCCATATCAAGGCAAGCGAACGTGATAAAACCCTGGCGACGATCTCCGGCACGACGGATTACAGCGGTTTTGCGCACCGGGACCTGGTGATTGAAGCCGTATTTGAAGACCTGGCGCTTAAGCAGCAGATGGTGGCTGACGTGGAGCAGCACTGCGCGCCGCACACTATTTTTGCCTCAAACACCTCGTCTTTACCGATTGGCGATATCGCGGCGAAAGCTGCTCGTCCGGAGCAGGTCATTGGTCTGCACTTTTTCAGTCCGGTCGAAAAAATGCCGCTGGTGGAGGTGATCCCGCACGCCACGACCAGCCCGCAGACCATCGCCACCGTGGTGAAGCTGGCGAAAAAACAGGGTAAAACCCCGATTGTGGTCGCGGACAAGGCTGGCTTCTACGTCAACCGTATTCTGGCACCCTATATCAACGAAGCGATGCGGCTGCTGACGGAAGGGGAGAAAATCGAGCACGTCGACGAGGCGCTCGTAAAGTTTGGCTTCCCCGTCGGTCCAATCCAACTTTTGGATGAGGTGGGAATAGACACCGGCACTAAAATTATACCTGTGCTGGAAGCGGCTTATGGCGATCGTTTTACCCCGCCTGCAAACATTGTTTCTGCAATTTTGAAGGACGATCGCAAAGGCAGAAAAAATGAACGCGGTTTCTATCTTTACGGCGCGAAAGGGCGTAAAAGCAAGAAACAGGTCGACCCTTCGGTTTATGGGCTTATTTCGGCCACCGGTCAGGGAAGACTGTCTGCCGTTCAGTGCGCAGAACGTTGCGTCATGATGATGCTCAATGAAGCGGCGCGCTGCTTTGGTGAACAGGTGATCAAGAGCGCACGCGATGGCGACATCGGCGCGGTATTTGGTATTGGTTTCCCGCCGTTCCTTGGCGGCCCGTTCCGTTACATGGATACGCTCGGTGCGGGTGAAGTGGTTGTCATTTTGCAACGTCTGGCCTCGCAATACGGTCCGCGGTTTACACCGTGTGACGAATTATTGCAGATGGCGGAGCGGGGCCAGACATTCTGGCCTGCAAGGGAAACTGATTTCGTAAACTGAAGTCAAAGAAGGGTAAATCCTGAGGTGAATGAACCTGTTCTGGCGATTTTGTAAACAGAGATTGACTATACTTACGCCATTGAGGTAAAAAACAGCGTTTCATTCACCGAATGGATCAGGCACAATGCCCGGCCATCGGGTTTTCTACCTCAGAGCATTAATCGTGGGTAGTTAACGCCGGTGATTCTGGTTAACAAAAGCGGTGCAATATGCAAGTTTTTATCATGCGTCACGGCGACGCGGCACTCGATGCCGCCAGTGACTCAGTACGTCCTTTAACCGTCTGTGGCTGTGACGAATCCCGTCAAATGGCGACGTGGCTTAAAGGTCAAAAAGTGGACATTGAACGTGTTCTGGTGAGTCCGTTCCTGCGTGCAGAACAGACGCTGGACGTGGTAGGGGAGTGTATGAACCTGCCATCCAGCGTGGACGTTCTCCCTGAGCTGACGCCATGCGGCGATGTCGGTCTTGTCAGCGCTTACCTTCAGGCGCTGTGCAATGAAGGTGTCGCTTCCGCACTGGTCATTTCCCACCTGCCGCTGGTCGGCTATCTGGTATCTGAGCTGTGCCCGGGCGAAACGCCGCCAATGTTCACCACTTCCGCCATTGCCAACGTCACTCTCGACGAAACCGGCAAAGGGGTCTTCAACTGGCAAATGAGCCCGTGCAACCTGAAGATGGCAAAAGCCATCTGACGTGACGTGTGACAGGGCGGGGTACTACGTGTTTCCCGCCCTTCTGTCAGGGCAACTCTGGCGGCTGCCACTCCTCAACTTCAATCAACACCAGCAATGCGGCATCGCCGCCGTACTCTTTCGGTGCCTGATGAAACGCCATCACGTGCGGGTGCTGAGCCAGCCACAGCGGCGTCTGTTGCTTCAGAATGTGCTTACCGTGGCCGTGCATCACGCAGGCGCAAAAAACGTGTTCGCGGCGACAGGCGGCAATCAACGCCCCCAGCTCCTGTTTCGCCTGCATCTGCGTTAAGCCGTGCAGATCGAGAAACAGCTCCGGCGAATAATCTCCGCGTCGTAACTTTTTCAGCTCAAAATGGCTGACGTCTTCGCGCACGTACTTCACAGCCCCTTGCGTATTGAGCAGCGGCTGAAATTCATCTGAAAAATAGTGGCTGTT
The DNA here is from genome assembly GCF_014895875.1 of Enterobacter cloacae complex sp. P12RS. Taxonomy (NCBI): domain Bacteria; kingdom Pseudomonadati; phylum Pseudomonadota; class Gammaproteobacteria; order Enterobacterales; family Enterobacteriaceae; genus Enterobacter; species Enterobacter cloacae complex sp. P12RS. Next base: position 22,927 of record NZ_JADBQO010000015.1, read on the forward strand.
ATCCGCCTGCTCCTGGAGCAGCCGTTTGACCGGAACTTCGCTGATTTTTTTACGCTGCGGACGGTGGACAATCGTGTCCTGCGCGATTTTACGCGTCCCGGTCATCAGCTGGCGGAAGAGAGCCTGATCCTCCTCGCTGAGCGATGTTTTCTTTTTCATTCGTCATTCTCATCTCGTATTTCCGATAGTGTACCCGACTAAACGCATTTTTTAACCTCAAGCGGTACGCGTCATTGCTGATTTATCGCCGTCTTCATGGCAAACTAGCCGCCGAAAATTATGCGAGCATGCCCTGGAGGAAAGAGTGGATAAAATATTTGTCGATGAAGCAGTAAACGAGCTGCATACCATACAGGACATGTTGCGCTGGTCGGTTAGCCGCTTCAGCGCCGCTAATATCTGGTACGGTCACGGTACCGATAACCCGTGGGACGAGGCCGTTCAGCTGGTGCTGCCGTCTCTTTACCTGCCGCTGGACATTCCGGAAGACATGCGCACCGCGCGCCTGACCTCCAGCGAAAAACACCGCATCGTTGAGCGCGTGATCCGTCGCGTAAACGAGCGCATTCCGGTCGCCTATCTGACCAACAAAGCCTGGTTCTGCGGCCACGAGTTTTACGTCGATGAACGCGTGCTGGTACCGCGCTCGCCGATTGGTGAGCTGATCAACAATCACTTTGAAGGCCTGATTAACCATCAGCCGCAGCACATTCTCGATATGTGCACCGGCAGCGGCTGCATCGCTATTGCCTGCGCCTACGCTTTCCCTGAAGCGGAAGTGGACGCCGTCGATATCTCCACCGACGCGCTGGCCGTGACCGAACACAACATCGAAGAGCACGGCCTGATCCATCACGTCACGCCAATCCGCTCTGATCTGTTCCGCGACCTGCCGACGCTGCAGTACGATCTGATCGTCACTAACCCGCCGTACGTCGATGCAGAAGACATGTCCGATCTGCCGAACGAATATCGTCACGAGCCGGAGCTGGGCCTGGCGTCAGGCTCGGACGGCCTGAAGCTGACCCGCCGCATTCTGGCCTGCGCGCCGGATTACCTGACCGATGACGGCGTTCTGATTTGTGAAGTGGGCAACAGCATGGTACATCTGATAGAGCAGTACCCGGATGTGCCGTTCACCTGGCTTGAGTTCGACAACGGCGGTGACGGCGTCTTTATGCTGACCAAAGCGCAGTTGCTCGACGCGCGCGAACATTTCAGCATCTATAAAGATTAATCCAGCGGGCTTCGGCCCGTTTCACAACGCTCAAACACAAACAACAACATCGGAGCCGTGATGGCAGGAAACAGTATTGGACAGTTATTCCGCGTGACCACCTTTGGCGAGTCGCACGGGCTGGCGCTGGGCTGTATCGTTGATGGCGTACCGCCAGGCATCGAACTGACCGAAGCAGATTTACAGCACGACCTTGACCGCCGTCGTCCGGGCACCTCTCGCTACACCACGCAGCGTCGCGAGCCGGACCAGGTCAAAATTCTCTCCGGCGTTTTTGAAGGCCGCACCACCGGCACCAGCATTGGTCTGCTGATTGAAAACACCGATCAGCGCTCTCAGGACTACGGTGCTATCAAGGACGTGTTCCGCCCGGGCCATGCCGACTACACCTACGAGCAAAAGTACGGCTTTCGCGACTATCGTGGCGGCGGACGCTCTTCCGCGCGTGAAACCGCGATGCGCGTGGCCGCTGGCGCGATTGCTAAAAAGTATTTGCAGCAGAAATTTGGCATCGTCATTCGCGGCTGTCTGACCCAGATGGGCGACATTCCGCTGGCGATCAAAGACTGGGATCAGGTCGAACAAAACCCGTTCTTCTGCGCCGATGCGGATAAGCTTGACGCCCTGGACGAACTAATGCGCGGCCTGAAAAAAGAGGGCGACTCCATTGGCGCGAAAGTCACCGTGGTGGCAGATGGCGTCCCGGCTGGCTGGGGCGAGCCGGTATTTGACCGTCTCGACGCCGATATCGCCCACGCGCTGATGAGCATCAACGCGGTGAAGGGCGTCGAGATTGGCGACGGCTTCGACGTGGTGGCGCTTCGCGGCAGCCAGAACCGCGACGAAATCACGAAAGCGGGCTTCCAGAGCAACCATGCGGGCGGCATTCTCGGCGGTATCAGCAGTGGACAGCAGATTATTGCCAACATCGCGCTGAAGCCGACCTCAAGCATCACCGTGCCGGGCCACACGATTAACCGCTCAGGCGAAGAAGTTGAGATGATCACCAAAGGTCGTCACGATCCGTGCGTGGGGATCCGCGCGGTGCCGATCGCGGAAGCGATGCTGGCGATCGTGCTGATGGATCACTTCCTGCGCCAGCGCGCGCAGAACGCGGACGTGACGACCACCATTCCACGCTGGTAAACATGAAAAAAACCGCAATTGCTCTGCTGGCGCTGCTGGCCAGTGGAGCCAGTCTGGCCGCCACGCCGTGGCAAAAAATCACCCATCCGGTGGCGGGAAGCGCGCAGTCCATCGGCGCCTTCTCTAACGGCTGTATCGTGGGCGCGCAGGAGCTGCCGCTGCAATCAGATACCTATCAGGTGATGCGTACCGACCAGCGTCGTTACTTCGGCCACCCTGATCTGGTGCTGTTCATTCAGCGACTGGGGAACCAGGTGCATAACCTGGGGCTGGGGACAATGCTGATTGGCGATATGGGGATGCCTGCCGGTGGCCGCTTTAACGGCGGGCACGCCAGCCACCAGACCGGACTGGATGTCGACATCTTCCTGCAGCTGCCGAAAACGCGCTGGACGTCTGCGCAGCTGCTGAAGCCGCAGGCGCTGGATCTGGTGTCGCGCGACGGCAAAAGCGTGGTGCCCTCGCTGTGGACGCGGGAGGTTTCCAGTATGATCAAGCTGGCGGCGGAAGATAACGACGTCACGCGGATTTTCGTCAACCCGGCGATCAAGCAGCAGCTTTGCCTGGATGCGGGGACGGATCGCGACTGGCTGCGCAAAGTGCGCCCGTGGTTCCAGCACCGGGCGCATATGCACGTGCGTCTGCGCTGCCCGGCGAACAGCCTGGAATGTGAAGATCAGCCGCTACCGCCGCCAGGCGATGGCTGTGGTTACGAACTGCAAAGCTGGTTTGAGCCGGCAAAACCTGGAACCTCTAAGCCTGAGAAGAAGACACCGCCTCCGTTGCCGCCTTCCTGCCAGGCGCTACTGGATGAGCATGTACTTTAATGGATAATTTCGTCGATCTGTTTATGGTGTCACCGCTGCTGCTGGTGGTGCTGTTCTTCGTGGCCATGCTGGCCGGTTTTATCGATGCCCTTGCGGGCGGCGGCGGGCTGTTAACCGTGCCCGCGCTGCTGGCGGCAGGCATGAGCCCGGCGCAGGCGCTTGCCACCAATAAGCTGCAGGCCTGCGGCGGCTCGCTTTCGGCGTCGCTCTATTTTATCCGCCGCAAGGTGGTGAATCTCGCCGACCAGAAGCTCAATATCCTGATGACCTTTATCGGCTCAACGTCGGGCGCGCTGCTGGTGCAGCACGTGCAGTCGGATATTTTGCGCCAGATCCTGCCGGTTCTGGTTATCTGCATCGGTCTCTATTTCCTGCTGATGCCTAAGCTCGGTGAGGAAGACCGGGCGCGGCGGCTGCACGGCCTGCCGTTTGCGCTGATTGCCGGTGGCTGCGTCGGCTTTTACGACGGCTTCTTTGGCCCGGGGGCAGGCTCGTTTTACGCGCTGGCGTTCGTGACGCTGGCCGGCTTTAACCTCGCCAAATCCACCGCCCACGCCAAGGTGCTGAATGCGACCTCGAACGTCGGCGGCCTGCTGCTGTTTATCATTGGCGGCAAGGTTATCTGGGCAACCGGGTTTGTGATGATGGCAGGGCAGTTTTTGGGCGCGCGCGCAGGCTCGCGTCTGGTATTAAGCAAAGGGCAAAAACTGATCCGCCCGATGATTGTTGTCGTCTCGGCGGTGATGAGCGCCAAACTTCTTTATGACAGCCATGGACAGGAGATCCTCACCTGGTTGGGGATGAACTAATGAACAGTACGCATAAATACGAACAGCTGATTGAGATCTTCGATAGCTGTTTTGCTGATGATTTTAATACCCGTCTGATTAAAGGCGACGACGAACCGATCTATCTTCCTGCTGATGCAGAGGTTCCGTACAACCGCATCGTCTTTGCCCACGGCTTTTACGCCAGCGGTTTGCACGAGATCTCGCACTGGTGCATCGCGGGGAAAGCGCGTCGCGAGCTGGTGGACTTCGGTTACTGGTACTGTCCGGACGGGCGCGACGCCGCCACCCAGGGCCAGTTTGAAGACGTGGAAGTGAAGCCGCAGGCGCTGGAATGGCTGTTCTGCGTGGCGGCGGGTTTCCCGTTCAACGTGAGCTGTGACAACCTTGAAGGTGACTTTGAGCCAGACCGTATCGTCTTCCAGCGCCGCGTGCATGCGCAGGTGATGGAGTATCTTGAGAAAGGCATCCCGGAACGTCCGGCGCGCCTGATCGAGGCTTTACAGAATTATTACCACACGCCGGAGATCACGGCGGAATGCTTCCCTTGGCCGGAAGATCTTTAACAGAGGAAAGAAGATGATCGCAGAATTTGAATCACGCATTCTGGCGTTAATTGATGACATGGTGGAACACGCCAGTGATGATGAGCTGTTCGCCAGCGGTTATCTGCGTGGTCACCTGACGCTGGCGGTAGCCGAGCTGGAGGCAGGTGACGATCACTCTGCCGACGCCGTTCACGCTGAAGTCACGCGCAGCCTGGAAAAAGCCATTCTGGCCGGGGAGCTCTCTCCGCGCGACCAGTCTCTGGTGCTGGGGATGTGGGACAATTTATTCCAGCAGGCTAAACGCTAAGTAAATGCGTCATCTCCCTCTCCCTGTGGGAGAGGGCCGGGGTGAGGGCACCAGACCGCACCCTACTTAACCATTTTCCCCTTCAGCAGTTTCCGTACCCACAGTCGATTCGGGTTCAGCCCCGCAAGCGTGGTTCTGTCCAGCGGAACAGGCTCATTACTCATTTGCGCGGCTAACGTTTCAGCCAGCAGCGGCGCGGAGCACAATCCTCGCGATCCTAATCCGCCCAGCATGAACAGTTCCGGATAAACCGGGGCACTTACCGCCGTTTCCTTGTTTTCTGCCAGATCCTGATAGAGTTCAAGCGTGGCTTCATAGTCCGGCACGTTTCCCGCCATCGGCAGATGATCGCGGGTCGCGCAGCGCACGCCGCAGCGCGCTTCGCCCTCGCTCACGTCAACCTCTTTCGCCCACGCCGCGTCCGGGAAGCAGTCAATCAGGCGCTGGCGGTTTTGCTGCTGATCCGCTTCGCTGTAGCGCATATCCGCTTCGCCACGATGGTAGCTGGCGCCGATGCAGTGATGTCCGTTAGACGGATTTTGTGGCGTCAGATAGCCGTCATAGCACAGCACCTGGCGCAGCTTGCTCAGTTCGGGCGCGGTTGGGATATGGCTTACCTGGCCGCCGACCGGATAAACCGGCAACGTCTCGGTCTGGATAAACTGGCTGATGTTATGTCCGTTTGCCAGCACAACGCTGGCATGGTGTGCCGCTTTGCCATCAGCAAAATGCAGAGTCCACCGTTCTGACCGGCTAAGCGATTCAACCTTATGAGAATAATGCACCCTCAGCCCGCGTGACTGCGCCAGGCTAATCGCCGCCGCGGTCAGTTCAGCCGGGCACAGCCAGCCGCCGAGCGGATATTGAATGCCGCCACAGCCGGCTTCCACGCCCGCGGTGTCTGCCACCTCTTGCGCACTGACCGCGCGGGCAATCTCCTCCGGCAGACCCAGCGACAGCATCTGGGCGGTTTTTTGCTGGCTCTTTTCATCCCAGCCGAGCTGCGTCACGCCACACCAGTCGTGGTCGAATGCCACTGGCAGCGCGTCGTACAGGCGACGGGCGAAGGTAAAGGCCGCGGGGAAAAACTGGAACAGGGCCGGATCGTGCGAGCTTAAAAGCGGGTAAAGCGCGCCCTGGCGGTTGCCGGACGCGCCGCTGGCTGGTGCCTCGTCAGCGCAGTAGAGCGTCACCTGCCAGCCCCGGTGCAGCAGCGCGAGAGAGAGCAGGGCGCTGGCGATCCCTCCGCCAACGATCGCCACTTCGCGCGATGCGCTGGCGCTGCGCGCAAACCAGGGAGCACGAGCGGGAATGTCCAGCGCCCGTTCCATCGTGCCGACCAGCATGTCGCGCTTGCGGCCAAAGCCTTTGGTCTTCTGCATGGTAAAGCCCGCGTCCTGCAGGCCGCGGCGAACAAAGCCGGCCGAGGTAAAGGTGGCGAGCGTTGCACCGGGACGCGCCAGCCGGGCCATCGCGCTAAACAGATGCTGGCTCCACATGTCCGGGTTCTTGGCGGGCGCAAAGCCGTCAAGGAACCACGCGTCCACCGTCTGGTTCATCGCGTCGTCGAGCGTATCGGTCAGGTCGTTAATATCGCCCAGCCATAAATCCAGCGTCACTCGTCCGCCGTCCAGAATCAGACGGTGGCAGCCGCCGATATGCGGCGGCCACTGCGCCTGAAGCTGCTCCGCCCAGGCTGCAAGCTCCGGCCAGCGCTGGTGGGCGAGCCGCAGATCGTGCGCGGTAAGCGGAAATTTTTCAAAACTGATGAAATGTAATCTTTGTAGCGTAGCCTCGGGGTGTGCAGCGCGAAATCGATCGAACGCCTGCCAGAGAGTCAGAAAATTCAGTCCGGTTCCGAAGCCGCTTTCCGCAACAACGAACAGACTGCGCGGGTGCGCAGGGAAGCGGGCGCTGAGCTGGTTTCCCTCGAAGAAAACATAGCGGGTTTCTTCGAGTCCGTTATCATTAGAAAAGTAGACGTCATCAAAATCTCGGGAAACAGGTGTACCCTCAGCGTTGAATTCGAGGTTGGCGGGTTGTATAGCGTTTTGTTTCACGTAAGTTACTCGTCTGACAGGCAGTGGCACGATCTTAACGATGTGAGTCCATCGGTGCAAATTTCCGCAGAAAATGTCTGATCGGACTTGTTCGGCGTACAAGTGTACGCTATTGTGCGACTCGAAACTTTTTATAGTGCGACTTACAGAGGTATTGAATGAAACGTGCAGTGATTACTGGCCTGGGCATTGTTTCCAGCATCGGTAATAACCAGCAGGAAGTCCTGGCATCTCTGCGTGAAGGACGCTCCGGGATCACTTTCTCTGAAGAGTTTAAAGATTCAGGTATGCGTAGCCACGTATGGGGTAACGTCAAACTGGACACCACCGGTTTGATTGACCGTAAAGTGGTTCGTTTCATGAACGATGCCTCTATTTATGCTTATCTCTCCATGCAGGAAGCGATCAAAGATTCCGGCCTGAGCGAAGAGGTTTATCAGAACAACCCGCGCGTGGGCCTGATTGCCGGCTCCGGCGGTTCCTCTAAAGCGCAGGTATTCGGTGCTGACGCCATGCGCAGCCCGCGTGGTCTGAAAGCGGTAGGTCCGTACGTGGTGACTAAAGCCATGGGTTCTGCGGTTTCCGCGTGCCTGGCGACCCCGTTCAAAATCCACGGTGTGAACTACTCCATCAGCTCCGCGTGTGCGACTTCCGCACACTGTATCGGCAACGCGGTTGAGCAGATCCAGCTGGGTAAACAGGACATCGTATTTGCTGGCGGCGGCGAAGAGCTGGGCTGGGAAATGGCCTGTGAGTTCGACGCGATGGGCGCACTGTCCACCAAGTACAACGAAACCCCAGACAAAGCCTCCCGTACCTATGACGCGCACCGTGACGGTTTCGTCATCGCGGGCGGCGGCGGTATGGTTGTGGTTGAAGAGCTGGAGCACGCGCTGGCGCGCGGCGCGCACATCTACGCTGAGATCGTGGGCTACGGCGCAACGTCCGACGGCGCCGACATGGTTGCGCCATCCGGCGAAGGCGCGGTGCGCTGCATGAAGATGGCGATGCACGGTGTTGATACCCCAATCGACTACCTGAACTCCCACGGTACCTCTACTCCGGTAGGTGACGTGAAAGAGCTGGGGGCGATCCGCGAAGTGTTCGGCGACAACAGCCCGGCTATTTCTGCCACCAAAGCCATGACCGGTCACTCTCTGGGTGCGGCGGGCGTGCAGGAAGCGATCTACTCTCTGCTGATGCTGGAAAACGGCTTTATCGCCCCAAGCATCAACATCGACGAGATGGACGAGCAGGCGGCTGGCCTGAACATCGTGACCAAACCAACGGAAGCGACGCTGACCACCGTGATGTCCAACAGCTTCGGCTTCGGCGGCACCAACGCCACGCTGGTTATGCGCAAGCTGAAAGCATAAGCGTTTGAATGTATAATAGAAGGGAGCCGGAAGGCTCCCTTTTTTTATGCCTGAACACGGAGTTATGCATGAAGGCTGTTACCCCCGAGAAGGGCACTCCTTCCGGGAACCTTTCTCTTTTCCGCATCGCCTTTGCGGTATTCCTGACCTACATGACCGTTGGCCTGCCGCTGCCGGTGATCCCACTGTTCGTTCATCAGGAACTCGGCTATGGCAACACTATGGTCGGCATTGCTGTGGGCATTCAGTTTTTAGCCACGGTATTAACCCGCGGCTACGCAGGACGGCTGGCCGATCAGCACGGTGCAAAACGCTCGGCGCTGCAGGGCATGTTTGCCTGCGGTCTGGCGGGGGGCGCGTGGCTGCTGGCCGCTCTCCTGCCGGTCGACGCCGCGTATAAATTTGCGCTGCTGGTGGTGGGCCGTTTAATCCTTGGCTTCGGTGAAAGCCAGCTGCTGACCGGTACCCTGACCTGGGGGATGGGGCTGGTGGGGCCTGCGCGCTCCGGCAAAGTGATGTCATGGAACGGGATGGCGATTTATGGCGCACTGGCTGCAGGCGCGCCGCTGGGTTTGCTGATCCACAGCCAGTTTGGTTTTGCGGTACTGGCAGCAACCACCATAGTTTTACCGCTGCTGGCGTGGGCTTTTAACGGTTCGGTACGCAAGGTGCCCGCCCATAAAGGCGAACGTCCTTCGCTGTGGAGTGTGGTGGGGCAAATCTGGCAGCCAGGTCTCGGGCTGGCGCTTCAGGGCGTGGGGTTTGCGGTGATTGGCACCTTCGTCTCTCTCTATTTCATGAGCCGCGGCTGGGCAATGGCGGGCTTTACGCTGACGGCCTTTGGCGGCGCGTTTGTCCTGATGCGTGTCCTGTTCGGCTGGATGCCGGATCGCTTTGGCGGCGTGAAGGTGGCGGTGGCGTCGCTGGTGATTGAAACCGTTGGGCTGGTGTTGCTCTGGCAGGCGCCGGTCGCCTCCGTTGCGCTGCTTGGTGCGGCGTTAACCGGCTGCGGCTGCTCGCTGATCTTCCCGGCGCTGGGCGTTGAGGTGGTGAAGCGCGTGGCGCCGCAGGTCCGCGGTACGGCGCTGGGCGGCTATGCGGCGTTTCAGGATATCTCATACGGCGTAACCGGGCCGCTGGCGGGTCTGTTAGCCACTTCGTTTGGCTACCCGTCCGTCTTCCTGGCGGGCGCGGTTTCTGCGGTGGTGGGGATCGTGGTGACGCTGGTGGCGTTTCGCAGAAATTAACTGTTGTCGCCGGGTGGCGGCTGCGCCTTACCCGGCCTACGGTTCGAGCCGTTGTAGGCCCGGTATGCGTAGCGCCACCGGGCAAATCCTCAGGCAACCAGCCAGAAAATCGCCAGCGCAATCAATAATGCAATCAACATTAATCCCGGGCGGGCAGAGAGCGTTCTGAACGTCTCCACAACGGGCGCAAACAGCGGGCTGTAGATCGGCTGAACGTTTCTTACCTCCGGCACGCCGCCTTCCCGCTCGGCGCGGCGAACAAAGATCTGATTCAGCACATCCTGCACCTGCGCGGTGGTCAGTACCGTTTGCGGCGTGGCCTGCCAGTTCTGCTGGGCGTAATCCCGAATCACCTCGAACTCGTGCGGTTCCAGCGGCTGTTTAAGCGCCGCCTGAACGGTATGCAGGGTAGGGGCGCTCTGGGTGCTGAGCGTCTGGCGCGCCTGGAGCCAGGTCACCAGATGGGTAAACTGTTTGGCCGGAATCAGCTCGCCCGCCTTCACGCCGGACAGTTCCAGCATGGATTGCCAGATAAGCTTCGTCGACTCGCCGGTGGCGGCGGCCAGTTTGGTCACCATCTGGTTCAGCGTGTTGTGCTCGGCAGGCTGCAGCGGGCGCTCGGTTGAGGGGCGCACCTGAGGCTGCGGAATAGACAACTGATTGTTCTGCAACAGCGTCAGCACGGTTTTAAGCTGGTCTGGCGTCAGCTGGCTCAGGGCGGTCTGGCCATACTGCTGACGGATAAAGTCACTGACAGCCTGACGGTTATTTCCCTGGCCCAGCAGCTCGGTCAACTGCGTGACAATCTGACGCGTGGTGTGGTTCTGCTGCGCGGTCGTAATACGCTGGTTGAGATTTTGCTCGGCGGCAGGGAAATGGCGCGACTGCAGCGGTGCGTCGTTCCTCACGCCTAAATCATGCTTTACCCCGGCCCAGACTTCCGCGTTTTGCTGCGAAGTCAGCGCTATCAGGCGCGTGATCAGTCGCTCCAGCACGGTGCGCTGTTGCGTGGATAGTGGCTGTTCACCGGCAACGTTTGGCGTGACAGGGCCTTCACCCGGAGGGCGTGGCGGCGTACCTGAAATGGGCTGCATCGTCAAAAATCCTTAAAGTCAAAACTCAGCGTAAACCCGGCATACGTATATGCCTGGCGGCCAGATTATGGCACACTTGGCAGGTTTTCTTCCTCTCAAACAGGTACTCAGACGTGAAAATCCTCGTTGATGAAAATATGCCTTACGCCCGCGAGCTGTTTAGCCGCCTCGGCGACGTTAAGGCTGTCCCTGGTCGCCCGATCCCGGTTAACGAACTGGATGACGCAGACGCGCTGATGGTGCGCTCGGTGACCAAAGTAAATGAGGCGTTGCTTGCCGGTAAAGCGATTAAGTTTGTCGGAACCGCAACGGCAGGGACCGATCATGTGGATGATCAGTGGCTGAAGCAGGCCGGAATCGGTTTTTCCGCCGCGCCGGGCTGTAACGCCATTGCCGTCGTGGAATACGTTTTCTCCTCGCTGCTGATGCTGGCCGAGCGCGATGGTTTTGCGCTGAAAGACCGCACCGTGGGAATTGTCGGCGTGGGTAACGTCGGCGGACGTCTGCAAAAGCGCCTTGAAGCGTTAGGTATCCGTACGCTGCTGTGCGATCCGCCGCGTAAAGACAACGGTGACGACGAGGATTTCCGCGCGCTGGATGAGCTGGTTGAACAGTGCGATGTGCTGACGTTCCACACGCCGCTGTTTAAAGAGGGGCCGTATAAGTCCCTGCATCTGGCGGACGAGGCGCTGATTCGCCGTCTGAAGGCTGGCACTATTCTGATTAATGCCTGCCGTGGCCCGGTGGTGGATAATGCCGCGCTGCTGAAATGTCTGAATGAAGGACACGATCTCAGCGTGGTGCTGGACGTCTGGGAGCCGGAGCCGGATCTCAACGTTGAGCTGCTGAACAAGGTTGACGTTGCCACCGCGCATATTGCGGGCTATACGCTTGAAGGCAAAGCGCGCGGCACGACGCAGGTGTTTGAAGCCTACAGCGCCTTTATCGGCCATCCGCAGCAGGTGGCGCTTGATACTTTACTCCCCGCGCCTGAATTTGGCCGCATTACCCTGCATGGCCCGCTCGATCAGGCAACGCTGAAAAGGCTGGTGCATTTGGTGTATGATGTGCGCCGCGACGATGCGCTGCTGCGTAAGGTGGCGGGGATCCCGGGTGAATTTGATAAGCTGCGCAAGAACTACGTTGAGCGCCGCGAGTGGTCTTCCCTGTATGTGATGTGCGACGACGCAGCGGCTGCGACGTTGCTCAAGAAACTGGGTTTTAACGCCGTTCATCACCCGGCGCATTAATGTCTTCTTAATGCTCCCTGTCGGATACGCCGACAGGGACGCTTTTTTATTTCTGGAGTAAACCACCATGTCTGAAGGCTGGAACATTGCCATTTTAGGTGCCACGGGTGCCGTGGGCGAAGCCCTGCTCGAAACTCTTGCCGAGCGTCAGTTCCCGGTGGGAGATATCTATGCGCTGGCGCGCACCGACAGCGCGGGCGAACATCTGCGCTTTGGCGGTAAATCCGTGATGGTTCAGGATGCGGCCGCGTTTGACTGGACCCAGGCGCAGTTGGCGTTTTTTGCCGCAGGTGCTGAAGCCACGGCGTCTTATATTGAAGAGGCGACCAATTCGGGCTGTCTGGTGATCGACCTGAGCGGTCTGTTCTCCCTGGAGCCGGACGTGCCGCTGGTGGTCCCGGACGTCAATCCGTTTGTGCTGGCTGACTACCGCAACCGTAACGTTATCGCGGTACCGAACAGCCTGACCAGCCAGCTGTTGACTGCCCTGAAACCGCTGATTGACGACGGCGGCCTGTCGCGCATTACCGTCACCAGTCTGCTGTCCGCGTCGGCGAACGGTAAAAAGGCCGTTGACGCGCTGGCCGGGCAGAGTGCGAAGCTGCTGAATGGCATCCCGATCGACGAAGATGATTTCTTTGGCCGCCAGTTGGCGTTCAACATGCTGCCGCTGCTGCCGGATCGTGAAGGTTCCGTGCGCGAAGAGCGTCGTCTCGTCGACGAAGCGCGCAAGATTCTGCAGGACGAGGGGCTGATGATTTCCGCCAGCGTCGTACAGTCCCCGGTCTTCTACGGCCACGCGCAGATGGTCGGTTTTGAAGCCCTGCGCCCGCTGGCGGCAGAGGAAGCGCGCGACGCGTTTGGCCGCGGTGAAGATATCGTCCTTTCTGAAGAGAGCGAGTTCCCGACCCAGGTGGGCGACGCCACCGGCAGCGCGCATCTTTCCGTTGGCTGTGTGCGTAACGACTACGGTATGCCGGAGCAGGTTCAGTTCTGGTCCGTTGCCGATAACGTTCGCTTTGGCGGCGCGCTGATGGCGGTCAAGATCGCCGAGAAGCTGGTGCAGGAGTATCTGTACTGATGTCCGAAGTGGATCAAAAGCCGGTTCATAAAATTGCCCTCGGTATTGAGTACGATGGCAGTAAATATTATGGCTGGCAGCGTCAGAATGAGGTGCGCAGTGTTCAGGAAAAGCTGGAGAAAGCGCTCTCTCAAGTGGCAAACGAGCCGATAAACGTCCTGTGCGCGGGGCGTACGGACGCGGGTGTTCATGGCACGGGGCAGGTGGTTCACTTTGAAACCACCGCCGTGCGTAAGGATGCCGCCTGGACGCTGGGTGTAAATGCGAATTTACCTGGTGACATCGCGGTGCGTTGGGTGAAAGCTGTGCCGGATGATTTTCACGCGCGCTTTAGCGCAACGGCGCGTCGCTATCGCTATGTCATCTACAACCAGCGTCTGCGCCCGGCGGTGTTAAGCCAGGGTGTGACGCATTTTTATGAACCGCTCGATGCAGAACGTATGCATCGCGCGGCGCAGTGTCTGATTGGTGAAAATGACTTTACGTCGTTTCGTGCGGTGCAGTGTCAGTCCCGTACGCCGTGGCGTAACGTCATGCACATTAACGTCAGTCGTTATGGCGCGTATGTGGTGGTGGATATCAAAGCCAATGCCTTTGTACATCATATGGTGCGGAATATTGTAGGCAGCCTGATGGAAGTGGGCGCCGGACACCAGCCGGAGAGCTGGATTGCAGAACTGCTGGCAGCGAAGGACAGAACGCTTGCGGCAGCAACGGCGAAAGCGGAAGGGCTTTATCTGGTCTCGGTAGACTATCCGGATCGGTTTGACCTGCCAAAACCGCCAATGGGCCCGCTGTTTTTAGCGGACTAAACAAAGGTGCAATTAAGGCTTAGACAATATGGACGTAATACGTTTTCTGATTGATTTCATTCTGCATATTGATGTTCACCTGGCGGAGCTGGTCGCGCAGTACGGCGTCTGGGTTTACGCCATTCTGTTCCTGATTCTGTTCTGTGAAACCGGTCTGGTCGTTACCCCGTTCCTGCCGGGAGACTCGCTGCTGTTTGTGGCCGGTGCGTTGTCGGCGCTGCCCACCAATGATTTGAACGTGCATCTGATGGTGGTGTTGATGGTGATTGCCGCGATTGTCGGGGATGCGGTCAACTATACGATTGGCCGAGTGTTCGGTGAGCGGTTGTTCAGTAATCCGGACTCGAAAATTTTCCGCCGCAGCTATTTAGACAAGACCCATGCCTTCTATGAACGTCATGGCGGAAAAACCATTATCCTTGCGCGTTTTGTGCCTATTGTGCGCACATTTGCGCCGTTTGTGGCGGGAATGGGCCATATGTCCTATCGTCATTTTGCAATGTATAACGTGGTGGGCGCACTGCTTTGGGTGTTGCTCTTTACCTATGCAGGCTATCTGTTTGGCGACTTGCCAGTGGTTCAGGAAAACCTTAAGTTACTGATTGTAGCGATTATTGTGCTTTCCGTTCTGCCGGGTGTTATCGAAATCATTCGTCACAAACGCGCGGCAGCAAAGCAAGCGAAGTAAATGCACGCTGGCGGTTCGACCACTTTTTTATCCAAAGTTTCGGGCTGTTATGTTTTAATGTGCAACATTCATGGTCTGTTGGAGGCAAAAATGGCATTATTCGCCTCTTATAGCAAAACTGGCATACGACCAGGTTCAGGCAGAAAGGTTATCAATGAGCTGGATTGAACGAATTAAAAGCAACATTACCCCGACGCGCAAAGCGAGCATTCCTGAAGGGGTATGGACGAAGTGTGATAGCTGCGGCCAGGTTCTGTATCGCGCAGAGCTGGAACGCAATCTCGAGGTGTGTCCGAAGTGTGACCACCACATGCGTATGTCGGCGCGCAACCGCCTGCATAGCCTGCTGGACGAAGGTTCTCTGGTAGAACTGGGCAGCGAGCTTGAGCCAAAAGACGTGCTGAAGTTCCGCGATTCCAAAAAATACAAAGATCGTCTGGCCTCTGCACAGAAAGAGACCGGCGAGAAAGACGCGCTGATCGTCATGAAGGGCACCCTGCACGAGATGCCGGTGGTTGCCGCTGCGTTTGAGTTCTCCTTTATGGGCGGCTCAATGGGCTCCGTGGTCGGCGCGCGTTTCGTGCGTGCCGTAGAGCAGGCGCTGGAAGACAACTGCCCGCTGATCTGCTTCTCCGCCTCCGGTGGTGCGCGTATGCAGGAAGCGCTGATGTCTCTGATGCAGATGGCGAAAACCTCTGCAGCGCTGGCGAAAATGCAGGAGCGCGGTCTGCCGTACATCTCCGTGCTGACCGACCCAACCATGGGTGGCGTCTCCGCAAGCTTCGCGATGCTGGGTGACCTGAACATCGCTGAGCCAAAAGCGCTGATCGGCTTTGCCGGTCCTCGCGTCATCGAGCAGACCGTTCGTGAAAAACTGCCGCCGGGCTTCCAGCGCAGTGAGTTCCTCATTGAGAAAGGCGCTATCGATATGATCGTCCGCCGTCCGGAAATGCGCCTGAAACTGGCCAGCATTCTGGCGAAGCTGATGAATCTGCCAGCGCCTAACCCGGATGAGCCGCGCGAAGGCGTGGTGGTACCGGATCAGGAACCCGAGGCCTGATAACTGAAAAGGGCAGGGCCAGATGGCGCTGCCCTTTTGCTTTATAACCTGTTAATGACAACCGGGCATTATGGAAAATAAAAGCATTCCCCAAGCCACGTCGCCCCTGGCCGCGTGGCTTTCTTATCTGGAAAACCTGCACAGTAAAACCATCGATATGGGCCTTGAGCGCGTAAGCCAGGTTGCCGCGCGTCTCGACGTGCTGAAACCGGCTCCGTTCGTGTTCACCGTTGCAGGTACTAACGGTAAAGGGACGACCTGCCGCACACTGGAGTCAGTCCTGATGGCGGCGGGGTACAAGGTTGGCGTTTACAGCTCACCGCATCTGGTGCGCTATACCGAGCGCGTGCGGGTGCAGAACACCGAGCTGGCGGAATCTGCCCATACGGCGTCGTTCGCGGCTATCGAAGCGGCGCGCGGGGAAACCTCATTAACCTATTTTGAATACGGCACCCTGTCGGCGCTGTGGCTGTTCAAACAGGCGCAGCTGGACGTGGTGATCCT
Organism: Enterobacter cloacae complex sp. P12RS; assembly: GCF_014895875.1. Taxonomy (NCBI): domain Bacteria; kingdom Pseudomonadati; phylum Pseudomonadota; class Gammaproteobacteria; order Enterobacterales; family Enterobacteriaceae; genus Enterobacter; species Enterobacter cloacae complex sp. P12RS. Next base: position 38,952 of record NZ_JADBQO010000015.1, read on the forward strand.
GGAAGTGGGGCTGGGCGGGCGTCTGGATGCCACCAATATGGTGGATGCGGACGTGGCGGTGGTCACCAGCATCGCGCTGGATCATACCGACTGGCTGGGCCCGGACCGTGAAAGCATTGGCCGCGAAAAGGCCGGTATTTTCCGGGCGAATAAGCCCGCCGTGGTGGGCGAGCCGGACATGCCGCATACCATTGCCGACGTGGCGAAAGAGAAGGGCGCACATCTGTTGCGCCGAGGCGTTGACTGGCAGTATGAGGTGCAGGGCAACGGCTGGCGCTTCAGCGATGCGCAGGGCGTGCTGGAGAATCTGCCGCTGCCGCAGGTGCCACAGCCTAACGCGGCAACCGCGCTGGCGGCACTGCGCGCCAGCGGATTAGCTGTAAGTGAGCAGGCGATCCGTGACGGCATTCAGAATGCGCTGCTGCCGGGTCGTTTCCAGATAGTCAGCGAGTCACCGCGTCTGATTCTGGATGTGGCGCACAACCCGCATGCGGCGGCGTATCTCGCAGGACGTCTCAAATCGTTACCAAAAACCGGGCGCGTGCTGGCGGTTATCGGTATGCTTCATGATAAAGATATCGGCGGCACGCTGGCCTGCATGGAGAGTGTGGTCGATAGCTGGTATTGTGCTCCTCTGGAGGGGCCGCGCGGTGCGACTGCTGAGCAGTTGATGGAACATCTCGGCAAAGGTGCAATCTACAGTAGCGTGGCGCAGGCCTGGCATGCCGCGATGGCGGATGCTAAACCAGAAGATACCGTGCTGGTGTGTGGCTCTTTCCACACGGTGGCACATGTCATGGAAGTGATGGACGCGGGGAGAACCGGTGGCGAGTAAGTTTCAGAACCGTTTAACAGGAACCATTGTGCTGGTCGCGCTCGGGGTGATTATTCTTCCCGGGCTGCTCGACGGGCAGAAAAAACATTATCAGGACGAGTTTGCAGCCATTCCGCTGGTGCCGAAGCCGGGCGACCGCGATGAGCCGGATATGCTGCCTGCGGCGACCCAGGCGCTGCCTGCTCAGCCGCCTGAAGGGGCGGCGGAAGAAGTTCGCGCGGGCGATGCCGCTGCACCGTCACTCGACCCGTCGCGTCTGGCGGCGAATAACAACATCGAGATCGATCCGGTACCGGTAGAGAAGCCTAAGCCTGTTGAAAAACCGAAGCCGGTAGAGAAACCGCAGCCGAAGCCTCAGCAACAGCGAGATAAAGCAGCAGAGCAGCTGGCTGCAGCGTCTGAAACTCCACCACCTGCGAAGCAAGACGCAGCGCCGACCGGCAAAGCCTACGTTGTGCAGCTGGGGGCGCTGAAAAACGCCGATAAAGTCAACGAGGTTGTGGGTAAACTGCGCAGCGCGGGCTATCGCGTTTACACTTCACCTTCCACGCCGGTACAGGGTAAAATTACCCGTATCCTCGTGGGGCCGGAGGCGTCGAAAGACAAGCTGAAAGGGTCGCTGGGCGAGCTGAAGCAGATCTCCGGGCTGAGTGGTGTGGTGATGAGCTACAGCGCGAACTAAGTACGACCTGCTCCTTTAGAGAGAGGCGATAAGCCACGGCGTTGAACATTTTTTCAGCGCCTTTTTTATTTACGCGCGGGAAGGAAATCCCTACGCAAACGTTTTCTTTTTCTGTTAGAATTCGCCCCGAACTGGATGACAGGGCGTTTAATCGTGGGACACATATGGTCTGGATTGATTACGCCATCATTGCGGTGATTGGTTTTTCCTGTCTGGTTAGCCTGATCCGTGGCTTTGTTCGTGAAGCGTTATCGCTGGTAACCTGGGGTTGTGCTTTCTTTGTTGCCAGTCATTACTACACTTACCTGTCTGTCTGGTTCACGGGCTTTGAAGATGAACTGGTCCGAAATGGAATCGCCATCGCGGTGCTGTTTATCGCGACGCTGATTGTTGGCGCTATCGTGAATTATGTGATAGGTCAGCTGGTCGAGAAAACCGGTCTGTCAGGAACGGACAGGGTACTCGGGATCTGTTTCGGGGCATTACGAGGCGTGCTGATTGTGGCCGCGATCCTGTTCTTCCTGGATACCTTCACCGGGTTCTCCAAAAGCGAAGACTGGCAAAAATCGCAGCTCATTCCAGAGTTCAGCTTCATCATCAGATGGTTCTTTGACTATCTGCAAAGCTCGTCGAGTTTTTTGCCCAGGGCATAAACCCTGAGATGTGGCTTAACGAGGAAAAGACGAATGTGCGGTATTGTCGGTATCGCCGGTTTCATGCCGGTAAACCAGTCGATTTATGACGCGTTAACGGTGCTTCAGCACCGTGGGCAGGATGCTGCGGGTATCATCACCATTGATGCAAACAACTGCTTCCGTTTACGTAAGGCCAATGGCCTGGTAAACGATGTGTTTGAAGCCCGCCATATGCAGCGTCTGCAAGGTAATATGGGGATCGGTCACGTTCGTTATCCTACTGCTGGCAGTTCCAGCGCCTCTGAGGCACAGCCTTTCTACGTCAACTCACCGTATGGCATCACGCTTGCCCATAACGGCAACCTGACCAACGCTCATGAGCTGCGTAAGAAGCTGTTCGAAGAGAAACGTCGCCACATTAACACCACCTCTGATTCAGAAATCCTGCTCAATGTGTTCGCCAGCGAGCTGGATAACTTCCGTCACTACCCGCTGGAAGCAGACAATATCTTCGCTGCCATTGCCGCGACCAACCGCCAGATCCGCGGTGCGTACGCCTGCGTGGCGATGATCATCGGTCACGGCATGGTCGCCTTCCGCGATCCAAACGGCATTCGTCCGCTGGTGCTGGGCAAGCGCGACCTCGGCGATGGCCGTACCGAATATATGGTTGCCTCTGAGAGCGTGGCGCTGGATACCCTGGGCTTCGAATTCCTGCGCGACGTTGCGCCGGGCGAAGCGGTGTATATCACCGAGAAGGGCCAGCTGTTCACCCGTCAGTGTGCCGACAACCCGGTCAGCAACCCGTGCCTGTTTGAATACGTCTATTTTGCCCGTCCGGATTCGTTCATCGACAAGATCTCCGTCTACAGCGCGCGCGTCAATATGGGCACGAAGCTTGGCGAGAAGATTGCCCGCGAGTGGGACGATCTCGACATCGACGTGGTGATTCCTATCCCGGAAACCTCCTGCGATATCGCCCTGGAGATCGCCCGCATTCTGGACAAGCCGTACCGTCAGGGCTTCGTGAAGAACCGCTACGTTGGCCGCACGTTTATCATGCCGGGCCAGCACCTGCGCCGTAAGTCCGTGCGCCGCAAGCTGAACGCCAACCGCGCGGAATTCCGCGACAAGAACGTTCTGCTGGTGGATGACTCCATCGTTCGCGGCACCACCTCTGAGCAGATTATCGAGATGGCGCGCGAAGCGGGTGCGAAGAAAGTCTACCTGGCGTCTGCCGCGCCGGAGATTCGCTTCCCGAACGTGTACGGCATTGATATGCCAACCGCCAACGAGCTGATTGCTCACGGCCGTGAAGTGGATGAGATTCGCCAGATTATCGGTGCCGACGGCCTTATTTTCCAGGATCTGAACGATCTCATCGACGCGGTGCGCGCCGAGAATCCGGAGATTCAGCAGTTCGAATGCTCCGTGTTCAATGGCGTCTACGTGACGAAAGACGTTGACCAGCAGTACCTCGACTACCTTGATTCGCTGCGCAACGACGATGCGAAAGCCGTTCAGCTGCAAAACGATCTCGAAAGCTTAGAGATGCACAACGAAGGTTAATCTCTCCGCAGGTGAGGGCGCTCGCCCTCACTTGCAACTCCCCGCAAAATCCTGCACAGTCAGCCCAGAATTCAGCAAGGGCGAAATCATGAAACGACTCATAATAGGCATCAGCGGTGCCAGCGGCGCGATTTACGGCGTACGCCTGCTACAGGTTTTGCGTAACGTGGCAGAAGTGGAAATGCATCTGGTGATGAGCCAGGCGGCGCGGCAAACCCTCTCCCTTGAAACGGATCTCTCCCTGCGCGATGTCCAGGCGATGGCGGACGTGGTTCACGATGCCCGCGATATCGCCGCCAGCATCTCCTCAGGCTCGTTTAAAACCGCCGGTATGGTGATCCTGCCCTGTTCAATCAAAACGCTCTCCGGGATTGTGAACAGCTATACCGACACGCTGGTAACGCGCGCGGCGGACGTGGTGCTGAAGGAGCGCCGCCCGCTGGTGCTCTGCGTGCGGGAAACGCCGCTGCACCTGGGCCATCTGCGCCTCATGACCCAGGCCGCCGAGCTGGGCGCGGTGATCATGCCGCCGGTGCCGGCGTTCTATCACCGGCCGCAGTCGCTGGACGATGTGATTAATCAGACCGTCAATCGCGTGCTGGATCAGTTTGACATCGACCTGCCCGAAGACCTCTTCACCCGCTGGCAGGGAGCCTGATTCTGTGCACAAATGCTGTGCATGAAAAAAGACGTTGCCCTGTTTCAGGGCAATTATGCAACGGCGATCATATCCTCGACATTTAATTCGCTTTTTCCCTTTTTCTCTTTCCGGTTCGTTCGGCAGACCTGCTATCTTTCACCATTAAGGCAATATCGCAACGTTTTATTAACATATTTAACGTCGAAGTTTTGACCAGACGGCAATGTGGCATAAGACCTGCAAGAGAAGCCTGCAACACAACACACAACACAATACATAATAAAATCACGGTACTTGAGGGTAAATGTATGAAGAAGACGGTTCTGGCTCTGTCTTTGCTGGTGGGGCTAAGTGCGGCGGCAGGTAGCTACGCAGCGCTTCCACAGACGGTTCGTATCGGTACAGACGCAACCTACGCGCCATTCTCTTCCAAGGATGCGAAAGGCGATTTCGTGGGGTTTGATATCGATCTGGGAAATGAAATGTGCAAACGTATGGAAGTGAAATGCACATGGGTGGGCAGCGACTTCGACGCGTTAATCCCGTCGCTGAAGGCAAAGAAAATCGACGCCATTATCTCTTCTCTCTCCATCACCGAAAAACGCCAGCAGGAGATTGCCTTCTCTGACAAGCTCTACGCTGCGGATTCGCGTCTGATTGCCGCGAAAGGTTCCCCGATCCAGCCGACCATCGACTCGCTGAAAGGCAAGCATGTGGGCGTGCTCCAGGGCTCGACCCAGGAAGGTTACGCGAATGCCAACTGGCGCGAGAAGGGCGTCGACGTGGTGGCTTACCAGAACCAGGATCTGATCTACTCTGACCTGGCGGCAGGCCGTCTGGATGCCGCGTTCCAGGATGAAGTCGCGGCGAGCGAAGGCTTCCTGAAGCAGCCGGCCGGTAAAGATTACGCCTTTGCGGGCCCGTCCGTGAAAGACAAAAAATACTTTGGTGACGGCACCGGCATCGGCCTGCGTAAGGACGATAAAGAGCTGAAAGCCGCCTTTGACAAAGCATTCACGGAGCTGCGCAAAGACGGTACCTACGACAAACTGGCGAAGAAATACTTCGACTTCAACGTCTACGGTGACTAACGCACCAGCGTGGTGCGTCGCGGGTGTGGATGATTCAATGTGGTGCAATTTGTGCACCATATTGGGTCACTACGTGCATACTTAAGCATTTATAATGCAAAAATTCCCGTCTGAAAGGCATTATTCTTTGCCTGACAGCGTGGATTAATGGCACATTAACCCCACCCCGTCGTCGTAAAAAAAACGTATGAAGACAGTTTGTTGAGGACAAATATGAAAAAACTCGTGTTGTCATTATCTCTGGTACTGGCCTTTTCCAGCGCCACCGCGGCCTTCGCAGCCATTCCGCAGAAAATTCGTATTGGCACCGATCCCACCTACGCGCCGTTTGAATCGAAGAATTCAAAGGGTGAACTGGTGGGTTTTGACATCGATCTGGCCAATGAGCTGTGCAAACGCATCAAAGCACAGTGTACTTATGTAGAGAACCCGCTGGATGCGCTGATCCCTTCACTGAAAGCAAAAAAAATAGACGTGATTATGTCCTCGCTTTCCATCACCGAGAAACGTCAGCAGGAGATTGCCTTCACCGACAAGCTCTATGCGGCCGATTCACGTCTGGTAGTGGCTAAGTCTTCTGACATTCAACCGACCCTCGAGTCGCTGAAGGGGAAACGCGTGGGCGTGCTGCAGGGCACCACGCAGGAAACTTACGGTAACGAACACTGGGCGCCGAAGGGGATCGAAATCGTCTCCTATCAGGGCCAGGAAAATATTTACGCAGACCTGACGGCAGGCCGTATTGATGCGGCATTCCAGGATGAAGTCGCGGCAAGCGAAGGTTTCCTGAAGCAGCCGGTAGGCAAAGATTACAAGTTCGGCGGTCCGTCCATTAAGGATGAGAAGCTCTTTGGCGTGGGCACCGGTATGGGCCTGCGTAAGGAAGACAACGAACTGCGTGAGGCGCTGAACAAAGCGTTTGCTGAAATGCGCGCTGACGGCACCTACGACAAGCTGGCGAAAAAGTACTTCGATTTCAATGTATACGGCGGCTAATCGCTCCGTCAAATAACGTGCGGCCCCTCCCGCTGGGGGAGGGGATAAGACACGGTTTACCACTCACGATACGACAGGGCTCGCGGTATGCTGTACGGATTTTCTGGCGTTATTTTACAGGGCGCGCTTGTCACCCTTGAGCTGGCTATCAGCTCCGTGGTGCTGGCGGTGCTGATAGGTCTGGCGGGCGCAGGGGCGAAGCTTTCGGCTAACAAACCGCTGGCGCTCATTTTCGAAGGCTATACCACGCTCATTCGCGGCGTACCCGATCTGGTGCTGATGCTGCTTATTTTTTACGGCCTGCAGATTGCCCTGAACAGCGTGACGGATGCGATGGGCATGGGACAAATTGATATCGACCCGATGGTGGCCGGTATTATCACCCTCGGTTTTATCTACGGTGCCTACTTCACGGAAACCTTCCGTGGCGCTTATATGGCGGTTCCCAGAGGACACATTGAAGCGGCAACCGCATTTGGTTTTACCTCTTCACAAACGTTTCGCCGGATTATGTTCCCGGCCATGATGCGCTATGCGCTGCCGGGCATCGGTAATAACTGGCAGGTTATCCTCAAAGCGACGGCGCTGGTCTCGCTGCTCGGTCTGGAAGACGTCGTGAAAGCGACTCAGCTGGCGGGCAAGAGCACCTGGGAGCCATTCTACTTTGCGGTGGTCTGCGGCGCGATCTATCTGGTCTTTACGACCGTCTCCAATGGTGTGCTGCTTCTGCTCGAGCGTCGCTACTCCGTGGGTGTGAAGAGGGCTGACCTGTGATTGAGATTATTCAGGAATACTGGAAATCCCTGCTGTGGACGGATGGCTACCGCTTTACCGGCGTGGCGATCACGCTCTGGCTGCTGATTTCTTCCGTGGTGATGGGTGGCATTCTGGCGGTGTTTCTCGCCATCGGTCGCGTGTCGAACAATAAATTTATTCAGTTCCCGATTTGGCTGTTTACCTATGTGTTTCGCGGCACGCCGCTGTACGTGCAGCTGCTGGTGTTCTATTCGGGGATGTATACGCTGGAGATCGTAAAAGGCACGGAAATGCTGAATGCGTTCTTCCGCAGTGGCCTGAATTGTACGGTGCTGGCGCTAACGCTCAACACCTGCGCCTATACCACCGAGATTTTCGCCGGGGCCATTCGTTCCGTGCCGCACGGTGAGATCGAGGCGGCGCGCGCGTACGGCTTCTCGTCGGTGAAGCTTTACCGCTGCATTATTCTGCCGTCGGCGCTGCGCATTGCGCTACCGGCCTACAGCAACGAAGTGATTTTGATGCTGCACTCCACCGCGCTCGCCTTTACCGCCACGGTGCCGGACCTGCTCAAAATCGCGCGCGATATCAACTCCGCGACCTATCAGCCTTTTACCGCGTTTGGCATTGCGGCGGTGCTCTATTTAATTATCTCTTATGTTCTGATTAGCCTGTTCCGTAAGGCTGAAAAACGCTGGTTGCAGCATATAAAACCTTCTTCGACGCACTGAGAAAGATGATGGCTGAGAACAAATTAAACGTTATTGATTTGCACAAACGCTACGGCGAACATGAAGTGCTGAAAGGGGTGTCGCTGCAGGCTAACGCGGGCGACGTGATCAGTATCATCGGTTCATCCGGCTCGGGTAAAAGTACCTTCCTGCGCTGCATTAACTTCCTCGAAAAGCCGAGCGAAGGCTCGATTGTGGTGAGCGGGCAGAACATCAACCTGGTGCGTGACAAAGACGGCCAGCTGAAGGTGGCGGATAAGCATCAGCTGCGCCTGCTGCGTACGCGCCTGACGATGGTGTTCCAGCATTTCAACCTCTGGAGCCACATGACGGTGCTGGAGAACGTGATGGAAGCGCCGGTTCAGGTGCTCGGCTTAAGCAAGCAGGAAGCCCGGGAACGCGCGGTGAAATACCTGGCGAAAGTGGGTATCGACGAGCGCCAGCAGATGAAGTATCCGGTACACCTTTCCGGCGGCCAGCAGCAGCGTGTCTCCATCGCCCGCGCGCTGGCGATGGAGCCTGAAGTGCTGCTGTTCGACGAACCGACCTCCGCGCTGGACCCGGAACTCGTCGGCGAAGTGCTGCGCATCATGCAGAAGCTGGCCGAAGAGGGCAAAACGATGGTGGTGGTGACGCACGAGATGGGCTTCGCCCGTAACGTCTCGAACCACGTGATTTTCCTGCATCAGGGGAAAATTGAAGAGCAGGGGCACCCTGACGAGGTGCTGGCAAACCCGCAGAGCCCGCGTTTGCAGCAGTTCCTTAAAGGATCTCTGAAATAAAGAGGGCATCAGCCCGCAGTGCAGCCCAATCGCCCGGTGACGCTTCGCTTACCGGGCCTACAAAACCCCAGGCCGGGCAAACGCAGTGCCGCACGGCATTCAGGCCGCACCACACTCCAGGCGATACACCCAGTCGTCATACCGCACGCCGTCAATCTCATACGCCTTTTCAAGCACCTGCGTGCGCACAAACCCGGCTTTCTCAAGCACCCGCACAGACCCGCCGTTGTCTGCCAGCACGTACGCGTTAATCGCCTTCACGCCGGTCTGGTTAAACGCGTAGTCACATACCGCGCGCAGCGCCTCGCTGGCGATGCCTTTTCCCTGCGCGGCAGGCACAACCGTGTAGCCAATGTCCGCCTCTTCACGATTCTCAGGGCTGATTTGCAGGCCGATATCGCCGAGTGGCGTATCTTCATTCAGAAAGCGGATCACGAAGACATGCTCCGCCATCAGGCGTGCGGCAAACACGCGTCGGGTCTCTTTCTCAGGCGCAATCGCGGCCATATAGCGCATGATGTCGCGGTTTTCGCGCAGCGAGCGGAAGAAGGCCCAGTCAGAGGGTTCGAAAGGGGTGAGATGAAGCCGGGGAGTGGTGATGGTTGCCATTGTTACGCCATTTCATCGGAACATGGCGTATCACTGTAACATATTCAGCGTACCACATCCCCCAGCGCCTCTTCTAAGTCATACCAGCGAAACGCAAACCCCGCCGCTTCCAGCCGTTTTGGCAGCGCGCGCTGACCGCCCAGCACCAGCACGGACGCTTCGCCCATCAACAGGCGAATTGCCGTCGCAGGCACGCGTAATATCGCCGGGCGATGCAGGGCATGCCCCAGCGCGTGGGCAAACTGTTCATTTCGCACCGGATACGGCGCAACCATGTTAAACGGCCCGCGCAGATCGTTATCCAGCAGCCAGATAATGCCGTTCACCATATCGTCGATATGGATCCAGGCCAGGTACTGTCGCCCGTTGCCGATCGGCCCGCCGAGCCCCAGCCTGAAGGGCGGAAGCATTTTACCCAGAATGCCGCCTTTCGGCGCAAGCACCACGCCGGTACGCAGCAGGCAGACGCGGGTATTATCGCTTTGCGCCGCGCAGGCGATACGCTCCCACTGGGCGCAGAGTTTATGGGTGAACTCGTTGTGGGGCGGCTCTTCCTCGGTCACCACCACTTCGCCGAGATCGCCGTAATAGCCCGTCGCAGAGCCTGAAATCAGCACCGACGGCGGGGTCTGGCTGTTGCGAATCAGCTCAACCAGCTTCTCGGTGATGTTCCAGCGGCTGCTGCACAACCGCTGTTTCTGCTCTTCGGTCCAGCGCTTATCGGCGATGGGTTCGCCCGCAAGGTTGATGACGGCGTCGAAGCCGTCCAGATTCTGCCGATCGGCCAGCCCTTTCCAGATATCGACTCCCGCGCCCAGCACCTGGCGCGCTTTCTCCGGGCTGCGGGTCACTACGGTAATGTCGTGATGCAGCGCCTGCAAACGCGCAATGAGATGGCGCCCAATCAGGCCTGTACCGCCGGTCAGCAGAATCTTCATACAACCTCCAGGTTTACGCCTGGCGTCGCCAGCTTAACGTCATGGAGACGGAGTCGGCATAGCGCAGGGCGTGAAGTTTATCGATCTCTACTTCAGCATAAGTGACCCAGTGATGATCGCGTGCGATATCGAGCACATCCTGAGTTAATTTCTCCAGCAGCGAGAAGCGGTTGTTTTCCACGTACTGGATGATGTTTTTGGTTATCGTGCGATAGTTCAGCGCGTCATTGATGTCTTCACTGGCCCGCGCTTTGTCTGCCGGGTAGTGAATCACCACATTAATGACAATATCCTGACGGTTGGCAATCTCTTCCTCTTTGATACCAATGAACGTGCGCAAGCGTAAATTTTTTATACGAATAATAGCGTCTGGCTGTGACATTGCAGGTCTTCTCCGTGTCAGTATTTCCCGCCCATAATACATGAGTGCCTCTCAGCCACCCAGCCTCATAGGTGATTAAACCTGCTGGATTTTTTGCATTGCGCGTTCGGTGGCCGGGCGGGTCCGGATACGCTCAAACCAGTTGTTCACCGCCGGGTAAGACGCTAAGTCAATCCGGTGTTTATCATGCGTATTTACCCACGGCCAGCAGGCGATATCTGCAATGCTGTAATGGTCGCCCCCGAGCCACGGCGTTTTCTCCAGCCGCTGGTTCAGAACGCCGTAAAGACGCTGGGTTTCAACCTGATATCGCTCAATGGCGTAAGGAATGGTCTGCGGCGCGAAGGCGGTGAAGTGGTGGTTCTGCCCCAGCATCGGCCCAAAGCCGCTTGACTGCCAGAAAAGCCACTGCAGAGTGTGGTGACGCTCGCGCAGTTCACCGCTCAGCAGCTTGCCGGTTTTCTCTGCCAGATAAAGCAAAATTTCACCGGATTCAAACAGGCTTAACGGCCTGCCTCCGTCCGCCGGCTGGCTATCAATAATGGCCGGAATTTTATTGTTGGGCGAAATAGCCAAAAACACAGGGTTGAACTGTTCGCCTTTGCTGATATCCACGCGGATGATTCTGTAATCCAGTTCGGCTTCTTCGAGAAAGAGGGTGATCTTGTGGCCGTTTGGGGTAGGGGCGTAATAAAGGTCAATCATTCTCAACTCCTGTCCATGCGAATAGTGGTGCCATGACAAATGAGTATAGGTGCTTGTTGTAAATCGTGAGTTTTCATCAAGTGACAGCGAAGCAAAGAGATTATATGTTGAGTAAAAACCGATCAGCCGATGAGGATGTTATGAACCAGCCCGTAATTACGTTGTGGTCCGATGCAAATTTCTTTTCTCCCTATGTTATGAGCGTTTACGTCGCGCTGGCCGAAAAGGGGCTCTCTTTTACACTGAAGACCGTCGATCTCGACGGTGGTGAACACCTCAAACCCCAGTGGCAGGGTTACGACCTGACGCGACGCGTGCCGGTGCTGGAACTGGATGGTTTTGCACTGAGCGAATCCTCGGCGATCGATGAATATCTGGAAGATCGTTTTGCGCCGCCGGAGTGGGAGCGCATCTATCCTCACGATCTGCAAAAGCGCGCCCGCGCCCGGCAGATCCAGGCGTGGCTGCGTAGCGACCTGGTGCCGATTCGCGTCGAGCGCTCCACGGATGTCGTGTTTGCCGGTGTGAAAAAGCCAGCGCTCAGCGCAGAAGGCGTCGACAGCGCGCAAAAGCTGATTGAAACTGCAGCCTCGCTGCTCGCTCACGGCAACCCGAACCTGTTCGGTGAATGGTGTATTGCCGATACCGATCTGGCGCTGATGCTGAACCGTTTGATCCTCAACGGCGATGAGGTCCCTCAACTGCTGGTGGACTATGCGGCGTTCCAGTGGCAGCGAGCCTCCGTACAGCGCTATGTGGCACTCTCCGCTAAGCGCGCGGGCTGATAAGCCCTGACGCTTCAGGTATGATAAGGGGAGTTTTTTTACCAGGGAGTGACGGATGAAACTGATGTTTGCGTCAGATATCCATGGATCGCTGCCCGCGACCGAGCGAGTGCTTTCTCTGTTTTCGCAAAGCGGGGCCCAATGGCTGGTGATTCTGGGGGATGTGTTAAATCATGGTCCGCGTAATGCGCTGCCGGAAGGCTATGCCCCGGCGCAGGTGGCGGAAAAGCTTAACCCGTTTGCCTCGCGCATTATCGCCGTTCGCGGTAATTGCGACAGCGAAGTCGACCAGATGCTGCTGCATTTTCCCCTTACCGCGCCATGGCAACAGGTTCTGCTGGAAAACAGCCGCCTGTTTCTTACCCACGGACACCTTTTCGGCCCGGATAATCTCCCGGCGCTCGCGGCTGGCGATGTCCTGGTTTACGGCCATACTCATATTCCGGTGGCTGAAAAACGCGGTGAGATTTATCACTTTAATCCGGGGTCGGTCAGCATCCCGAAAGGCGGATATCCTGCGAGCTATGGCCTGCTCGATGGAAATACCCTGAGCGTTATCGCACTTAATGATCAGCAAGTTATTGCGCAGGTAGCGATTAATCCGTAAGTTACACCACAACTGCAAACGCGCCGAAAGAGCGCTTAGACGAGAAGGTTTCCCGATGGTGGAGCAGAATCATTTGGCAAGTACTGAATGGGTTGACATTGTCAGCGAAGAAAATGAAGTGATCGCGCAGGCGAGCCGCGAACAAATGCGTGCAGAGCGACTGCGTCACCGTGCAACGTACATCGTTGTGCATGACGGCATGGGCAAGATTCTGGTCCAGCGCCGCACGGACACCAAAGATTTTCTTCCGGGCATGCTTGATGCCACCGCAGGCGGCGTCGTGCAGGCCGATGAAGTGCTGCTGGATTCCGCACGCCGTGAAGCGGAAGAAGAGTTAGGTATCGCCGGGGTGCCGTTTGCCGAGCACGGGCAGTTCTATTTCGAAGACGAACATTGCCGCGTCTGGGGTGGACTGTTTAGCTGCGTTTCCCATGGGCCTTTCGCCCTGCAGGAAGAGGAAGTGAGCGAAGTCTGCTGGATGACGCCGGAAGAGATTACCGCCCGCTGCGACGAGTTCACGCCGGATTCGTTAAAAGCGCTGGCGCTGTGGATGACCCGCAACGCCAAAAACGAATCCGCTAAGCCGGAAAACAAAGCGGAAAAAGAGGAAGAGGCTGAGTAAGCCTTAACAGCTTTCCCGCAGGCACAGGCTGGACGCGATGGGTTTTTGGTCGCGCCAGTCTCCGTCATTCAGACGTTCCAGTAGCGCTTTACCTGCCTCAATCCCAATCTTTCGATGCGGTACCGCCATCGTCGTCAGCGGCGGCTGGCAGACGCGGCTCACATCGCTATCGCCAAAGCCCACGACAGCCAGATCGTCCGGCACTTTAATGCGTCGACGCTGACACTCATACAGCGCGCCGCAGGCCAGCTCGTCTGATACGCACACCAGCGCATCCAGCTCCGGCCACGCCAGCAAGAACTCTGGCAGCTGTGCCGCGCCAGTCGAGAAGCTCGGCGGCATCGCCGCGTTAATCACCCGGTTTGGCGACAGATGATGGCGCAGCATCGCCTTGTACCAGCCCTGCAAATGCTGCTGGAAAATCCACTGCTCCTGGTTGGCGCACAGCAGGCCGATATTCTGGTAGCCGCGCCTAATCACCATTTCCGTCAGCTCGTACATGGCCGCCACGTTATCGATCCCGATATTCATATCGATCGGATCGGCGCGCATCGCACCCATCTCCATTACCGGAATCGAGGCGTTTTTCAGCCAGTGGCGAACAGTGTCGGTGTGCTCGACGCTGAGCAAAATCGCGGCGGCGATATTTGACGCCAGCAGGGTCTCAAGCAGCTTCTCTTCCTGCTCAAGCCGATGCTGGGACTCTGCCAGCATGATCTGGTATCCGGCGGGCTGCAGCACCTGCTGTAGGCCCGCAAACATTTCAGAGCAACCGGCTTCGGAAAGGTTGGGAACAACCATCGCAATCGTCCATGAGGACGCGGATGCCAGTGCGCTGGCGGCGAGATTGGGCATATAACCCAGCTCCTGCACCGCAGCTTCAATTTTTTCACGCAGTTTATCGGAAACCTGTTCGGGCGTGCGGAGCGCACGGGAGACGGTCATCGTGCCGACTCCGGCAAGCTGCGCGACATCAGCGAGCGTGACTTTTCCGGTACTGCGCCGTTTTCGGGTTAAAGACATACACCTTCCTGCTGACCAGACGCGTTCTTTTTTCCTTCATTTCAGGTGACAGGCAGTATACGCCTTAAATCCCTTTTTTTGCTGTGATTTCACACCATGATTACATTTTGATAGCGCTATCACATTTCTGCATGTTGGTAATTGGTAGCGCTATCTTTGTGATCGCGATCGCAGTCAATGATTGATGGGTTGAATAAAGTTTGCCCATCTTTAGCGTTTGGCGGGAGGGAAAATGCTCAAAAAGTGGATATATGATACAACCATCACGCTGCAGGATAGCGTGGAAAGCTGGCCACAGGCGCTGGAGATATGCGCGAAACCGCTGCTGGATCTGCAGGTGATTGCACCGGAGTACGTGACGGCAATCATTCAGCAGCACCATACGTTAGGACCCTATTATGTGCTGGCACCAGGGCTAGCCATGCCGCATGCGCGGCCGGAGGAAGGCGCCAAAGGACTGGGCTTGTCATTACTAAAACTAAAACAGGGCGTCTCTTTTGGTGCCGGAGAGTTTGACCCTGTCGATCTGATTATTATGCTTGCGGCACCGGATAAACATAGCCATATCGAAATGATATCCGCGCTCGCTGAATTATTTTCCAGCGACGAAGATATGGAGAAATTACATCAGGCGAATACCCTGGAGGACATTAAAACCATTATTGACCGCTTCTGATTTAATTTTTTAATCCGATTATTCACAACATTACGCGCCAGCGTGATGGGGCGTGCTCTACTCAAAATAAGGGGACAACAATGAAAATCATGGCTATTTGCGGTTCTGGCCTGGGCAGCAGTTTTATGGTCGAAATGAACATTAAAAAAGTGCTTAAAAAGCTGGACATTGAGGCCGAGGTTGAACACTCCGATCTCTCCTCCGCCACGCCGGGCGCGGCGGACCTGTTCGTGATGGCGAAAGACATTGCGGCCAGCGCCAGCGTGCCGGAAAGCCAGCTGGTGGTGATCAACAACATCATTGATATCAACGAACTCGAAGCGCAGCTGCGCGCCTGGTTCGACAGACAATAACCCTGATAAGGCGAGGTGGATATGTTTATCCTTGAAACGCTGAATTTCGTTGTCGATATTTTAAAAGTCCCTTCGGTGCTGGTGGGTTTAATTGCGTTAATTGGTCTGGTCGCGCAGAAAAAAGCGTTTTCTGATGTCGTAAAAGGCACAATTAAAACGATTCTCGGCTTTATTGTACTGGGCGGTGGCGCCACGGTGCTGGTGGGGTCGTTAAACCCGTTAGGCGGCATGTTTGAGCACGCTTTTAATATCCAGGGCATTATTCCAAACAATGAAGCGATTGTGTCGATCGCGCTGGAAAAATACGGCGCCTCGACCGCGCTGATCATGGCCTTCGGCATGGTGGCGAACATTGTCGTCGCGCGCTTTACCCGCCTGAAGTACATCTTCCTGACCGGGCACCACACCTTCTACATGGCGTGCATGATCGGCGTGATCCTGACGGTCGCAGGCTTCGAGGGAGTAGGGCTGGTCTTTACCGGTTCATTGATCCTCGGCCTGATTATGGCCTTCTTCCCGGCGATTGCGCAGCGCTATATGAAGCGTATTACCGGCAACGATGAGATCGCCTTCGGTCATTTCGGTACGCTGGGCTACGTGCTGTCCGGCTGGATTGGCAGCAGGGTCGGTAAAGGCTCGCGCTCCACCGAAGAGATGAACCTGCCGAAGAACCTCAGCTTCCTGCGCGACAGTTCGATCTCCATCTCCCTGACCATGATGATTATCTACCTGATCATGGCGGTGAGCGCCGGGCGTGAGTACGTCGAGGCCACCTTCAGCGGCGGGCAAAACTACCTGGTCTACGCCATCATCATGGCGATCACCTTCGCGGCGGGCGTGTTCATCATCCTGCAGGGCGTGCGCCTGATTCTGGCGGAAATCGTCCCGGCCTTTACCGGCTTCTCGGAAAAACTGGTGCCGAACGCGCGTCCGGCGCTGGACTGCCCGGTGGTCTACCCGTATGCGCCAAACGCGGTGCTGATTGGCTTCCTGTTCAGCTTCCTCGGGGGAATTGTGGGGTTGTTGATCTGCGGTCAGTTTAGCTGGGTGCTGATCCTGCCGGGCGTAGTGCCGCACTTCTTCACCGGCGCAACGGCGGGCGTGTTCGGTAACGCCACCGGTGGACGCCGCGGGGCAATGATAGGCGCCTTTGCTAACGGCCTGCTGATTACTTTCCTCCCGGTCCTGCTGCTGCCGGTACTGGGTGCGATTGGCTTTGCTAACACCACCTTCTCGGACGCCGACTTCGGCGCGGTCGGGATTGTGCTGGGCAACCTGGCGCGCTTCCTGTCACCGCTTGCCATCACCGGGCTGGTTGTGGCGCTGTTCGCGCTGCTGGTGGCCTACAACATCTTCGCGAAAAACAAACCTGCGGGTAGTAACGCGCAGGAAAATACCGGAGCCAAATCATGAATGAGAACGAGATAACCGAACTGGCGCGTCAGATCCGTCTTGAAACCCTCAAATCCCTGACGCAGCTGGGCTTTGGGCACTACGGCGGCAGCATGTCGGTGGTGGAAACCCTGGCGGTGCTGTACGGCGCCGTGATGAAGATCGACCCGGCGGATCCGGACTGGCCTGAGCGCGATTACTTTGTGCTGTCGAAAGGTCATGCAGGCCCGGCGCTCTACAGCACCCTGGCGATTAAGGGCTACTTCCCGGTTGAAGAGCTGAGCACGCTGAACCAGAACGGAACGCGTCTGCCCAGCCACCCGGACCGCCTGAAAACGCGCGGCGTGGATGCCACCACCGGCTCGCTGGGGCAGGGGATCTCCATTGCGGGCGGTATGGCACTCTCGCACAGGCTGGCCGGGCGACCGAATCGGGTCTTCTGCATCGTTGGCGACGGCGAGCTGAACGAAGGCCAGTGCTGGGAAGCGTTCCAGTTTATCGCTCACCATCGTCTGAACAACCTGACCGTGTTCGTGGACTGGAACAAACAGCAGCTCGACGGCGAACTGGACGAGATCATCTGCGCGTTCGACCTGGAAGGCAAATTCCGCGCCTTTGGCTTTGACGTGGTGACGGTCAAAGGGGACGACATTCCGGCACTGCTGAAGGTGACTTCAAGGGTACCGGAGGCCGATGCGCGTCCGCGGGTGGTGATCCTCGACAGCATCAAAGGGCAGGGCGTGCCGTACCTGGAACAGCTCAGCAACTCGCACCACCTGCGATTGACCGCGGAGAGCAAAGCGGCCCTCAATGAGACGATTCGCCAACTGGAGGCTTCACATGATTAAGGTTGCACCGGCAGGACAGAAAGACGCCGTTGAGATGCGCAAGGTCTACGCGGGCTTTGTGGCAAAGCAGATTGAGGCCGGCAGCGAGATTATCGCCCTGGAAGCGGACCTGATGAGCTCAATGGCGATGGACGGCGTAGCGCGCGATTATCCGCAGCACGTGATTAACTGCGGCATTATGGAGGCCAACGTCATCGGCACTGCGGCGGGGCTGTCGCTCACCGGCCGTAAGCCGTTCGTGCACACTTTCACCGCGTTTGCCAGCCGTCGCTGCTTCGACCAGCTGTTTATGTCCCTGGACTACCAGCGCAACAACGTGAAGGTGATTGCCTCGGATGCGGGCGTGACGGCCTGCCACAACGGCGGGACGCACATGTCCTTCGAGGATATGGGCATCGTGCGCGGTCTGGCGCATTCGGTGGTGCTGGAAGTCACCGATGCGGTGATGTTCGAGGATGTGCTGCGCCAGCTTATCGATCTCGAAGGCTTCTACTGGGTGCGCACCATCCGCAAGCAGGCGCCGAGCGTCTATGCGCCGGGCTCAACCTTTACCATTGGCAAAGGCAACGTGTTGCGCGAGGGAAGCGATATCACGCTGATTGCCAACGGCATCATGGTGGCGGAAGCGCTGGAGGCGGCGCGCCAGCTTGAACAGGAGGGGGTAAGTGCGGCGGTCATCGACATGTTTACCCTGAAGCCTATCGATCGGATGCTGGTGAAAAACTATGCCGAGAAAACCGGGCGTATTGTGACCTGCGAAAACCACAGTATTCACAACGGTCTCGGGTCAGCGGTGGCGGAAGTGCTGGTGGAGACCTGCCCGGTGCCGATGCGTCGCGTGGGCGTGAAGGAGCGTTACGGCCAGGTGGGCACACAGGAGTTCCTGCAAAAAGAGTATGGCCTGACGGCGCATGACATTGTGTCGGCGGCGCGGGAGCTGCTGTAATAAAAAAAGGCGACCGTGTGGTCGCCTTTTTGTTGCCCGGTGGCGCTGGCGCTTACCGGGTCTACGGTCCTGTAGGCCGGATAAGCGAAGCGCCATCCGGCAAAACATTACTGCTGCTGCGAAGACTGAATCGCCGTCAGCGCGATGGTGTAGACGATATCGTCAACCAGCGCACCGCGGGACAGGTCGTTCACAGGCTTGCGCATGCCCTGCAGCATTGGCCCGATGGAGATCAGGTCGGCAGAACGCTGTACCGCTTTGTAGGTGGTGTTACCGGTGTTCAGATCCGGGAAGATGAACACGGTAGCGCGACCGGCAACCGGCGAGTTCGGCGCTTTGGATTTCGCCACGTCAGCCATTACCGCGGCGTCGTACTGCAGCGGGCCGTCGATCATCAGATCAGGACGTTTTTCCTGCGCAATACGGGTCGCTTCACGGACTTTCTCTACGTCGCTACCTGCACCAGAGGTGCCGGTGGAGTAGGAGAGCATTGCTACGCGCGGCTCGATACCGAAAGCGGTCGCGGAGTCCGCAGACTGGATAGCGATCTCAGCCAGCTGTTCTGCGGTAGGATCCGGGTTGATCGCGCAGTCGCCGTAAACGTAAACCTGTTCAGGCAGCAGCATGAAGAACACGGAGGAGACCAGCGAGCTGCCCGGTGCGGTTTTGATCAGCTGCAACGGTGGACGGATGGTGTTCGCGGTGGTGTGAACCGCACCGGAAACCAGACCGTCAACTTCGTCCTGCTCCAGCATCAGCGTGCCCAGCACGACGTTGTCTTCCAGCTGCTCGCGCGCAACGGCTTCGGTCATGCCCTTGTTCTTACGCAGCTCAACCAGACGGGCAACGTAGCTTTCGCGAACCACTTCCGGGTCAACGATTTCAATGCCAGCACCCAGCTCAACGCCCTGAGACGCCGCAACGCGGTTGATCTCGTCCGGGTTACCCAGCAGCACGCAGGTCGCGATACCGCGCTCTGCACAGATGGCCGCCGCTTTAACGGTACGTGGCTCGTCGCCTTCTGGCAGAACCACACGTTTGCCCGCTTTACGCGCCAGCTCGGTCAACTGGTAGCGGAAGGCTGGAGGAGACAGACGGCGGCTGCGCTCGGAGGTCGCGGTCAGGGATTCGATCCAGTCTGCGTCGATGTAGCCCGCAACGTATTCCTGAACTTTCTCGATACGCTCGTGGTCATCAACCGGCACTTCCAGGTTGAAGCTTTGCAGGCTCAGAGAGGTCTGCCAGGTGTTGGTGTTCACCATGAAGACTGGCAGGCCGGTAGCGAACGCACGTTCGCACAGCTTGCTGATGCGCGCGTCCATTTCGTAGCCGCCGGTCAGCAGAATTGCACCGATTTCCACGCCGTTCATCGCCGCCAGGCAGGCAGCAACCAGCACGTCCGGACGGTCTGCGGAGGTCACCAGCAGGGAACCTGCGCGGAAGTGCTCCAGCATGTGCGGAATGCTGCGCGCACAGAAGGTCACGGACTTCACGCGGCGGGTGTTGATATCGCCTTCGTTAACGATGGTCGCGTTCAGGTGACGCGCCATATCGATTGCACGGGTGGCAATCAGATCGAAGCTCCATGGCACTGCGCCGAGTACAGGCAGCGGGCTGGATTCCTGCAGCTTTGCCGGATCAACCTTGATGACTTTCGCTTTGGAAGAGTCGTCGAAGATTTCGGACAGGTCAGGACGCGTACGGCCCTGTTCATCAACCGGTGCGTTCAGTTTGTTAACGATCACGCCGGTGATGCTGGTGTTTTTCGCACCACCGAAGCTGCTGCGCGTCAGTTCGATACGCTCTTTCAGTTGCTCTGGGGTATCAGTACCCTGAGACATCACGAAAACGATCTCTGCGTTCAGGGTTTTCGCGATTTCAAAGTTCAGGGACTGGGCAAACTGGTGTTTGCGGGTCGGGACCAGGCCTTCAACCAGCACCACTTCCGCGTCCTGCGCGTTAGCGTGGTAGTTGGCGATGATCTCTTCCATCAGCACGTCTTTCTGGTTGCTGGAGAGCAGAGACTCAACGTGGCTCATCTTCAGCGGTTCAGCCGCAGGAAGATTGGAATTCTTACGCACGATGGTGGTGGTCTGGTCTGGCGCATCGCCACCGGCACGAGGCTGGGCAATAGGCTTAAAGACGCTCAGACGAACGCCTTTGCGTTCCATAGCGCGGATCACGCCGAGGCTGACGCTGGTCAGGCCGACGCTGGTTCCGGTAGGGATCAGCATAATAGTACGGGACACGGTTTATCCTCTTTCGTTACCGCCGCGTTGGGCGGGTTACAAAACAGCACCGCCAGCATTGCTGGCGGTGTGGAATCAGGCAGTCAGGCGGCACGCGTCTTGCGCGATGACCAGCTCTTCGTTAGTTGGGATAACGATAGCCGGGCGGGTGCCTTCTTTGTTGATGAAGCCAGACTTGCCGAAGCGGGCAGCCAGGTTACGCTCGTGATCGACTTCGAAGCCCAGTACGCCCAGTTTGCCCAGGGACAGTTCACGTACCATTGCCGCATTCTCACCGATGCCACCGGTGAAGATAACCGCGTCCAGACGACCGTCCATCAGCGCGGTGTAAGAACCGATGTACTTCGCCAGACGGTGGCAGTAAACGTCCATTGCACGCTTAGCGTCTTCTTTGCTGTCGTAGTTGTCTTCAACGTAACGGCAGTCGCTGGTGACTTCGGTCAGACCCAGCAGGCCAGACTCTTTGGTCAGCATTTTGTTGATGTCGTCAACGCTCATGCCCAGAGTGTCGTGCAGGTGGAAGATGATCGCCGGGTCGATGTCACCGGAACGGGTACCCATTACCAGACCTTCCAGCGGGGTCAGACCCATAGAGGTATCAACACATTTACCGTTGCGGATAGCAGAAACAGAACCACCGTTACCCAGGTGGCAGGTGATGATGTTGACTTCTTCAACCGGCTTGTTCAGGACTTTTGCGGCTTCCTGAGTCACATAGAAGTGGCTGGTGCCGTGCGCGCCGTAGCGACGTACGCCGTGCTCTTTGTACAGGCTGTACGGCAGGGCATAGAGGTAAGACTCTTCCGGCATGGTCTGATGGAACGCGGTGTCAAACACGGCCACGTTTTTGTCTTTCAGATTCGGGAAGGACTTCAGCGCTTCAGCGATACCGATCAGGTGCGCCGGGTTATGCAGCGGAGCAAAAGAGGCAGAGTCTTTGATGCCCTGGATAACAGAGTCGTCGATGACAACGGAGCTGGTGTATTTTTCGCCGCCGTGGACGATACGGTGACCAATCGCAGTCAGCTGAGCAGACAGTTCTGGTTTTTGTGCCAGAATAGTGTTAACGATAAAGTTCAGCGCTTCACTGTGAGCGGCGCCTGCACCTAAAGCCGCTTCTTGTTTGCTGCCGTCCATCTTCCACTTGATACGTGCTTCAGGCAGATGGAAACATTCGGCCAAACCAGAGAGGTACTCGTCACCGTTGAGCGCATCGATGATGGCGAATTTCAGTGAAGAGCTACCGCAGTTCAGAACCAGTACTAACTTACTCGACATGGAAGTACCTATAATTGATACGTGGCTAAAAAAACGTCAATGAGCCTAAAAGCGTAACGCAAGCTGACCCAGACGTTTATGATTAACATCATGCCAAACGAACATTCTGGCAGGATGGAAGAAATACCTATGATTTTAAGCCATTTTGAACATTTTTCAGACAATGGCATAATATGCGATAATTTGACGAGTTAACGCTTCTCGTCTACGGCCCTATCAGGCTGGCACAGAATACCCGATACGGGGTAGCGATGACAAAATATTTTGAACGTTGTCATAGCCTGTTGTGGTTTTGCACAAAAATTTTAATTTTTATATGTGAAGTTGAGGTACAGCCATGTCGACACCCGAAATCCCGTCCGTGAGCTTTTTCAGTCTGTTTCGTCGGGGACAGCATTACGCAAAGACGTGGCCAATGGAAAAGCGCCTTGCGCCAATGTTTATTGAGAATCGCACGATCCGCGCCACGCGCTATGCGATTCGCTTTATGCCTCCGGTCGCTATCTTTACTCTGTGCTGGCAAATCGCCCTCGGTGGACAGCTTGGTCCTGCCGTCGCAACGGCGCTCTTCGCGTTAAGCCTGCCGATGCAGGGGCTGTGGTGGTTAGGCAAACGCTCCATTACGCCGCTTCCGCCTTCTATTTTACACTGGTTTTATGAAGTGCGTGGAAAACTGGAGGAGGCCGGGCAGGCGCTGGCCCCGGTTGAAGGCAAGCCGGATTACCAGGCGCTGGCGGACACGTTAAAGCGTGCTTTTAAGCAGCTGGATAAAACATTCCTCGATGACTTGTGATTGATCATCGAAACGACTAACAAAAGAAGGCACAGTAACACACCGTTACCGTGTCTTTTTTTTACAGTGCAATGCGCTACAGGAGTCGAAAGATGGAAATGACCCATGCTCAACGTCTGATTTTGTCTAACCAGTACAAGATGATGACTATGCTTGATCCCGATAACGCTGCGCGCTACAGCCGCCTGCAAACCATCGTCGAACGCGGTTTTGGTTTGCAAATGCGCGAACTGGACCGCGAGTTTGGCGAGCTGAAAGAAGAAACCTGCCGCATCGTGATCGACATTATGGAGATGTATCACGCTCTGCACGTCTCCTGGACGAATCTCAAAGACCAGCAGACCATTGACGAACGTCGCGTGACCTTCTTAGGCTTTGATGCCGCGACGGAAGCGCGCTATCTGAGCTATGTTCGCTTTATGGTGAACACCGAAGGGCGCTACACCCATTTTGATGCGGGAACGCACGGCTTCAACGCCCAAACCCCCATGTGGGATAAATATCAACGTATGCTGAGCGCGTGGCACGCCTGCCCGCGTCAGTACCATTTAAGCAGCAACGAAATTCAACAAATCATTAATGCCTGACGGAGGTGCGTGTGCAGTGTAAAGGTTTTCTGTTTGATCTGGACGGTACGCTGGTGGATTCGCTGCCGGTGGTGGAACGCTCGTGGTGCCACTGGGCCGACCGGCACGGCATCGACCATCAGGACGTGCTGAATTTTATCCATGGCAAACAGGCCATTACCTCATTGCGGCACTTTTTAGCGGGGCGTTCTGAGGAAGAGATCCAGGCGGAGTTCAAATACCTGGAGCAGATTGAGGCCACTGACACCGAGGGCATTACCGCGCTGCCCGGGGCGCGCGAACTGCTTGAGCATCTGAATGAAGCGCAAATCCCGTGGGCTATCGTCACCTCCGGCTCTGTTCCGGTCGCGCATGCCCGCCATAAGGCGGCCGGTTTACCGAAGCCAGAGGTGTTCATTACGGCTGAGCGCGTTAAACGCGGCAAGCCGGAGCCGGATGCGTTTCTGCTTGGTGCAGAAATGCTGGGCTTCGCGCCTGCAGAGTGTGTGGTGGTGGAAGATGCGGCCGCTGGCGTGCTGGCCGGGCTGAACGCCGGGAGCCACGTCATTGCCGTTAACGTTCCGGCGGGATCTCCACGCCTGGACGAGGCGGACTTTGTGATTCATTCCCTGACGGCGCTGGCGGTGTCAAAAGCGCCCGACGGAGTTGTAACCGTCTCGCTAAAAATGTAATCCCATGATATAGCCCCACGCTGCTGGGGCTTTTTTATGGCAAAATTTCTCATCTTCCACTGACAAGGATAGGTTGTGAACGGTGAACTGATCTGGGTTCTGAGCCTGCTTTTAATCGCCATTATTCTCTTCGCCACAGGCAAGGTGCGCATGGATGCCGTCGCCCTGTTTGTCATCGTCGCGTTTGTGCTGAGCGGCACGCTCACGCTACCGGAAGCCTTCTCCGGGTTCAGCGACCCCAACGTTATCCTTATAGCTGCCCTGTTTATCATCGGCGACGGCCTTGTTCGCACCGGCGTGGCGACCATCATGGGCGCGTGGTTGGTTAAGGTGGCCGGCAGCAGTGAAACCAAAATGCTGATCTACCTGATGCTGACGGTCGCCGGACTGGGGGCGTTTATGAGCTCAACGGGCGTGGTCGCTATTTTTATCCCGGTGGTGCTGAGCGTTTCAATGCGGATGCAGAGCTCGCCGTCGCGCCTGATGATGCCCCTGAGCTTTGCCGGTTTGATCAGCGGAATGATGACGCTGGTGGCGACGCCGCCGAACCTGGTTGTCAACAGCGAGCTGATTCGTGAAGGGTTTCAGGGCTTCAGCTTTTTCAGCGTCACCCCGCTTGGGCTGGTGATTCTGGCGATTGGCGTGGTCTACATGCTGCTGACCCGTTTTGCCCTCAAAGGCGACAAACAGGATAAGAATAAAGAGGGGTGGAAGCGACGCACCTTCCGCGATCTGATCAAAGAGTACCGCCTCACCGGGCGGGCGCGCCGTCTGGCCATTCGCCCTGGCTCGCCGATGGTCGGCCAGCGGCTCGACGACCTTAAGCTGCGCGAGCGTTATGGCGCGAACGTGATCGGGGTTGAGCGCTGGCGTCGTTTTCGTCGAGTGATCGTTAACGTGAACGGGGTATCAGAGTTCCGTGCGCGTGACGTCCTGCTGATTGATATGTCAACGGCGGACGTGGATCTGCGAGAGTTCTGTAGCGAGCAGCTGCTGGAGCCGATGGTGCTACGCGGCGAGTATTTCTCCGACCAGGCGCTGGATGTGGGGATGGCCGAAGTGTCGCTGATACCGGAATCGGAACTGCTGGGTAAAACCGTGCGTGAAATGGGGTTCCGTACCCGCTATGGCCTGAACGTAGTGGGGCTGAAGCGTGATGGCGTGGCGATGGAAGGGGCCGTTGTCGATGAGCCGATCCTGCTAGGAGATATCTTTCTCGTGGTCGGCAACTGGAAGCTGATAAGCCAGCTCGGGCAAAAAGGGCGTGATTTTGTGGTGCTCAATATGCCGGTCGAGGAGAGCGATGCCTCCCCGGCGCACAGCCAGGCGCCCCATGCGATTTTCTGTTTGGTGCTAATGGTGGCGCTGATGCTGACCGATGAAATCCCTAATCCGGTCGCGGCCATTATCGCCTGCCTGCTGATGGGGAAATTCCGCTGCATTGACGCCGAAAGCGCGTATAAAGCCATTCACTGGCCGAGCATTATTCTTATCGTCGGGATGATGCCCTTTGCCCTGGCACTGCAAAAAACCGGCGGGGTAGATCTGATCGTAAAAGGCTTGATGGACGTGGGCGGCGGGTATGGACCGTACATGATGATGGTCTGTCTGTTTGTCATGTGTGCCACGATAGGGTTATTTATCTCGAATACCGCGACGGCGGTGCTGATGGCGCCCATTGCGCTGGCGATGGCGAAATCCATGGGCGTGTCGCCGTACCCGTTTGCGATGATGGTCGCGATGGCGGCATCCGCGGCGTTTATGACGCCGGTTTCATCGCCGGTGAACACGCTGGTGCTGGGGCCGGGGAATTATAAGTTCAGCGATTTCGTGAAGCTGGGCGTGCCGTTCACCGTGCTGGTGATGGTGGTGTGCGTGGTGTTAATTCCGGTTTTATTCCCGTTTTAGCGTGAGCGCAGAAACGTAGACCGGGTAAGGCGAAGCCGCCACCCGGCTAAAATTACAACGGTGAATCCTGGCTGATCTCGTCCAGCGATAGATGGAAGCTCGGCACAAATACCTGCATGAAGTAGTCCATCTCTTCGCTGCGGCGGGATTCCAGCGTTTTTTCCAGACGCGTTTTCGCCAGTAAAAACTCATTATTGCCCGCAGACAGCTCTTCCAGACACTTCAGATAGGCGCACAGCGCGTCGGCCTGTTTGACCAGCGACTTTTCATCTTCCGTATACTGATGCTCGTCGATGAGCGGTTCAAAGATATCGCGTAGCTCTTCGGGCACCATCTCGATAAGCTTTTGCTGGGCAATCTTCTCGATAGCCTTATATTCCTGAGCAATCTGAGAATTGAAATATTTCACTGGCGTAGGCAGGTCGCCGGTCAGCACCTCTGATGCGTCGTGGTACATCGCCAGCAAAGCGATGCGCTCGGCATTCACCTGCCCGTTAAATTTGCGATTCTTAATGGCAGCCAGCGCATGAGCAACCATAGCAACCTGCAGGCTATGTTCAGACACGTTCTCTGTACGCACGTTGCGCATCAGCGGCCAGCGGTTGATCAGTTTCAGGCGGGAGAGGTGGGCAAAGAAATGGCTCTGACTCATAGGTTACCTTTTGTCTTCACTGCGACAGGACTTCATTGTGCGGGGAGGGGAGGGAAGATGCAAATCAGGCTACCGAAGTAGCCTGATTTTAAGATTACTGATGGTATCCAGAGAGGAATCGCCCGAAGCGGCTGATAGCCATTTCGAGATCGTCTTCACGTGGCAGGGTCACGATACGCACGTGGTCCGGCCACGGCCAGTTAAACGCCGTCCCCTGAACCAGCAGCACTTTTTCCTGCAACAGGAAATCGAGCACCATTTTCTGATCGTCGTGGATATTGAAGCGCTTCGCGTCAATTTTCGGGAACATATACAGTGCCCCGTTCGGCTTCACGCAGGAGACGCCCGGGATATCGTTGATCAGTTCCCATGCGCGGTTACGCTGTTCGTACAGGCGACCGCCAGGGACGATAAACTCGCTGATGCTCTGGTAGCCGCCCAGCGCCGTCTGGATCGCGTGCTGCGCAGGCACGTTGGCGCAAAGACGCATCGACGCCAGCATCTCAAGCCCTTCAATATAGCCTTTTGCGTGCTTTTTCGGGCCGTTCAGCACCATCCAGCCCTGACGGAAACCGGCCACGCGGTAGGTTTTAGACAGTCCGTTAAAGGTGACGGTCAGCAGGTCGGGTGCCAGCGCGGCGATAGAGTGGTGCTGCGCCGCGTCGTACAGGATCTTGTCGTAGATTTCGTCAGCGAAGATGATCAGGTTGTGCTGGCGGGCGATCTCCACGATCTCCATCAGCAGCTCTTTTGAATAGACCGCGCCCGTCGGGTTGTTCGGGTTGATGATCACAATCCCACGCGTGCGAGGCGTGATTTTCGCGCGAATGTCGTCCAGATCCGGGAACCAGTCAGAGGATTCGTCGCAAAGGTAATGTACTGCTTTACCACTGGAGAGCGATACGGCAGCGGTCCACAGCGGATAGTCCGGCGCGGGAACCAGCATTTCGTCACCGCTGTTCAGCAGCGCCTGCATGGCCTGAACGATAAGTTCGGAGACGCCGTTGCCGATATAGATATCTTCGACGGTAACGTCACGCATACCGCGCGCCTGGTAGTGCTGCATAATGGCTTTACGGGCGGAGTAAAGTCCCTTTGAGTCACAATAGCCTTGTGCCGTAGGCAGGTTGCGGATCACATCAACCAGAATTTCATCCGGCGCTTCAAAACCAAATGGCGCGGGGTTGCCGATGTTGAGCTTCAGAACCTTGTTGCCTTCTTCTTCAAGGCGTTTTGCCTCTTTCAGAACCGGGCCACGGATGTCATAACAGACGTTATCTAGCTTGCTGGATTTTTCGATAGGGGACATGAACCTTTAACCTTTTCGCTATTATTGCCACTCCCTGCCGTGGAAGTCAGCACGGAATAATGTACTCCCCCCACGCTTCGTTTTGAAGGGTGTGCAGAAGAAGATTTTGTGCTCATAGCGAAATTTTGATGAATCTTTTTAACTATTGACTAACGCTTTCACTGCGTTAACGTCATGTGCAAACCATAAATAAAGGTTGATTATGCTACTGATTTGTGTGAATTATGTATATTGTTCTGATGGAAAATAAAAAACGCACAGACAACAAGCAGAAGTTACGCTGGGTGACATTTCGTAAAACCTGAGTGTTGAAGGGACCTTGCAGTAATAGCCCGGAGCGGCTAAAAGTTAATCATGTGAAATTAATGTTAAGTGTTATTAATGAATGACCATAATCTAAATTAAAATTTATTTATTATTAACCAACAAAATGCAACTTTAGTTAATTCTAATAAAATTAGTTTAGAAGCTTAACAAACCTCTTTAATCCTGAATATTGCAATAAGACTTATAAATAAAGTGGATTTGGGTTAAGATGTCTATACGGAAAGCAGTAGAAAGATGCAGTGGTTTTGCATTTTTGAAACTGATTTTTCGATTTAATTGATTGTTATTGTTGGAGTTATCTCTGGCTGGAATGTGTCAAACATCTCCTGCTACGTTGACAGCGCTGCGAAAAAGATGGCAGAAAAAGTGTTACGCCTTTAATGTAATTTACATAACCCTGCGAACATCTAAATATCCTGAACGTTTAAGAGAATAAAAATAACGTCATGAAACGTGCTTTCTGACTGTTGATATAAAGCAGCACAATAACTATCTGTCAGGCAGTCTGCCGGGCCGGGATGCGAGGGAAAACCTTCAGAAGGAATTGCTTAACTGTTACACACAGCTTCAACCCGGGCAGCTCCGCACGAGCAACCTGAAAGTGAATAGATATGATAAATGCAAATCGTCCGATAATGAATCTCGACCTCGATCTGCTGAGAACGTTTGTTGCGGTCGCCGATCTCAACACTTTTGCAGCAGCTGCTGCCGCCGTCTGCCGAACTCAGTCCGCCGTTAGCCAGCAAATGCAGCGGCTGGAGCAACTGGTTGGGAAAGAGCTTTTTGCCCGTCACGGGCGTAATAAGCTCTTAACAGAACACGGTATTCAGCTACTGGGTTATGCCAGGAAAATTCTTCGCTTTAATGATGAAGCATGTATGTCATTAATGTTTAGCAACCTTCAGGGTGTGTTAACCTTAGGGGCATCTGATGAGTCAGCGGATACAATATTGCCGTTTCTTCTCAACCGAATTAGCTCGGTTTATCCGAAGCTTGCGCTGGATGTGAGCGTAAAGCGTAATGCCTTTATGGTTGAGATGTTAAATGAGAACAAGGTCGACCTGGTGGTCACGACGCATCGTCCCGGACAGTTTGATTGTCTGACCTTGCGCACATCGCCAACGCACTGGTATTGCGCAGCGGAATACGTGTTGCAAAAAGGGGAACCCGTACCGCTGGTTTTACTGGACGATCCGAGTCCTTTCCGGGATATGGTACTTACGGCGTTAAATGAAGCCAACATTCCGTGGCGTCTGGCCTATGTAGCGTCCACGCTGCCCGCGGTGCGTGCCGCCGTGAAAGCGGGTCTTGGCGTAACGGCCCGTCCGGTAGAGATGATGAGCCCCGATCTGCGCGTTCTCGGTAAATCTGATGGTCTCCCAGCGCTGCCGGATACCGAGTATCTGCTTTGCCATAACGCGTCCAGTCATAACGAGCTGGCGAAGGTGGTGTTTGAGGCGATGGAAAATTACCATAACCCATGGCAGTTCGAGCATGTTACCTCCGAAGGGGGGGATGATTCCCTGATCGTTGAAGGTGACTTTGAGTGATCAAAAGCTCAAAATTCTGGTAACAAATTGTAAGTGTAAAAAAAAGCCACTCGTGCCGTTTTCGCACGCAGTGGCTTTTTTTTGCCATTATTATCCTCTTTCGTTACAGGGTTTTCATAAATAAAACATATATATCAAGGGAATAAATGCTTCTGCTTAAATCTTGTTCACTTTCCGTTCTAACTTAATCCATAACCCCTTGATGTTAAAAAAGCAGCAAATATGTTGCCGGTTTTTTGGGTGAATTAACAAAAGCGTGTCTCAGATCAAGAAAATACTCCTATTTGGGGGGAGGAATCGTTGGCAAATCCTGTCAAAATAGGAGGGTTATTTTTTTTACTTCCAAAACGGACACGATTCAACAACATGCATTTGACGAAAAGTCAGGTAACCACCAGGGTTAAAGGGCACCAAATGTTAATGAGAATCGCTCGATGTAATTTAATGTGAAGAAACCTTTGTTAAAGTTGACAATAGGTTATAGAAAGGAGTAAAAAACCCCATCATTTTGCTGTCTACGTCTCATTTCAGACAGTTAGTGTAAGGTTATTTGTTCCTCCCCATGAATCGATGTGATGCCCATCTGCCAGCAAGAGCAGTGTCGTCGGTATCACTTTTGATGAGTAAGCAATGAGTATGTCAACATCCACAGAAGTCATCGCTCATCACTGGGCATTCGCAATCTTTCTTATTGTAGCCATTGGCCTGTGCTGCCTGATGTTAGTCGGCGGCTGGTTCCTGGGCGGTCGCGCCCGTGCAAGGCACAAAAACACACCTTTCGAATCAGGTATTGATTCAGTAGGTTCCGCTCGCTTACGCCTGTCTGCCAAGTTCTATCTGGTAGCGATGTTCTTCGTCATCTTTGACGTGGAAGCGCTCTACCTGTTCGCATGGTCGACCTCCATTCGCGAAAGTGGTTGGGTGGGCTTTGTCGAGGCCGCAATTTTCATTTTAGTGCTACTGGCCGGTCTGGTTTATCTGGTGCGTATTGGCGCGCTTGACTGGACGCCTGCGCGTTCACGTCGTGAACACATCAACCCGGAAAACAGTATCTCTAATCGTCAGCAGTAACAGCGAGGCAATAAGATGGATTATACGCTCACCCGCATAGATCCTAACGGTGAGAATGACCGTTACCCCCTGCAAAAACAGGAGATCGTAACCGACCCCCTGGAGCAAGAAGTCAACAAAAGCGTGTACATGGGCAAACTCGAACATGCCATGCACGATATGGTCAACTGGGGTCGTAAGAACTCCATCTGGCCATACAACTTTGGCCTTTCTTGCTGCTACGTTGAAATGGTGACGTCATTCACTGCGGTGCATGACGTTGCGCGTTTTGGGGCCGAGGTACTGCGTGCTTCCCCACGTCAGGCTGACCTGATGGTGGTGGCCGGTACCTGCTTTACCAAAATGGCACCTGTTATTCAGCGTCTGTATGACCAGATGCTGGAGCCAAAATGGGTTATTTCCATGGGCGCATGTGCAAACTCCGGCGGTATGTACGACATTTATTCCGTTGTACAGGGCGTTGATAAGTTCATTCCGGTGGATGTTTACATCCCGGGCTGCCCGCCGCGCCCAGAAGCCTATATGCAGGCGCTGATGCTGCTGCAGGAGTCTATCGGTAAAGAACGTCGCCCACTCTCATGGGTTGTTGGCGATCAGGGTGTCTATCGCGCGAACATGCAGTCCGAGCGCGAGCGTAAACGTGGTGAACGTATTGCCGTCACCAACCTGCGTACGCCTGACGAAATTTAATTTGCGCCTGTAGGCCTGGAGAAAACCTTCGCATATCACTACTCAAATAGCGCGAAGCCAGGCTTAACAGTCACCACGGACCATTTGCAATGGTGAACAATATGACCGACTTAACCGCGCAAGAAGCCGCCTGGCAGACCCGGGATCATCTTGATGACCCCGTTATTGGCGAACTGCGCAACCGTTTTGGGCCGGATGCCTTTACCGTTCAGGCGACCCGCACCGGGGTACCCGTTGTTTGGGTGAAGCGTGAACAATTGCTGGAAGTTGTCGATTTCCTCAAGAAATTGCCAAAACCTTACGTCATGCTGTTTGACTTACACGGCATGGACGAACGTCTGAGAACGCACCGCCAGGGTCTCCCTGCTGCGGATTTTTCCGTTTTCTACCACCTGATCTCAATAGACCGCAACACGGATATCATGCTCAAGGTGGCATTGTCTGAAAACGACATGCATCTGCCGACGATCACCAAACTTTTCCCGAACGCTAACTGGTATGAGCGTGAAACCTGGGAAATGTTCGGCATGACCTTCGACGGCCACCCGCACCTGACGCGCATCATGATGCCGCAGACCTGGACCGGCCACCCGCTGCGTAAAGACTACCCGGCACGTGCGACCGAATTCGATCCGTTTGAGCTGACCAAAGCCAAGCAGGATCTGGAGATGGAAGCGCTGACCTTCAAGCCGGAAGACTGGGGCATGAAGCGCGGTACTGAAAACGAGGACTTCATGTTCCTCAACCTCGGTCCGAACCACCCGTCTGCGCACGGTGCATTCCGTATTATTCTTCAGCTTGATGGCGAAGAGATTGTCGACTGCGTCCCTGACATCGGCTACCACCACCGCGGTGCTGAGAAGATGGGCGAGCGTCAGTCCTGGCACAGCTACATTCCGTATACCGACCGTATTGAGTACCTCGGCGGCTGCGTAAACGAAATGCCATACGTGCTGGCTGTTGAGAAACTGGCAGGCATCACCGTACCGGATCGCGTTAACGTGATTCGCGTTATGCTGTCAGAACTGTTCCGCATCAACAGCCACCTGCTGTACATCTCCACGTTCATTCAGGACGTGGGCGCGATGACGCCGGTCTTCTTCGCTTTTACCGATCGTCAGAAAATCTACGATCTGGTGGAAGCGATTACCGGCTTCCGTATGCACCCGGCCTGGTTCCGTATTGGCGGTGTGGCGCACGATCTGCCGCGCGGCTGGGACCGCCTGCTGCGTGAATTCCTCGACTGGATGCCGAAGCGTCTGGCGTCTTACGAGAAAGCCGCGCTGCGCAACACCATCCTGAAAGGCCGTTCCCAGGGCGTTGCTGCCTACGGCGCGAAAGAAGCGCTGGAGTGGGGGACCACAGGTGCAGGTCTGCGTGCGACCGGTATTGATTTCGACGTGCGTAAAGCCCGTCCTTACTCTGGCTACGAGAACTTCGACTTTGAAGTCCCGGTTGGCGGCGGTGTTTCCGACTGCTACACCCGCGTGATGCTGAAAGTGGAAGAGCTGCGCCAGAGTCTGCGCATCCTTGAGCAGTGCCTCAACAACATGCCGGAAGGCCCGTTCAAGGCGGATCACCCGCTGACCACGCCGCCGCCGAAAGAGCGCACGCTGCAGCATATCGAAACCCTGATCACCCACTTCCTGCAGGTTTCCTGGGGCCCGGTCATGCCGGCGCAAGAATCCTTCCAGATGATTGAAGCGACCAAGGGTATTAACAGTTACTACCTGACCAGCGACGGCAGCACCATGAGCTACCGTACCCGCGTGCGTACGCCGAGCTTTGCGCACCTGCAGCAGATCCCGTCCGCCATCCGCGGCAGTCTGGTCTCTGACCTGATTGTGTATCTGGGTAGTATCGATTTTGTTATGTCAGATGTGGACCGCTAATTATGCACGAGAATCAACAACCACAAACCGAGGCTTTTGAGCTGAGTGAAGCAGAGCGTGCCGCCATTGAGCACGAGATGCACCACTACGAAGACCCGCGTGCGGCGTCCATTGAAGCGCTGAAAATCGTACAGAAACAGCGTGGTTGGGTGCCGGATGGGGCGATTTACGAGATCGCAAAAGTGCTGGGCATTCCGGCAAGTGACGTAGAGGGCGTAGCCACGTTCTACAGCCAGATCTTCCGTCAGCCGGTTGGCCGCCATGTGATCCGCTACTGTGACAGCGTCGTCTGCCACATTACCGGCTATCAGGGCATTCAGGCTGCGATTGAGAAAAAGCTCAATATTAAGCCGGGCCAGACCACGTTCGATGGACGCTTTACTCTGCTGCCAACCTGCTGCCTGGGTAACTGCGACAAGGGGCCGACCATGATGATTGATGAGGACACTCACAGCCATCTGACGCCGGAAGCGATTCCTGACCTGCTGGAGCAGTACAAATGAAAACTGTAATTCGTACTGCTGAGACGCATCCGCTGACCTGGCGTCTGCGCGATGACAAACAGCCGGTATGGCTCGACGAATACCAGAGCAAAAACGGCTATGCCGGTGCGCGTAAAGCCCTCGGCGGCATGGCGCCGGACGACATCGTTAATGCGGTGAAAGATTCCGGTCTGAAAGGCCGCGGCGGTGCGGGCTTCTCCACTGGTCTGAAGTGGAGCCTGATGCCGAAAGACGAATCCATGAACATCCGTTACCTGCTGTGTAACGCCGATGAAATGGAGCCAGGCACCTATAAAGACCGCCTGCTGATGGAGCAGTTGCCGCACCTGCTGGTGGAAGGCATGCTGATCTCCGCGTTTGCGCTGAAAGCGTACCGTGGCTACATCTTCCTGCGCGGTGAGTACATCGAAGCGGCAGAAAACCTGCGTCGCGCGATTGCCGAAGCCACCGAAGCCGGCCTTCTGGGTAAAAACATCCTGGGTACCGGGTTTGACTTCGAACTGTTCGTGCACACCGGTGCCGGGCGCTACATCTGCGGTGAAGAAACTGCGCTGATTAACTCCCTGGAAGGCCGCCGTGCGAACCCACGTTCCAAGCCACCGTTCCCGGCAAGCTCCGGCGTTTGGGGTAAACCGACCTGCGTAAACAACGTCGAAACCCTGTGTAACGTCCCGGCTATCCTCGCCAACGGCGTGGAGTGGTATCAGGGCATCTCCTCAAGCAAAGATGCCGGTACCAAGCTGATGGGCTTCTCCGGGCGCGTGAAGAACCCTGGCGTCTGGGAACTGCCGTTCGGTACCACCGCACGCGAAATTCTTGAAGACTACGCCGGCGGCATGCGCGATGGCCTGAAATTTAAAGCCTGGCAGCCGGGCGGGGCAGGGACGGACTTCCTGACCGAAGCCCACCTTGACCTGCCGATGGAATTCGAAAGCATTGGTAAAGCAGGCAGCCGTCTGGGTACGGCACTGGCGATGGCCGTTGACCACGAGATCGGCATGGTCTCGCTGGTACGTAACCTGGAAGAGTTCTTCGCCCGTGAGTCCTGCGGCTGGTGTACACCGTGCCGTGATGGTCTGCCGTGGAGCGTGAAGATCCTGCGCGCCATCGAGCGCGGCGAAGGCCAGCCTGGCGATATCGAGACGCTTGAGCAACTGTGTCGATTCTTAGGGCCAGGTAAAACCTTCTGCGCCCACGCACCGGGTGCCGTCGAGCCGCTGCAGAGCGCGATTAAATATTTCCGCGACGAATTCGAAGCAGGCATCAAGCAGCCGTTCAGCAATACCCATTCGATCAATGGTATTCAGCCGAACCTGCTGAAAGCGCGCTGGTAACGACAAGAATTTTGATTAACGCTCGGTTTCGACTGAGCCAACTGGAAGCATGCTAATGGCTACGATTCATGTAGACGGCAAAGAATACGAAGTCAACGGGGCGGACAACCTGCTGGAAGCTTGTCTGTCTCTTGGCCTCGATATTCCGTACTTTTGCTGGCATCCGGCGCTGGGCAGCGTCGGTGCTTGCCGCCAGTGTGCGGTGAAGCAATATCAAAACGCGGAAGACACGCGTGGTCGCCTGGTGATGTCCTGTATGACGCCAGCCACCGAAGGCACTTTTATTTCGATTGATGACGAAGAAGCCAAACAGTTCCGCGAAAGCGTGGTGGAGTGGTTGATGACCAACCACCCGCACGACTGTCCGGTTTGTGAAGAGGGCGGTAACTGCCACCTTCAGGATATGACCGTGATGACCGGTCACAGCTTCCGTCGCTATCGCTTTACCAAGCGTACCCACCGTAACCAGGATCTGGGGCCGTTCATCTCTCACGAAATGAACCGCTGCATCGCCTGCTACCGCTGCGTGCGTTACTACAAAGACTATGCAGATGGTCAGGATCTGGGCGTCTATGGCGCGCACGACAACGTCTACTTCGGCCGTCCGGAAGACGGCGTGCTGGAGAGCGAATTCTCCGGTAACCTGGTAGAAATCTGTCCGACCGGCGTATTCACGGATAAAACCCACTCCGAGCGTTACAACCGTAAATGGGACATGCAGTTTGCACCAAGCATCTGCCAGCAGTGTTCCCTCGGCTGTAACACCAGCCCGGGTGAGCGCTACGGCGAACTGCGTCGTATCGAAAACCGTTACAACGGTACCGTTAACCACTACTTCCTGTGCGACCGCGGTCGTTTCGGCTATGGCTATGTGAACCTGAAAGACCGTCCGCGTCAGCCGGTTCAGCGCCGTGGCGACGATGTTATTACCCTGAATGCTGAACAGGCGATGCAGGGCGCGGCAGATATCCTGCGCCAGTCGAAGAAAGTGATCGGCATCGGCTCCCCGCGCGCCAGCATCGAAAGCAACTTCGCGCTGCGCGAGTTGGTTGGAGCGGAAAACTTCTATACCGGTATCGCCCAGGGCGAACAGGAACGTCTTCAGCTTGTACTGAAAGTGCTGCGTGAAGGCGGTATCCATACCCCTGCGCTGCGCGAAATTGAATCCTATGATGCGGTTCTGGTGCTGGGTGAAGACCTGACGCAGACCGGCGCCCGCGCGGCCCTGGCGGTTCGTCAGGCGGTGAAGGGTAAAGCACGTGAAATGGCAGCTGCGCAGAAAGTGGCTGACTGGCAGATTGCGGCGATCCTCAACATCGGTCAGCGCGCGAAGCATCCTCTGTTTGTGACCAACGTCGACAATACCCGTCTGGACGATATCGCGGCGTGGACCTACTGCGCGCCGGTTGAAGACCAGGCGCGTCTTGGCTTTGCCATTGCCCACGCGCTGGACAACAGCTCACCGGCCGTTGAACTGGATCGCGACCTGCAAAACAAGGTCGACGTGATTGTTCAGGCCCTCGCTGGTGCGAAGAAACCGCTGATTATTTCCGGTACCAACGCCGGTAGCGCTGAAATCATTCAGGCCGCCGCGAACGTTGCCAAAGCCCTGAAAGGCCGCGGTGCAGACGTCGGCGTGACCATGATTGCCCGTGCGGTAAACAGCATCGGTCTGGGCATGATTGGCGGCGGCTCGCTGGAAGAAGCGTTAAGCGAACTGGAATCCGGTGCCGCTGACGCCGTTGTGGTGCTGGAAAACGATCTGCACCGCCACGCGTCTGCCGCTCGCGTTGACGCCGCGCTCTCCAAAGCGCCGCTGGTGATGGTGATTGACCATCAGCGCACCGCGATCATGGACAAAGCGCACCTGGTGCTCTCTGCGGCAAGCTTCGCAGAAAGCGACGGTACCGTTATCAACAACGAAGGCCGCGCGCAGCGTTTCTTCCAGGTTTATGACCCGGCGTACTACGACAGCAACACCGTGATGCTGGAAAGCTGGCGCTGGCTGCACTCCCTGCACAGCACCGTGCAGAGCCGTGAAGTGGACTGGACGCAGCTCGACCACGTTATCGACGCGGTGGTGGAAAAACTGCCTCAGCTGGCAGGCATTAAAGATGCCGCACCTGAAGCAAGCTTCCGCATCCGCGGCCAGAAGCTGGCGCGTGAACCGCACCGCTACAGCGGCCGTACCGCTATGCGCGCCAACATCAGCGTACACGAACCGCGCCAGCCGCAGGATAAAGACACCATGTTCGCCTTCTCCATGGAAGGGAACAACCAGCCGTCTGCCCCGCGTTCGCAAATCCCGTTCGCATGGGCTCCGGGCTGGAACTCCCCGCAGGCGTGGAACAAGTTCCAGGCTGAAGTGGGCGGCTCCCTGCGCCACGGCGATCCGGGCGTGCGTCTGATTGAAGCTTCCGAAACCGGTCTGGACTTCTTCACCACCGTACCGGCGAGCTTCCAGGCGCAGGACGGTAGCTGGCGTATTGCCCCGTACTACCACCTGTTCGGTAGCGACGAGCTGTCCCAGCGTTCACCGGTCTTCCAGACCCGTATGCCGCAGCCGTACATCAAGCTCAACCCAGCGGATGCCGCGAAGCTTGGCGTTAACGCGGGCGCGAACATCGCCTTTAGCTATGACGGCCAGACCATCAGCCTGCCGCTGATTATTTCTGAAAATCTGACAGCAGGGCAGGTCGGTCTGCCGATGGGTATGCCTGGCATCGCGCCGGTTCTGGCGGGTGCGTGTCTTGATAATCTGCAGGAGGCAAAAGCATGAGTTGGTTAACGCCGGATCTTATCGACATCCTGCTGAGCATTCTGAAAGCGATTGTTATCCTGCTGGTGGTCGTCACCTGCGGCGCGTTCATGAGCTTTGGTGAACGTCGTCTGCTCGGTCTGTTCCAGAACCGTTACGGACCGAACCGCGTGGGCTGGGGTGGTTCACTCCAGCTGGTCGCGGACATGATCAAGATGTTCTTTAAAGAGGACTGGATCCCGCGCTTCTCGGATCGCGTGATCTTTACTCTGGCACCGATGATCGCCTTCACCTCGCTGCTGCTGGCGTTTGCTATCGTTCCGGTCAGCCCGACCTGGGTGGTCGCTGACCTGAACATCGGCATTCTGTTCTTCCTGATGATGGCTGGTCTCGCGGTTTACGCGGTCCTGTTCGCAGGCTGGTCCAGTAACAACAAATACTCGCTGCTGGGCGCGATGCGTGCTTCCGCGCAGACGCTGAGCTACGAAGTGTTCCTGGGGCTCTCCCTGATGGGCGTGGTGGCGCAGGCCGGTTCATTCAACATGACCGACATCGTCAACAACCAGGCCGACATCTGGAACGTTATCCCGCAGTTCTTTGGGTTTATTACCTTTGCTATCGCGGGCGTGGCCGTGTGTCACCGTCACCCGTTTGACCAGCCGGAAGCCGAACAGGAACTGGCCGACGGTTACCACATTGAATATTCCGGCATGAAGTTCGGTCTGTTCTTTGTGGGCGAGTACATCGGTATCGTCACCATTTCCGCGTTGATGGTAACGCTGTTCTTTGGTGGCTGGCATGGCCCGTTCTTACCGCCGTTCATCTGGTTCGCGCTGAAAACCGCGTTCTTCATGATGATGTTCATTTTGATTCGCGCAGCGTTACCGCGTCCACGTTATGACCAGGTAATGTCCTTCGGCTGGAAAGTGTGCCTGCCGCTGACGCTCGTCAACTTGTTGGTAACGGCAGCTGTCATTCTCTGGCAGCAGCCATAAGGGGCTATAGACCATGACCTTAAAAGAATTACTGGTAGGTTTCGGTACCCAGGTACGCAGTATCTGGATGATCGGCCTGCACGCGTTTGCTAAACGCGAAACCCGGATGTACCCGGAAGAGCCGGTATATCTGCCGCCGCGCTACCGTGGCCGTATCGTGCTGACGCGCGACCCGGACGGTTCCGAGCGCTGCGTTGCCTGTAACCTGTGTGCGGTAGCGTGTCCGGTCGGCTGTATCTCTCTGCAGAAAGCCGAGACGGTAGACGGCCGCTGGTACCCTGAGTTCTTCCGCATCAACTTCTCACGCTGCATCTTCTGCGGTCTGTGTGAAGAAGCGTGCCCAACCACGGCGATTCAGCTGACTCCAGACTTTGAGCTGGGTGAGTACAAGCGTCAGGATCTGGTGTACGAGAAAGAGGATCTGCTGATTTCCGGTCCGGGCAAATACCCGGAATATAACTTCTACCGGATGGCGGGTATGGCAATCGACGGCAAAGATAAGGGCGAAGCAGAGAACGAAGCTAAGCCTATCGACGTCAAGAGCCTGTTACCGTAAGGAGAGGGCAATGGAATTCGCTTTTTATATCTGTGGCCTTATCGCCATCCTGGCTACGCTGCGAGTGATTACGCACACCAATCCGGTGCATGCGCTGCTGTACTTAATCATTTCGCTGCTGGCCATTTCCGGGGTGTTCTTCGCACTGGGCGCGCACTTCGCCGGTGCGCTGGAGATCATCGTTTACGCCGGGGCCATCATGGTGCTGTTCGTGTTCGTAGTGATGATGCTGAACCTGGGCGGCTCTGAAATTGAGCAGGAACGTCAGTGGTTAAAACCGCAGGTGTGGATTGGCCCGGCAATTTTGTCGGCCATCATGCTGGTGGTGATCGTTTACGCCATTCTGGGCGTCAACGATCAGGGCATCGACGGCACGCCAATTGGTGCGAAAGAGGTGGGTATCACGCTCTTTGGCCCATACGTTCTGGCGGTGGAACTGGCCTCTATGCTGCTGCTGGCAGGCCTGGTTGTGGCTTTCCACGTTGGCCGCGAAGAGCGTGCTGGCGAGGTGCTGAGCAACCGCACTGACGACCGCGCGAAAAGAAAAACGGAGGAGCGCGCATGATCCCCTTAACACATGGACTGATCCTCGCTGCGATTTTATTCGTTCTGGGTCTGACCGGTCTGGTTATCCGCCGCAATCTGCTGTTTATGCTGATCGGCCTGGAAATCATGATTAACGCCTCCGCGCTGGCCTTCGTGGTCGCCGGAAGCTACTGGGGCCAGACCGATGGTCAGGTGATGTACATTCTCGCCATCAGCCTCGCGGCTGCTGAAGCGAGTATTGGCCTGGCGCTGTTGCTGCAGCTCCATCGTCGCCGCCAGAATCTGAACATCGATTCAGTAAGTGAGTTGCGTGGATGAACATGCTTGCCTTAACCATTATTTTTCCGCTGATTGGCTTCGTGCTGCTGGCGTTTTCTCGCGGCCGCTGGTCTGAGAATCTGTCCGCGACCGTTGGCATGGGCTCTGTCGGCCTGGCCGCGCTGGTCACAGCGTATGCGGGTATCGACTTCTTTAACAACGGACGCCAGCCTTTCAGCGTGCCGCTGTGGACCTGGATGTCGGTCGGTGATTTCAACATCGGTTTCAACCTGGTGCTGGACGGCCTCTCGCTGACCATGCTCTCCGTGGTCACCGGCGTCGGCTTCCTGATCCACATGTTTGCCTCCTGGTACATGCGCGGTGAAGAGGGTTACTCCCGCTTCTTCGCCTACACCAACCTGTTTATTGCCAGCATGGTCGTTCTGGTGCTGGCCGATAACCTGCTGCTGATGTATCTGGGCTGGGAAGGCGTGGGCCTGTGCTCTTACCTGCTGATCGGTTTCTACTATACCGATCCGAAGAATGGCGCAGCGGCCATGAAAGCGTTCGTCGTGACCCGCGTGGGTGACGTCTTCCTCGCGTTCGCGCTGTTCATTCTCTACAACGAACTGGGCACGCTGAACTTCCGCGAAATGGTGGAACTGGCGCCAGCACACTTCGCCGCAGGCAACAACATGCTGTGGTGGGCAACGCTGATGCTGCTGGGTGGTGCCGTGGGTAAATCCGCGCAGCTGCCGCTGCAGACATGGCTGGCCGACGCGATGGCGGGTCCAACCCCTGTCTCCGCGCTGATCCACGCTGCGACCATGGTAACCGCCGGTGTTTACCTGATTGCGCGTACCCATGGCCTGTTCCTGATGACCCCGGAAATTCTGCATCTGGTGGGTATCGTCGGTGCGGTCACGCTGGTGCTGGCAGGCTTTGCCGCGCTGGTTCAGACCGACATCAAGCGCGTTCTCGCGTACTCCACCATGAGCCAAATTGGTTACATGTTCCTGGCGCTGGGTGTTCAGGCGTGGGACGCGGCCATTTTCCACCTGATGACGCACGCGTTCTTCAAAGCGCTGCTGTTCCTCTCATCCGGTTCGGTGATTCTGGCCTGCCATCACGAGCAGAACATCTTCAAAATGGGCGGACTGCGTAAGTCCATCCCGCTGGTCTATGTCTGCTTCCTGGTGGGCGGCGCGGCGCTGGCGGCACTGCCGCTGATCACCGCGGGCTTCTTCAGTAAGGACGAAATCCTTGCGGGTGCCATGGCGAATGGTCATATCAATCTGATGGTTGCGGGTCTGGTCGGTGCGTTCATGACCTCCCTGTATACCTTCCGTATGATTTTCATCGTATTCCACGGTAAAGAACAAATTCACGCTCACGCAGGGAAGGGGATTACCCACCACCTGCCGCTGATTGTGCTGCTGGTACTGTCTACCTTCGTTGGCGCGATGATTGTGCCACCGCTGCAGGGCGTACTGCCAGACACCACCGAGCTTGAGCACGGTCGCGTTCTGACGCTTGAAATCACCTCCGGTGTGGTCGCTATCGCGGGTATCCTGATTGCAGCATGGCTGTGGCTGGGCAAACGTACGCTGGTCACTGCCGTGGCCAACAGTGCGCCGGGCCGCCTGCTGGGCACCTGGTGGTACAACGCGTGGGGCTTCGACTGGCTGTACGACATGATCTTCGTTAAGCCGTTCCTGGGCGTTGCGTGGCTGCTGAAGCGCGACCCGCTGAACAGCCTGATGAACATCCCGGCGATCCTCTCCCGCTTTGCAGGTAAAGGCCTGCTGTACAGCGAGAACGGTTACCTGCGCTGGTATGTGGCGTCCATGAGCATCGGTGCGGTTGTCGTGCTGGCGCTGCTGATGGTATTGCGTTGATCGTTAAGTGAATTTTATTCGAATTCGTTGAAAATCAGGCCCCTGCTGGGGGCCTTAAAAAGGAATGTAAATCGCCATGTTACTACCCTGGCTAATATTAATTCCCTTCATCGGCGGCTTCCTGTGCTGGCAGACCGAACGCTTTGGCGTGAAGATGCCGCGCTGGATCGCGCTGATCACCATGGGATTGACGCTCGCGCTTGGCCTGCAACTGTGGTTGCAGGGCGGTTACTCACTGACCCAGTCTGCGGGCATTCCGCAGTGGCAGTCTGAGTTTATCCTGCCGTGGATCCCGCGTTTCGGCATTACGATCCACCTGGCGATTGACGGTCTGTCGCTGCTGATGGTGGTGCTGACCGGTCTGCTCGGCGTTCTGGCGGTACTCTGCTCCTGGCGAGAAATCGAAAAATACCAGGGCTTCTTCCACCTGAACCTGATGTGGATCCTGGGCGGCGTGATCGGCGTGTTCCTTGCCATCGACATGTTCCTGTTCTTCTTCTTCTGGGAGATGATGCTGGTGCCGATGTACTTCCTGATCGCGCTGTGGGGCCACAAGGCGTCCGACGGTAAAACGCGTATCACGGCGGCAACCAAGTTCTTCATCTATACCCAGGCGAGCGGTCTGGTAATGCTGATTGCCATTCTGGCGCTGGTGTTCGTTCATCACAACGCAACCGGCACCTGGACCTTCAACTATGAAGACCTGCTGAAGACCCCGATGTCACACGGCGTTGAATACCTGCTGATGCTGGGCTTCTTCATTGCCTTCGCGGTGAAAATGCCGGTGGTTCCTCTGCACGGCTGGCTGCCAGACGCGCACTCCCAGGCACCAACGGCGGGTTCCGTTGACCTGGCGGGCATCCTGCTGAAAACGGCGGCCTACGGTCTGCTGCGTTTCGCACTGCCGCTGTTCCCGAATGCCTCCGCGGAGTTCGCACCGATTGCCATGTGGCTGGGTGTGATCGGTATCTTCTACGGTGCCTGGATGGCCTTCACGCAATACGACATCAAGCGTCTGATTGCTTATACCTCCGTTTCCCAC
The DNA here is from genome assembly GCF_014895875.1 of Enterobacter cloacae complex sp. P12RS. Lineage (NCBI taxonomy): Bacteria > Pseudomonadati > Pseudomonadota > Gammaproteobacteria > Enterobacterales > Enterobacteriaceae > Enterobacter > Enterobacter cloacae complex sp. P12RS. Next base: position 82,422 of record NZ_JADBQO010000015.1, read on the forward strand.
ATGGGCTTCGTGCTGATTGCTATCTACACCGGCAGCCAGCTGGCGTACCAGGGCGCGGTGATCCAGATGATTGCGCACGGTCTGTCCGCAGCCGGTCTCTTCATCCTGTGCGGCCAGCTGTACGAACGTCTGCATACCCGCGACATGCGTATGATGGGCGGTCTGTGGAGCAAAATTAAATGGCTGCCAGCGCTCTCCATGTTCTTCGCGGTGGCTACCCTGGGGATGCCGGGCACCGGTAACTTCGTCGGCGAATTCATGATTCTGTTCGGCAGCTTCAAAGTGGTACCGGTGATTACCGTGATCTCCACCTTTGGTCTGGTGTTCGCTTCCGTGTACTCGCTGGCGATGCTGCACCGCGCTTACTTCGGTAAAGCGAAGAGCGAAATTGCTGCACAAGAACTGCCGGGGATGTCGCTGCGTGAGCTGTTCATCATCCTGCTGCTGGTCGTACTGCTGGTGCTGTTGGGCTTCTTCCCGCAGCCGATTCTGGATACCTCGCACAGCGCGATGGGCAATATCCAGCAGTGGTTTGTTAATTCTGTTTCTACTACAAGGCCGTAATTCGCCATGACAATAACTCCACAACAACTGATCGCGCTGCTACCGCTGCTGATCGTCGGATTGACGGTGGTGGTTGTGATGCTCTCCATTGCGTGGCGACGCAATCACTTCCTGAATGCCACGCTGTCGGTCATCGGCCTGAATGCCGCGTTAGTCTCACTCTGGTTTGTTGGCCAGGGCGGGGCGATGGACGTCACGCCGCTGATGCGCGTTGACGGTTACGCCATGCTCTACACCGGGCTGGTGCTGCTGGCGAGCCTGGCAACCTGTACCTTTGCTTACCCGTGGCTCGAAGGCTACAACGACAACAAAGAAGAGTTTTACCTGCTGGTACTGATTGCCGCGCTGGGCGGCATTCTGCTGGCGAATGCCAACCATCTGGCCGCGCTGTTCCTCGGTATTGAGCTGATCTCTCTGCCGCTGTTCGGCCTGATTGGTTACGCCTTCCGTCAGAAGCGCTCTCTGGAAGCGAGCATCAAGTACACCATTTTGTCTGCTGCCGCGTCGTCCTTCCTGCTGTTTGGTATTGCGCTGCTGTACGCACAGTCCGGTAACCTCTCCTTCATGGCGCTCGGCAAGAGCCTCGGCGACGGCATGCTCCATGAGCCGCTGCTGCTGGCGGGTCTGGGCATGATGATCGTTGGCCTCGGCTTCAAGCTCTCTCTGGTTCCGTTCCACCTGTGGACACCAGACGTATACCAGGGGGCGCCTGCTCCGGTGTCGACCTTCCTGGCGACGGCGAGCAAAATCGCTATCTTCGGTGTGGTCATGCGTCTGTTCCTGTACGCGCCGGTGGGTGATAGTGAAGCCGTTCGCGTGGTGCTGGGCATCATCGCGTTCGTCTCCATCATCTTCGGTAACCTGATGGCGCTGAGTCAGACCAACATCAAGCGTCTGCTGGGCTACTCGTCCATCTCTCATCTGGGCTACCTGCTGGTGGCGCTGATTGCGCTGCAGAGCGGTGAGATGTCGATGGAAGCCGTAGGCGTGTATCTGGCCGGTTACCTGTTCAGCAGCCTCGGCGCCTTCGGCGTGGTGAGCCTGATGTCCAGCCCGTACCGTGGTCCGGATGCCGATTCACTGTTCTCCTACCGTGGTCTGTTCTGGCACCGTCCAATTCTGTCCGCGGTAATGACCGTGATGATGCTCTCTCTGGCGGGTATCCCGATGACGCTGGGCTTTATCGGTAAGTTCTACGTGCTGGCCGTCGGTGTGCAGGCGCACCTGTGGTGGCTGACTGCCGGTGTCGTTATCGGCTCCGCGATTGGTCTGTACTACTACCTGCGCGTGGCCGTGAGCCTGTACCTGAGCGCGCCTCAGCAGCTCAACCGCGATGCTCCAGGCAACTGGCAGTACAGCGCCGGTGGTATCGTGGTGCTTATCTCCGCGCTGCTGGTGCTGATCTTCGGTATCTATCCGCAGCCGCTGATTGATATCGTGCAGCGAGCGATGCCATTAATGTAAAAACAAAAAACCCGCCTCGGCGGGTTTTTTATGGTTTGCGCCCTCTCCCCGTGGGAGAAGGATGAGGTGAGTGCACCAGCCCGCACAGGACCTAAGCCAGCTGCTTCCTGCTTATAAGCGGCCCGCCAATCTTCTTCATCGAACGATCCAGCACTTCCTCAATCACCGACGACAGCTCGTTCAGCTCAAACTTCGCCACGTACCCGTCCGCCTTCACCTTGCGAATATGATCTTCGTTGGCGTTGCCGGAAAGGGAGGAGTGGATCACTACCGGAATATCCTTCAGAACCGGGTCGGTTTTGATTTTGCGCGTCAGCGTAAATCCGTCCATCTCCGGCATTTCGAGGTCGGTCAGCACCAGAGCGATCTTATCGGTGATCGGCACGCCCTCAGCCTGCGCCTGCGCGGCCAGAACGCCAATTTTTTCCCACGCGTCTTTGCCGGTGATGTGCAGCTGCGCTGGGATCTCCATCGCCTGCAGACCTTTCTCCAGCATCGAACGCGCCACTTTGGAATCTTCCGCCACAATCGCGACTGCGCCTGGCTTGATGTTGAACTTGGTGGTTTTCAGATTGGTGGCGTGCAGATCGTGGTTGGCTGGGGTGATGTCATAGAGGATCTGCTCAACGTCCAGCACCATCGCCAGATCGTTGGTATCCGTTTTCTCATCCAGGCAGGCAATGCTGGTGATGTAGCGGCCGCTGACGGCGGTCTCCGCGGCGTGCACCTGCTTCCAGTCCAGACGCATAATGTTCTCAACCGACTCCACGGCAAAGGCCTGCACGCTGCGGGCATATTCGGTGATAAGCAGGATGTTCAGCCCGGTGGTAGGCTTACAGCCCGCCACGGCGGCAAGATCGATCACCGGGATCACCTGATCGCGAATATTCACCATCCCCATCAGCGGTGATTTCATCCCGGCGGGTTTTGTGAATTCCGGCATCGGCACAATTTCACGCAGCTTAAAGACGTTAATGCCAAACAGCTCGGATTTATTTTCGTTCAGAGAGGTGCCAAGACGGAACAGCAACAATTCAAAACGGTTCGACAGGGTGAGATTCGCCCTGTCATCAATATCTTTCTGGAAATTATCCATTCTACCCTCGAGAGAAATGCTGACCTTTTAATCGTTATCGGCATTCTGAGAGAAAAATGAAGGGCTAAACGCTGACCTTAGCGAAATCTTCGGCCAGCTCACACGCCGGGAACACCGCCAGGCACTCTGCCAGCAGGCTTGCACACCCCCGCGCGTCGTAGCGGGAACTGACGTGAGTGACGATCAGCTTTCCGACGCCCGCGTCGCGGGCAAGCTGCGCCGCCTGACGCGTTGAGCTATGGCCGCGGCCGTTGGCTTTCTCTTCCATCGCCGTTTCCAGCGTGGCTTCGTGCACCATCACGTCAACGCCCCGGGCAAGCTGAAGGGCGGCAGGGCACGGGGCCGTGTCGCCAAAGATAGCCAGCTTCTTGCCCGGCTCGGGCGCGGCGAGATAATCCTGACCGTTGATGACGCGACCGTCCTCCAGCGTGACGGTCTCGCCGTGCTTCAGGCGCTGGAACAGCGGTCCGGGTTTTACGCCAGCGGCCATCAGCGCGGCGGCGTCCAGCGCGCCGGGTTTGTCATGCGCTTCAATGCGATAGCCATAGCACTCAACGGGATGATTCAGCGGCTGCGCGCTCACCTTATAATCACCGTCATCGAAAACCAGGCCTTCGCTAATCTCAACGATCTCCAGCGGATAATCCGTCCATGATCCGCTCAGGCGCAGCGCGGTTTCAACAAATTCACGCACACCCGCAGGCCCGTAAATCGTCAGCGGATTGGCGTTGCCGGCCATGGAGCGGCTGCACAGCAGGCCCGGCAGGCCAAACAGATGGTCGCCGTGCAGGTGAGTAATAAAAATTTTATCCAGCTTGCCGGGGTGATACGCGGTGTGCAGCAGCTGATGCTGCGTCCCTTCACCGCAGTCAAACAGCCACAGCCCGCCGCGGGTGGGGTGCTTAAGATCCAGCAGAATTGCCGTCACGTTTCGTGAGCGGGTTGGCACGCCAGCGGACGTACCCAGAAAAATCAGTTCCATAACGCAATCAGCCCTTTGCCGAACGGGGAGGGGTTTAGTATAACGTGATGAACCCCAGGAAGGAGAAAGAGATGATCCAGTGGCAAGATTTACATCATAGTGAGCTCACCGTTCATTCGCTCTACGCGCTGCTTAAACTGCGCTGCGAAGTGTTTGTGGTTGAACAGACGTGCCCGTATCAGGACATCGACGGCGATGACCTCGTTGGCCAAAACCGCCATATCCTCGGCTGGAAGGATAACGAGCTGGTGGCGTATGCGAGGATTCTGAAAAGCGAGGACGATGTCGAGCCCGTGGTGATAGGCCGGGTCATTATCAGCGGTAACGCGCGGGGTGAGAAACTGGGCTATCAGCTGATGGAAAAAACGCTGGAGTCATGCCAGAAACAGTGGCCGGACAAGGCGTTATACCTGGGCGCGCAGGCGCACCTGCAATCCTTCTATGGTCATTTCGGTTTTATGCCGGTCACTGACATCTACGACGAAGACGGTATTCCGCACATCGGCATGGCGCGGGAAGCGAAACAGGCGTAATGGCGCGTCGTTGTCTATAGTTAGCGGACTGGTGTACTAACATGGAGAAAAATATGTCATTTCAATCCTGGGATACCCGTATCGACGACGACCTGACCTTACTGAGCGAAACGCTGGAAGAGGTGTTACGTTCCTCGGGCGACCCTGCCGATCAGAAATATATCGAGCTGAAAGCCCGTGCCGAGCAGGCGCTCCACGACGTAAAAAACCGCGTCAGCCATGCGTCTGATACATACTACTACCGCGCCAAAAAAGCGGTTTATCGTGCCGATGATTACGTCCATGAAAAACCGTGGCAGGGCATTGGGGTGGGCGCAGCCGTAGGGCTGGTGCTGGGTCTGCTGCTGGCCCGTCGTTAAGCCGTTTAACCACTCCCTATACGTGGGTACTGATATTTCTTATGGTACCCCGTATAATATGAGGTTTTAACAGGGAGAGGTTCGCGTGAATTCGATTTTCCTCGCGCTGGAACAATTGCGTAGCCATCTTTCGCAAGTGTTACCTGCCACATCCGGCCTGCGTCATTTCGACGTCTCTTTCCCGTTAAACGATGCCTTCGATCCCCTCGCCTGGCTGGGCGAGCAGCAGTGCTATCCCCAGTTTTACTGGCAACAGCGTAACGGCGATGAAGAGCTGGCCGCGCTGGGAGCGGTCGTCCAATTCTCCTCTCTGGCGTTAGCCTCGCAGTTTTTAAGTGCGCAACACGCCCCTGAAGATACCCGTATCTGTGGCCTGAACGCGTTTAACCCGGAGCAGGGCAGCCTCTTTTTACCGCGTCTGCTGTGGCGACGTACCGCTGGCAACGCCACGTTGCGTCTGCAGCTGTGGAGCGACAGCTCGCTTGAGGACGATGCCGACACCGCGCGGGCGTTCTTACAGCAACTGCTTCCCGCCAGACCGATCCGTCCGCTCTCCGTGCAGGTTGAGCGCGAAACCCATCACCCGGAAAAACCGCAATGGCTTAGCCTTATCGGCAAAGCGACAGAGACGATTGCACGCGGTGATTTCGAAAAGGTCGTTCTCGCCCGAGCAACCGACCTGCAGTGTAAACAGCGCGTTAACCCCGTCGCGCTGATGGCCGCCAGCCGCGCCCTGAATTTAAACTGCTATCATTTCTGCATGATATTCGACGCCACCAACGCGTTTCTCGGCTCCACGCCCGAGCGTCTCTGGCGGCGGCGCGGTAAGCTGCTGCGCACCGAAGCGCTGGCGGGCACCGTCGCCAGCCATACTGACGATAAACAGGCGCAGCGTCTGGGCGAGTGGCTGTTGAATGACGATAAAAACCAGCGCGAAAATATGCTGGTGGTGGAAGATATCTGCCAGCGTCTTCAACACCATACGCAGACGCTGGAGGTGTTGCCGGCTCAGGTCGTCCGCCTGCGCAAAGTGCAGCACTTACGCCGCTGTATCTGGACCGAGCTCAAGCAGGCCGACGATGAGCTGTGCCTGCACGTGCTACAGCCGACGGCGGCGGTTGCCGGGCTTCCGCGACAGCCAGCGCGCGAGTTTATTCAGCACGTTGAACCCTTTAACCGCGAGTGGTACGCCGGTTCGGCCGGGTATTTATCCCCCGAACAAAGCGAATTCTGCGTGGCGCTGCGCTCGGCGCGCGTACAGGAAGACGCTCTGCGGCTTTACGCCGGAGCGGGCATTGTCAGCGGCTCTGACCCGGAGCAGGAGTGGCAGGAGATCGAAAACAAAGCCGCCGGATTGCGCTCTCTGCTCCTAAGGGATTAATACTGATTCGCGCAATCCCGATTCATATCAAAATTCCAATTTTTTCTATTATTTATACTGTGTCGCATTCTTGATACCGGACAATCTCATGTCAGTAAGTTCTTTTAACCGACGCTGGGCGGCGGTGATCCTTGAAGCCCTGACGCGCCATGGCGTCAGGCACGTGTGTATTGCACCGGGTTCTCGCTCAACGCCGCTGACGCTGGCGGCGGCTGAAAACCGGGCGTTTGTTCACCACACCCACTTTGACGAGCGAGGTCTGGGACATCTCGCGCTCGGGCTGGCGAAGGTCAGCAAAGAACCCGTGGCGGTGATTGTCACTTCCGGTACCGCCGTGGCGAACCTCTATCCGGCCCTGATTGAAGCCGGGTTAACCGGTGAAAAACTGATCCTGCTGACGGCCGACCGTCCGCCTGAGCTAATCGACTGCGGCGCCAATCAGGCTATTCGCCAGCCCGGACTTTTTTCTACGCACCCTTCGCAGACGGTTTCGTTACCGCGTCCCACCCAGGATATTCCTGCAAGCTGGCTGGTCTCCACCGTCGATCACGCCATGGCGACATTGCGCAGCGGGGCGCTGCATATCAACTGCCCGTTTGCCGAGCCGCTGTACGGCGAGCTGGACGATACCGGCCTTGACTGGCAGCGGTCGCTCGGCGAATGGTGGCAGAGCGAAAAGCCGTGGCTGCGCGAGCAGACGCATCTTGAGAGCGCGAAACAGCGCGACTGGTTCTTCTGGCGGCAGAAGCGAGGCGTGGTCATCGCCGGGCGCATGAGCGCCGCCGAAGGCAGGCTGGTCGCCGAATGGGCGCAAACCCTCGGCTGGCCGCTGATTGGCGACGTGCTTTCCCAGACCGGCCAGCCGCTGCCGTGCGCCGATCTCTGGCTGGGTAACGCGAAAGCGGTTACTGAGCTTTCGCAGGCGCAGATTGTGGTCCAGATCGGCGCAAGCCTGACCGGAAAACGTCTGCTGCAGTGGCAGGCGACCTGCACGCCGGAAGAGTACTGGGTGGTGGACGCGCTGGAAGGGCGGCTCGACCCGGCGCACCATCGCGGCCGTCGTCTGGTGAGCAAAATTGATAGCTGGCTGGAACTGCACCCGGCGGAAAAACGTCAGCCCTGGGCGGTGGCGATCCCTGAGCTGTCGCGTCAGGCGTGGGAAATCACCCAAGCGCGTTGTGAGACATTCAGCGAGGCCGGGCTGGCGCACCGTATTCGCCAATACCTGCCAGAACAGGGGCAGCTGTTTGTCGGCAACAGCCTGGTCGTGCGGCTGATCGATGCCTTTTCGCAGCTGCCGGTGGGCTACCCGGTGTACAGCAACCGCGGTGCCAGCGGCATCGACGGGCTGATCTCGACGGCGGCGGGGGTGCAGCGCGCCAGCGCGAAATCGACGCTGGCGATCGTGGGCGATCTCTCCGCGCTCTACGATCTCAACGCGCTGGCGCTACTGCGTCAGGCGTCCGCGCCGTTTGTGCTGATTGTGGTCAACAACAACGGCGGGCAGATTTTCTCCCTGTTGCCAACGCCCCAGAGCGAGCGCGAGCGCTTCTACCTGATGCCGCAGAACGTGCAGTTTGAACACGCCGCGGCGATGTTCAGCCTGAAATACCATCGCCCGGAAAGCTGGGAACAGCTGGAAGCGGCGTTAAGCACCGCCTGGAAGCAGCCGGGCACGACGCTGATTGAGCTGGTGGTGAACGAGGCCGACGGCGCGCAGACCCTGCAAAGCCTGCTGGCGCAGGTGAGCCAGCTGTGATCCTCTCGGGCGTGCAGCAGGCCGGAAAACCGGGCTATCCCTGGCTGGTCTTTTTGCACGGTTTTTCCGGCGACTGCCGCGAGTGGCAGGCTGTCGGGAAGCCACTCGGCGAGTATTCCCGGCTCTATCTTGACCTGCCGGGCCACGGTGCGTCCGGGGATATTGCCGTGACGGGGTTCGACGAGATGAGCACGTTACTTACCCGAACTCTACTTAGTTACAACATACTGAACTACTGGCTGGTGGGGTACTCCCTCGGCGGCCGCATTGCGATGTTTCATGCCTGCCAGCAGCCAAAGGGGCTGCTGGGGGTGATCGTTGAAGGTGGACATCCGGGCCTGCTTGATGAGGATGAGCGTCACGCGCGGTGGACATCCGACCGCCGCTGGGCGACGCGTTTTCGCACCGAACCGCTGGAAAAGGTCTTTACCGACTGGTATCAACAGCCGGTATTTGCTTCCCTCACTGACCACCAGCGCAAGGCGCTTATCGCCCTGCGCAGCCAGAACAACGGCGCGACGCTGGCGAAGATGCTCGAAGCAACGTCGCTGGCCGTGCAGCCCGATTTGCGTGCCGCGATTAGCGTATGCAATTTCCCTTTTGACTATCTCTACGGTGAACGTGACCAGAAGTTCGCGGCCCTGGCCGCTGAACTGGACGCCGTTCGCCATGCGATTCCAAACGCCGGACACAACGCCCACCGGGAAAACCCCGACGCGGTTGCCGCGAGTCTGGCTCAGATACTGCGTCTTCGAATAAAGGACACTCTATGATCTATCCTGATGAACACATGCTTTATGCGCCGGTTGAATGGCAGGACTGCTCCGAAGGCTACACCGACATTCGTTACCACAAATCCGCCGACGGCATTGCCAAAATCACCATCAACCGTCCGCAGGTGCGTAACGCCTTCCGTCCGCTGACCGTCAAAGAGATGATTCAGGCCCTGGCGGATGCGCGCTACGACGACAGTATCGGCGTGATCGTGCTGACCGGTGAAGGCGAGAAGGCCTTCTGCTCCGGTGGCGATCAGAAGGTGCGCGGCGACTACGGCGGATACCAGGACGATGCGGGTACGCACCACCTGAATGTCCTCGATTTCCAGCGCCAGATCCGCACCTGCCCGAAACCGGTTGTCGCGATGGTGGCGGGCTACTCCATCGGCGGCGGCCACGTGCTGCACATGATGTGCGACCTGACCATCGCTGCTGAAAATGCCATCTTCGGCCAGACCGGCCCGAAAGTGGGCTCCTTCGACGGCGGCTGGGGTGCCTCTTACATGGCGCGCATCGTCGGGCAGAAAAAAGCCCGCGAAATCTGGTTCCTGTGCCGCCAGTACAACGCACAGGAAGCGCTGGATATGGGCCTGGTGAATACCGTGGTGCCGCTTGCCGATCTCGAAAAAGAGACCGTGCGCTGGTGCCGAGAGATGCTGCAAAACAGCCCGATGGCGCTGCGTTGCCTGAAAGCGGCACTTAATGCCGACTGTGACGGTCAGGCGGGTCTGCAGGAGTTGGCGGGTAACGCCACCATGCTGTTCTACATGACCGAAGAGGGTCAGGAAGGGCGCAACGCGTTCAACGAAAAACGCCAGCCAGACTTCAGCAAATACAAACGGAATCCGTAATGCGTCGCGCGCAGGTTTACCGCTGGCAGATACCGATGGACGCGGGCGTGGTGCTGCGTGAACGGCGTTTAAAAACCCGGGACGGCTTCTTCGTGCATTTGCAGCAGGGCGAGCGGGAAGGCTGGGGCGAGATTTCGCCTCTGCCAGGCTTTAGCCTGGAGTCGCTGGATGAGGCGCAGTCTGCATTGCTGACGTGGGTAAAGGCGTGGCGTGAGGGCGCAAACCCAGCATTACCGGACGCACCTTCCGCCGCCTTTGGCATCAGCTGCGCGCTGGCGGAGCTGGACGGTAGCCTGCCGGAAGAGGCTAACTATCGCGCGGCACCGCTCTGCACGGGCGACCCGGACGAGCTGTTCGCGCTGCTCGCCGCCATGCCGGGCGAGAAAGTGGCGAAAATCAAAGTCGGTCTCTACGAAGCGGTGCGTGACGGCATGGTCGCCAACCTGCTGCTGGAAGCAATCCCCGATCTGCACCTGCGTCTGGATGCCAACCGCGCGTGGACGCCGCTTAAGGCGCAGCAGTTCGCCAGGTACGTCAACCCGGCGTACCGCAGCCGCATTGCCTTCCTCGAAGAACCGTGCAAAACCCGCGATGACTCGCGCGCCTTTGCCCGCGAAACGGGGATCGCCATCGCCTGGGATGAAAGCCTGCGCGAGGACGATTTTGAATTTGTCGCCGAGCCCGGCGTCAGCGCGGTGGTGATTAAGCCGACGCTAACCGGCAGCCTGGCGAAGGTGCGCGAGCAGGTCTCGGCGGCGCACGCGCTGGGGCTGACGGCGGTGATCAGCTCGTCGATAGAGTCCAGCCTGGGGCTGACCCAGCTGGCGCGCATTGCCGCCTGGTTAACGCCGGACACGGTTCCCGGCCTCGACACGCTGAACCTTATGCAGGCTCAGCTTCTCCGCGAGTGGCCTGCCAGCACGCTGCCGTGCCTCGACGCAGAGGCGCTGGAGCCGTTGCTATGAGTTTTACCGACTGGCCCTGGCGTCACTGGCGCGGGCTTTTTGCCGATAAACCGGCTCTGCGGCTGAATGATGAAGCGCTCACCTGGCAGCAGTTGTGCGTGCGCGTCGACCGCCTTGCGGCAGGGTTTCACCTGCAGGGCGTGGCGGAGGGCGATGGCGTAATGCTGCTGGCCTATAACCACCCGCAAACGCTGCTGGCATGGCTGGCGCTGCTTCAGTGCGGGGCACGTATTCTTCCCGTTAATCCGCAGCTGCCGCGCCCGCTGCTCGACGTGCTGATCCCGCAGATGACGCAGCGCTTTGCGCTGGTGCTGGACGGCAGCTACGACGGCCTTCATGGCCTGAGCATGTGCGAGCCAGCGGATGCGTACTGCGCTGCGTGGCAGCCGGCGCGGCTGGCCACCATGACGCTCACCTCCGGCTCCACCGGGCTGCCGAAGGCGGCGGTGCATACCTGCGCCGCCCATCTTGCCAGCGCCCGCGGCGTGCTGTCGCTGATGCCCTACGGGGATAATGACGACTGGCTGCTTTCGCTGCCGCTGTTTCACGTTTCCGGCCAGGGGATTTTATGGCGCTGGCTGCAGGCCGGTGCGCGCTTAACCGTGCGCGAGAAGCAGCCGCTGGAGCAGGCGCTACGCGGCTGCACCCACGCCTCGCTGGTGCCGACCCAGCTCTGGCGTCTCCTCAATAGCGAAAGCCACATCGCACTGAAAGCGGTGCTGCTCGGCGGGGCGGCCATTCCCGTGACGCTGACGCAAAAGGCCCGGGAACAGGGCGTTCGGACGTACTGCGGCTACGGCCTCACCGAGTTTGCCTCTACCGTCTGCGCAAAAGAGGCTGACGGCGATCCGGACGTGGGCCGTGCGCTGCCGGGCAGAGAGGTGCAGGTCGTTAACGGTGAAGTCTGGATCAAAGCGCAGAGCATGGCTTCCGGCTACTGGCGGGACGGCGCCCTGATACCGCTGACCAACGCGCAGGGCTGGTTTGCCACTCGCGATCGCGGGGAATGGCATGGCGACCGTCTGACGATTTTAGGCCGCATGGACAATCTCTTTTTCAGCGGTGGAGAGGGGATCCAGCCGGAATCGCTGGAGCGCGTTATCGCCGCGCATCCGCAGATTAACCAGGTGTTTATCGTCCCGCTGGATGACGCCGAGTTTGGACAGCGTCCGGTGGCGGTGGTGGAGTGCGAGCCGGGAACGGATATCACCCGTTTCCCGACCTGGGTACAGGGCAGGTTGGCGCGCTTTGAGCAGCCCGTTCACTGGCTGGTGCTGCCGTCTGAGCTAAAAAATGGCGGGATTAAGATCTCCCGCCAGGCGTTAAAGCAGTGGGTCAATGCCCAGCTGTCCGTATAGTTAGCCGATATCCGGCTCCGGTTTGCGCTGGCGACGACGCAGCAGGCGCAACACCGGCGGCACCACAATCACCATGACCGCGAGCGCTAACAGAACCTTCGCGACGCTGCTGTCCCACAGTATCGACACATTACCGTTGCTGATGGACAGGGCGCGGCGCAGGTTCTGCTCCAGCATCTCACCCAGCACAAAGCCCAAAATCAGCGGAGACATTGGGAAGTGCATTTTTCGCAAGATGTAGCCGAACACGCCGAGGACCACCATCAGCACGAGGTCAAACGTGGTGCTGTGCACCGCGTAAACCCCCACCGCAGAGACGGCGGCAATGGCGGGCACCAGGAACCACAGCGGAATCGTCAGCATGCGGGTGAACAGCCCAATCAGCGGGATATTCATCACCAGCAGCATGACGTTGGCGATCAGCAGCGCGGCAATCAGCCCCCAGACAATATCAGGCTGCTCGGTAAACATCGCCGGGCCGGGCGTGATGTTATAGAGCGTCAGCGCGCCCATCATCACCGCCGTGGTGCCGGATCCCGGCACGCCCAGGGTCAGCATCGGGATAAACGAGCCGCAGGCCGAGGCGTTATTGGCCGCCTCAGGCGCGGCGACGCCGCGAATATCGCCTTTACCAAAGCTGTCGCTATTGCCGCTGAGCTTCTTCTCGGTCATGTAGGTGATGGCGCTGGCGATAGTGGCCCCGGCACCCGGCAGGATGCCGACAAAGAAGCCAATCACCGACGAGCGCAGCGTGGCGCCGATGCACTGCGCGCCCTCTTTAGCGCTAAAGAGCATCCGGCCGGTTTTGCGCACCAGCGTCTGCCCGCTGCTGGTATGCTCCAGCATCAGTAAGATCTCAGAGACAGAGAACAGGCCGATCACGACGACAATGAACTGCACGCCATCGGACAGGTGAACGCTGTCGAAGGTAAAGCGATAGACCCCGGTGTTGGCATCCACGCCGACGGTGGCTAACCCTAAGCCAATCAGCGCGGATAAAAACGACTTCAGCGGATTTTGCGCCATCATGCTGCCGAGGCAGGCAATGGCGAACACCATCAGGGCAAAATATTCTGCCGGACCAAACGCCAGCGACCACTGGGCCAGCGCAGGAGCGAACAGAATAATGCCGCCAATGGCAATCAGTGAGCCAAAGAATGAACTGACCGCAGAGATGGAGAGCGCCACGCCGCCGCGTCCCTGCCGCGCCATTGGGTAGCCGTCCAGCGCGGTCATGATCGCCGCCGCATCCCCCGGCACGTTAAGCAGGATCGACGAAATGCGTCCGCCATATTCACAGCCGATGTAGACCGTTGCCAGCAGGATCAGCGCCGATTCCGCAGGCAGATGCAGGGCAAACGCCAGCGGGAGTAAAATCGCCACGCCGTTGATCGGCCCAAGGCCCGGCAGCAGGCCGACAATTGTGCCCACGAAACAGCCGATCAGGGCGATCACCAGGTTTTCCGGGGTCATCGCCACGGCGAACCCCTGCGAGAGGTAAATCCAGGTATCCATAGCGTGCTCCGTTAATTAAGCCAGGCGCCGAGCGGTAACGTCACGTCCAGCAGGCGGTCAAAGGCGTACCACAGTAAAATCCCCATCACCACGCCTGAGATCCCCGCCGCGGGGAGGGTGGCGTTAAACAGCATGCCGATGACCATCGTCAGAATGGCGGTCGCCACCGGGAAGCCGAGCCACTCAAAGCCCCAGGCATACATCAGCAGGACAATCACCATCACCAGCAGACGCTGCAGAATGCGGCGCGGCGGCCACTCGACGGTATCCGGGTGGCGAAGCAGCAGCGCCACCGAGCAGAGCAGCATCAGGCCGACGATGCCCATCGGGAAGGGACGGGGTCCCACGGGTTCATAGCTGTATTCGCTGTGGATCTGCCAGGCGACAAACATCCCGCCAACGCAGAGCAGCAGCCATATCCCGGCAAAAATACGATCGCTCATAGCGCCTCCGGTTATTTCGCCAGGCCAAAGGCTTTCGCCTGTTCGCGGTAGTCATTCACCTGTTTTTTGACGTACTCATCCAGTGGCTTACCGGTCAGGTTAAACTCAAACAGTCCGCGCAGATCGCGCTGTTTCTTAAACTCTTCGGTCTGCTGGAGCTTGTTGAACGCGTCGACCCACCACTGGTACTCGGCGTCGGTCACTTTTGGCCCGACGAAGAAGCCGCGGATGATCGGCCAGACCAGGTTATAACCCTGCTCTTTGGCGGTCGGGACGTTCGCCAGCTGGCCTGGCAGACGGTTTTCCGAGAAGACCGCCAGCACGCGGATTTTATCCCCGCTCAGGTACGGCACCATCTCGCTGAGATCGCCGGAAACGGCCTGAACGTGGTTGCCCATCAGCGCCGTGACCGGTTCGCCGCCGCCCTCAAAAGCCACGTAGCGCATCTTGTGCGGGTCAACCTTCGCCTGCTGGGCGAGAAGGGCCGCTTTCATCCAGTCCTGGCTGCCGATAGACGCCCCTGCGCCAATCACCACGCTGTTCGGATCTTTTTCCATAGCGGTCAGCAGATCTTTCAGGGATTTCCACGGGGAATCGGCACGCACGGCAATCATTCCGTAGTCGGTGCCGACGGTCGCCAGCCAGCGCACGTCGTCCACACCGTAGCGGCCAAACTTGCCCTGCGACAGGTTCAGCAGCGAGCCGCCGGAGAAGGCCACCACCGTTCCCGCTTCCGCCGGACGTTGCGCGACAATCGCGTTATAGGCCACCGCGCCCACGCCGCCTGGCATGTAGGTGACGCGCATCGGTTTCTCAATGGCCTTCGTCTCCAGCAGGCTGACCTGAATAAGCTTGCAGGTGAGATCGAAACCGCCGCCCGGTTTGGCCGGGGCGATACATTCGGTACGGGACGGAGCGTCCTGGGCCTGAACGACAGAGGTACTCAACAGCAACACGCTTGCAGCAAGGGTAGAAAGTAATTGTTTTTTCATCGTTTATCCTCACGCCGGGGGTACGGGTCTTTTTTTCTGATTATGTGAACCACCTTGTAGCGGTTCCGTTGCGTGATTGTTAAAACAATAACCTTTCATTTCCCTTTCAACGGGACACCAACTTTACAGGATGTGACATGCGTCTCTTACTCGCAGAAGATAATCGTGAGCTGGCTCACTGGCTGGAGAAAGCGCTGGTGCAGGAGGGCTTTGCCGTGGACTGCGTCTCCGACGGACGTGCCGCCGACCATCTGCTGCAGGGTGAAAACTACGCGGTCGCTATTCTGGACATCGGCATGCCCGGTTTTGACGGCCTGGAAGTGGTCCACCGCCTCAGAAAACGGGGGCAAACGCTGCCGGTGCTGTTTCTTACCGCCCGCAGCAACGTGGCGGATCGGGTGAAGGGACTGAACGCCGGGGCAGATGACTATCTGCCAAAACCGTTTGAGCTGGAGGAGCTTGACGCGCGTCTGCGCGCCCTGTTGCGCCGAAGCGAGGGTCGAACGCAGGAGCGCCAGCGCCTTGGGGAGCTGGAGTATGACGACGAGGGCTTTTTCCTGCTGCGCGATGAACCGCTTTCCCTGACGCCGCGGGAGCTCTCCCTGCTGAAAGTGCTAATGCACCGCCGGACCCGTCCGGTTTCACGACAGCAGCTTTTCGACCAGGTGTTCAGCCTGAACGACGACGTCAGTCCTGAAAGCATCGATCTCTATATTCACCGGCTGCGTAAGAAGCTGACCGGCAGCGGCGTGCGGATCACCACCCTTCGGGGGCTTGGGTACGTGCTGGAGTGCGGCGATGAGGTGGGTTAAGCCGCAGTCGCTCTATCTGCAGCTGTTGCTTTTCCTGGGTCTGCCGCTGCTGCTGCTGTGGGGATTGTCGGCCTTTAACAGCTACGTTAGCGCGCTGCAGGCGGCCACGCAGGCCTACGATCGCACGCTGTTATCCTCTGCCCGCACCATCTCCGAGCGGCTGGAGGTGCGCAACAGCAGGCTGGCGGTGGACGTGCCCTGGGTGGTGCTCGACAGCTTTGAGCTCAACATGAACGACCGGCTCTACTATAAGGTGGTCGACCCCGACGGACGGGTGATCTCCGGCTATGACGATCTGCCGAAGATGCCGCCTGCGACGTCGCGCACCACGCTCTATCCGGCGCTGGCCTGGTTTTACCACACCGAATATCGCGGCCAGGCGATTCGGGTGGCGCGCCTGCTGCAGCCCGTAAATGAAGATAATGTTTTTGGCATGGCGGAGATTTACGTCGCCGAGACGCTCCAGTCCCGCCGCTATCTCGCCAGCCAGCTGCTCTTTTCATCCTGGGTTTCACAGGGGCTGCTGGTGCTGCTGACGCTGGTGCTGACCGCATGGCTGCTGCGCCGCGTGCTGCGCCCAATGCGCCAGCTTTCGTCACTGATGGTGCGGCGCGAGCCGGGCCTGCTCGCACCGCTGCCGGAGCTGCTGCCCTGGTCGGAGACCCGGCTGCTGATAGTCGCCTTTAACCGCTATATCGACCGGCTGCGCGGCGTGCTTTCGCGTCAGGAACGCTTTAACGCGGATGCGTCGCACCAGCTCAAAACGCCGCTGGCGGTGCTTAAAACCCAGGTCTCCGTCGCCCTCGCGCGTCAGGATCCCGCCCTGTGGCAGGAGAGTCTGCGGGCAATGAATGCCACCCTGGACGACACTATCGTGCTCACCGAGCGGCTGCTGCAGCTTTCAGCGGTGAAGGGAAAAGAGCAGGGGGATCGTCATTTTACGCCTGTGGATCTGGTTCAGGTGGTGCAGAACTGCTGCTTTTCCCGGCTGGCGCAGGCGCGGAGCAAGGCGATTGATTTAGGATATGACGGTGTACAGCAGCCGGTCACGATCGAAGGCGATGACGTTCTGCTGGGCGAGCTGTGCGCCAACCTGCTGGAGAACGCGATTAAATATACGCCTGCTGGCGGGACCGTGACCGTATTCCTGCGCGTGGATGGCGGCGCCGTTGAGCTGAGCGTTGAGGACAGCGGCCCCGGCATTGAAGAGGATCAGATCTACCAGGCGATGCAGCCTTTCCACCGTCTGGACAACGTCGGGAACGCCGCCGGTTCCGGGATTGGGCTGGCGCTGGCGGGGGATATCGCCCGGCTGCACCGCAGCCATTTGCAACTGACTCGCAGCGAAACGCTGGGTGGCCTTTGCGTCAAAATGCGCTTTCTGCTGCTTACGTAAAAAAGCCGGGGGTTTCAAATCGTTACAATCTTCCTGTCCGCCGCACGCAGAGTGCTTGATCCCCCGCAGACTCAGGTTAAAATCTCGCGGTTTTGGGGACTTCTCTATAATTATGCAGGATCGCGACAATGAAAAAAGTGGCATTACTGGGCCTCGGCCTGATGGTTGTATCTGCGGCGGCTAACGCCATTAGCATTAATGGTTCGGCGGGTCAGGACTATACCCACCTCGGTTTTGGCATGGGTACTGAGACCTCCGGTCTGGCAATGACCGGCGGCTGGACGCACAACGATGACGACGGCGACGCGGCAAGCCTCGGCCTCGGTCTGAATATTCCTCTTGGCCCATTCCTGGCCACCGTTGGCGGTAAAGGTATCTACACCAACCCAAATGACGGTGATGAAGGGTACGCAGCGGCAGTGGGCGGCGGCCTGCAGTGGAAAATTGGCGACAGCTTCGGCCTGTTTGGCGAGTACTACTACTCTCCGGATTCCCTCTCCAGCGGCATCGACAGCTATGAAGAAGCCAACGCCGGCGCGCGCTGGACCATCATGCGTCCGATTACCATCGAAGCGGGCTACCGTTATCTGAACCTTGCCGGTAAAGACGGCAACCGCGATAACGCGCTGGCTGACGGCCCGTACGTGGGCGTGAGCGCAGGCTTCTAATCGTTCCGGCGCGGCGTTCCGTCGCGCCAGTTTCTCTCATCTCCACCCCGCGTTTGCGCTATAGTGTTTTGACCAAATAAGCGGGAGAACACAATGATTAACGTGGAGATGTTATCCACCGGCGACGAAGTGCTGCACGGACAGATTATTGATACCAATGCTGCCTGGCTTGCCGATCTTTTCTTTGAGCAAGGATTACCGTTAACGCGCCGCAATACCGTGGGCGACAATCTGGAGTCACTGGTCGCTGTTCTGCGCGAGCGCAGTGAACAGTGCGACGTGCTGATCGTGAACGGCGGGCTCGGCCCCACCGGTGACGATCTCAGCGCGCTGGCCGCCGCGACCGCAAAAGGCGAAGGGCTGGTGCTGCACGAGGCGTGGCTTTCGCAGATGGAACGCTTCTTCTCCGAACGTGGACGCGTTATGGCTCCCAGCAACCGCAAGCAGGCTGAAATTCCCGCCAGCGCCGAGCTGGTTGATAACCCGGTCGGTACCGCATGCGGGTTTGCCATGCAGCTGAACCGCTGCCTGATGTTCTTCACGCCGGGCGTGCCCTCCGAATTTAAGGTAATGGTCGAGCAGCAGATCCTGCCGCGCCTTCGCCAGCGTTTTACTCTGCCTGAACCTCCGCTGTGCCTGCGCCTGACCACCTTTGGCCGCTCGGAAAGCGATCTGGCCCAGAGCCTTGACCATCTTCCGCTGCCGCCGGGCGTGTCCATGGGCTATCGCTCCTCTATGCCGATCATTGAACTCAAATTAACAGGACCGGCCACGCAGAAAGAGGCGATGCTGGCCCTGTGGCCTGAGGTGCAGCGCGTGGCGGGCGAAAGCCTGATTTTTGAAGGGACGGAAGGGTTGCCTGAGCAGATTGCAAAACATCTGCAGACTCGCCAGCTCAGCGTGACCTTAAGCGAGCAGTTCACCGGTGGCCTGCTGGCGCTGCAATTGTCGCGCGTCAACGCGCCGCTGCTCGCCAGCGAAGTGGTGCCGTTTCAGCAGGAGACCCTGGCGCAAACCGCCCGCTGGGCTTCCGAAAGAAGGGTGAAGCATTTTGCCGGTCTGGCGCTGTTTGTCGGCGGGCTGGATGAGGATTACCTCAACTTCGCGCTGGCGACGCCGGAAGGCACCTGGGCGCTGCGGGTAAAAATGAGCATCACCCGCCACAGCCTGGCGGTGCGTCAGGAGGTGTGCGCCATGATGGCGCTGAATATGCTGCGCCGCTGGCTCAACGGCAAAGAGGTCGCCAGCGAGCACGGCTGGATTAACGTTGTCGAGTCGCTGTTCGTTGAGTAATGCCTGTGCCGGGGCCTTTCGCCCCGGCAACGTTCAGCCCAGTGCTTTCGCCAGCAGGGTAATCGGATGTTCGCAGCGCTTGCTGGTGGACATCTCAATCTGCCATTTACAGGTTTCGCAGTCCGTCACCACGATATCCGCGCCGCTCTCTTCAATCTGGCGGAACAGCGGGGCGCCAATTGCCTGCGAGGTTTCGTAGTTTTCACGCTTAAAGCCGTAGGTGCCTGCGATGCCGCAGCAGCGCGAATCCAGCACCGTCAGCTCCAGCCCCGGAATTAACCGCAGCAGCTCCAGCGTATAAAGCGACCAGCCCATTTTCTCCATATGACACGGGGTGTGATAGACCACCTTCAGCGGCAATGTTCCCAGCGGCAACGTCTTTCCGCTGTCCAGCTTGCGCCAGAGGAAGCGCGTCGCCAGCTCGATATGCTCGCGCAGTCCGGCGTTATCCACGTCCAGCAGGTGCGGATACTCATCGCGCAGGGTGAAGGTGCAGGTGGACGACGTCGCCAGCACCGGCATGCCTTTACCGACAATCGCTTCGCGCAGGGAGGTGACGTTGCTTTTGGCCTGCCTGCGCGCTTTATCGGTAAACCCGTTGGCAATCAGCGGCACGCCGCAGCACTTCTCTTTGCTAAGCAGTTGTACGCCGGTTCCCATAGCGTTCAGCACCTTCAGCAGGTCTTTTCCCAACTGCGGGTGGTTGTAGTTCACATAGCAGCCGTGGAAAAAGGCTACCCGATCGTCGTACTGCGCCTGCTGCTCCGCGACGGTTTTATACCAGCGACGGAAGGTGCCGTGAGAATATTTTGGCAGGCTGCGGTGATGGTCTATTTTAAGCGTGGCATCCAGCAGCCGACGCACCGGCTTGAGTGAGGTTGCGGCATTCACCAGCGGGGCAAACGGCGTGGAGACGCTGCCCATCAGATCGGTATGGCTCAGGATCGCATCGCGCAGTGTCGGCTTTTGCGTGCTGTAACGCGCCCGGGCGCGCTGGATGATGTCGCCGATTTTCACGTCCGACGGGCAGGCGACCTCGCAGCGCTTGCAGTTGATGCAGTATTTCAGCGCCTCGTCGTACAGCCTGCCGTCCTTCAGGCGCAGGCGCTCGCCGTCTGGCCCGGCCTGCTTTGGCCCAGGGTAGCGCGGGTTTACGCCGCTGACCGGGCAGACGGTGGTACAGACCGTGCATTTAATGCAGCTTTCGAAACGGGTATCGTTCATTGTTCAGCCTCCACGCGCTGGATAATCTGCTCGGCTACATACAGCGCCGTGACGGCGCAAACCCCGCCGCCGCATCCCTGGGGGATCGGATCGTATCCGCCCAGCAGCGAGCCGATGACAAAAAGATTACCGACGGGTATACCGGAAAGCTGCGGATGTAGCCGGTTA
Source organism: Enterobacter cloacae complex sp. P12RS (assembly GCF_014895875.1). Classification (NCBI taxonomy): domain Bacteria; kingdom Pseudomonadati; phylum Pseudomonadota; class Gammaproteobacteria; order Enterobacterales; family Enterobacteriaceae; genus Enterobacter; species Enterobacter cloacae complex sp. P12RS. The sequence continues at coordinate 103,021 of NZ_JADBQO010000015.1, forward strand.
TCGACAATTACGCCAAACTGCTGCCAGGGCTGCGGCGTGAAGAAATCACACTGATACCAGTCCGCGCGGGAAGCGGTTTGCCGCACATCCAGCCCCATAATCGCTTCCCGGATGCCCTCCCGGCTGCTCAGCAGCCCGTTGCTGAAGAAGCTCCCGCTCGCCAGCACCGTATAGCGGGCGCGAAGCGGAATATCCTCGTGGTTGCGCGTCCAGATTTCGCTCACCGCGCCGTCGGTCAGGGTGATTTTTTTCACCTCATCACCCGCCATCCATACGCCGCCCTGCGCAACAAACTGGCGCTGAAGCTGGGTGTGCAGACGAATGCCGGGTACGGAAGGGGGAAGCGTCGGCAGTAAACCGAGCGTGCAGGGCAGACGATCCGAGAGCCAGCGCCAGAGCCGGTTGTCGTTTAAACCAAAGCAGGCGGGCATTAACAGGGCATCGCAGGTTTCACCGAGCGGCCTGAGCGCGTCATACAGCAGCGGCCATTTGTCCTCGTTATCCAGAAAACGGGCGATATTCACCGCGCGAAACTCGCTCGGGTTATCGCGCAGGATATCCAGCTCGGGCAGCTCTATTTCTGCCGTGTCGGCGTAGATGCCCTGGCGACAGAGCGAGGCCGCCGCGAGATGGGGTTGAAAATCCAGAAAGCCGCTAATACCCACCACCCGCACTCGTCCCGCGCTGACGGGGGCCACGGGGACTTCCTCCGGGCTGAGCCACGCGGAGCGCAGGGTGCCGAGCGGCGTGATGCGCCGGTGATTTTGCCTGGCGCTTCCCTTCAGACGCGCGCCGCAGCCCGCCAGCAGCGCTTCGGCTTCCAGCGCAAAGCGGTCAATATGCTGCGCGCCAACCAGGTGATACGGGTGCTCCGGCGGCAGCCTGTCGCGGTACGCTTCGTCCACCAGATCCAGCGATCCCGACGAGAAGTGCAGGGCGCTCTGGCCACGGGTGATAATGGCGCAGCGCAGCCCCTGCTTCGTGAGTTTGATGCCGCAGAGCAAGCCTGCCAGCCCGCCGCCGACGATTACGGTATCAAATTTCATCGTGTTGCTCCTTCTCCAGGCCGCAAAGCCCCTGATAGACCCAGCGGGTAAATTCGCTTTCGCGCAGAGCATCGCCCCAGGCGACAGGCTGAATGCCTTTCCAGCGCTCGTTCAAAAACGCGCTGAGCTGATCGAGCGACTGGGTGGCGGTGGTGGTATGAAAACGCTGCAGCAGCCCGGCGGCACGGCAGGCGCACAGCTCGCCCTGACAGGTCCCCATTCCGACCCGGGTGCGGCGGCGGAGATCCAACAGGCTGTTGACCGTCAGGTTCTCTACCGCGTACTGCACTTCGCCTGCGGTAACGGCTTCGCACTCGCACACCAGGCTGCGGCTCAGTCGTCCTTCACCGAGCCACTGCGGCGTCCTGTCGCCGTGGCGGTAGATGGCCGAACCGCGCAGCGGCGCGGGCAGGGAGATGATTTTTTGCAGCGTTTTTTCGGTAGACTGGCGCGATCCTGGCAACGGCTGTTCTGCGGTAACGCACGGTTCGGTATTTCCGAGCTTGCGGCACACGGCATCGGTCGCCCACTCGGCCATCAGCCGGTAGGTCATCAGCTTGCCGCCGGTAATGGTGATAAACCCGTCCATGCCGTCGCGCTCGGCGTGATCGAGCAGCACGATGCCCCGGCTGACGTTACGTCCGCTCGGATCGTTATCGCTGGCGACAAGGGGACGCACGCCCGCGTAGGCGCGCAGAATACGCGTCTGCGCCATCACCGGCGCCAGCTTTTCCCCTTCGCGCAGCAGAATATCCACTTCTTCGGCAGTGACCCGGTTGACGTCAATGTCGCTGTAGTCAACGTGCGTTGATGTCGTACCGATGAGCGAAATGGTGTCGCCCGGCACCAGAATGTCGGCGTCAGACGGTTTGCGGCAGCGGTTGATGACGTGGTTATTGATGCGGTGGTCAAGGATCAGCAGCGAACCTTTGGCCGGGAACATGCGGATGGATAAATCCGCGTATTCTGCGATGCGCTGGCCCCAGATCCCCGCCGCGTTGACCACCACGGCGGCGTGCAGCTCGCTGTGCTCGTTATACTGCGTATCAAACACCCGCACGCCGCAGATGCGATGACCCTCGCGGATAAGCCCGGTCACTTCATGTCCGGTCAGAATGCGCGCGCCATGCTCGCGGGCGTCCAGCATGTTGGCGGCGGTCAGGCGGAACGGATCGACGGTGCCGTCAGGCACCTTCACCGCGCCGATCAGCGTCGGGTTCACCGATGGCTCCAGCCGCCGGGCCAGCGCCGGATCCATGGCCTCCGCCTGAATGCCCGCTGCAGTACAGGAGGTTATGAAGGTTGACTGAAAGGCGAGGTCATCTTCGGGAAGGGTAATAAAGAGGCCGTCGGTTGGCTCTATGCAGTGTCGGGCGATACGCTTGAGGATCTGGTTTTCAGCGATGCATTCGCGCGCGGATTCACCGTCGGTGACCGCATACCGCGCGCCGCTGTGCAGCAGGCCGTGGTTACGCCCCGTCGCGCCGGTGGCGATATCGTGGCGCTCCAGAAGCGTGACGCTTAAGCCGCGGAGGGCGCAGTCGCGTGCGATGCCGGCGCCGGTTGCGCCACCGCCAATGATAATCACATCGCTGTAGCGTGGATCGTGAATTGTCATTGCCTTTCCTCTATGTTCGTTTTTTAGCATTTAGCCACATAGAACGTGTGGTTTGTTTGATTTCGAACATAAACGCGCGAAATTCGAAACTGAAACGTGATTTCATGCGCTTTTTTGCGCATTCTGTCATATTTCTGTAACAATCTGTGCGTTGATTCACAGTAACAAACCGCATGTTTTTTTAACATCCCCGCCTCTGTAACCGGGCGCGAGATGCCTGGTCATTTTTTGAAAGGCCACGGAGGCTGTTATGCTCAGTATCTTCAAACCTGCGCCGCATCGGGCGCGACTGCCAGAGGCAGAGATCGATCCTCTCTACCGCCGTCTGCGTTGGCAAATCTTCCTCGGGATCTTCTTCGGGTATGCGGCGTACTATCTTGTACGTAAAAACTTTGCCCTCGCCATGCCGTATCTGGTGGAGCAGGGCTTCTCTCGCGGCGACCTGGGCTTCGCGCTGTCGGGGATCTCCATCGCCTACGGTTTTTCCAAATTCATCATGGGTTCCGTGTCGGACCGCTCGAATCCGCGCGTGTTCCTGCCCGCCGGTCTGATCCTCGCGGCAGCGGTCATGCTGTTCATGGGCTTTGTGCCGTGGGCGACGTCCAGCATTGCCATCATGTTCGTGCTGCTGTTCCTCTGCGGCTGGTTCCAGGGGATGGGGTGGCCGCCGTGCGGACGTACCATGGTGCACTGGTGGTCGCAGAAGGAGCGTGGCGGCATTGTGTCGGTGTGGAACTGCGCGCATAACGTCGGGGGCGGGCTTCCACCTCTGCTGTTCCTGCTGGGGATGGCCTGGTTCAACGACTGGCACGCGGCGCTCTACATGCCTGCCTTTGGTGCTATTCTGGTGGCGATTATTGCCTTCGCCCTGATGCGCGACACACCGCAGTCCTGCGGGCTGCCGCCAATCGAAGAGTACAAAAACGACTATCCGGATGACTACAGCGAGAAGCACGAAGAAGAGCTGACCGCGAAACAGATCTTCATGAAGTACGTGCTGCCGAACAAGCTGCTGTGGTACATCGCGGTGGCGAACGTGTTCGTATACCTGCTGCGCTACGGCATCCTCGACTGGTCCCCGACCTACCTGAAAGAGGTGAAGCACTTCGCGCTGGATAAATCCTCCTGGGCGTACTTCCTGTATGAATATGCCGGGATCCCGGGCACGCTGATTTGCGGCTGGATGTCGGACAAAGTGTTTAAAGGCAACCGCGGCGCAACGGGCGTGTTCTTTATGACCCTGGTGACCATCGCGACTGTCGTTTACTGGCTTAACCCGCCGGGTAACCCATCAGTAGACATGGCCTGTATGATCGTTATCGGCTTCCTGATTTACGGCCCGGTGATGCTGATCGGTCTGCACGCGCTGGAGCTGGCGCCGAAAAAAGCGGCGGGCACGGCGGCAGGCTTTACCGGTCTGTTTGGCTACCTCGGCGGTTCCGTCGCGGCGAGCGCTATCGTGGGCTACACCGTTGACTTCTTCGGCTGGGACGGCGGCTTTATGGTGATGATCGGCGGCAGCGTGCTGGCGGTTCTGCTGCTGGTTGTTGTGATGATCGGCGAGAAACGTCACCACGCGGAAGTGCTGGCGCGTCGTCAATAAGGAGCATTGCGATGAAATTAACCCCATTAACCACCGGCCTGCTGCTGGCAGGCCTGATGACAGGCTCTGCCCTGGCGGCGGATAAAATCGTTATCGCCCACCGCGGTGCCAGCGGCTATCTGCCGGAGCATACGCTGCCGGCGAAAGCGATGGCCTATGCCCAGGGGGCGGATTACCTGGAGCAGGATCTGGTGATGACGAAGGACGACCAGCTGGTCGTCCTGCATGACCACTATCTTGACCGCGTCACGGACGTGGCGGAGCGTTTCCCGGACCGCGCGCGCAAAGACGGTCGTTACTACGCCATCGACTTTACCCTGGATGAAATTCGCTCTCTGAAGTTTACCGAAGGCTTTGAGATTGAAAACGGCAAGAAGGTGCAGGTCTACCCGGGACGCTTCCCGATGGGCAAATCTGACTTCCGGATCCATACCTTCCAGGAAGAGATTGAGTTTGTTCAGGGGCTGAACCACTCGACCGGTAAAAACATCGGTATCTACCCGGAAATCAAAGCGCCGTGGTTCCACCATCAGGAAGGGAAGGACATTGCCGCGAAGACGCTGGAGGTGCTGAAACAGTACGGCTACACCAGCAAGAAGGACAAAGTTTACCTGCAGTGTTTTGACGCAGCCGAGCTGAAGCGCATCAAAACCGAGCTGGAGCCGAAGATGGGGATGGATCTCAATCTGGTGCAGCTGATTGCCTACACCGACTGGAACGAAACCCAGGAGAAACAGCCGGACGGGAAGTGGGTGAACTACAGCTACGACTGGATGTTCAAGCCGGGCGCGATGAAGCAGATTGCGCAGTACGCTGACGGCATCGGGCCGGATTATCACATGCTGGTGGCGGAAGGCTCAACGCCTGGCCACGTGAAGCTGACGGCGATGGTGAAAGAGGCGCACGCCAGCAAGATGCAGGTGCATCCGTACACGGTGCGTGCCGACCAGCTGCCGCCATATGCCACCGATGTGAATCAGCTTTACGAGGTGTTGTATAAGCAGGCGGACGTGGACGGGCTGTTTACGGATTTCCCGGATAAAGCGGTGACGTTCTTAAAATAGAAAAAGGGCCGTAAGGCCCTTTTTTACATCTCGATCTCAATATCGCCTTTTGCCCGGCAGCAGCAGGGCAAAATTTCCCCTTCACTGATAAAGGCCAGCGGTTCGGTCAGCCAGTCCACCTGGCCTGCGACCAGACGGCAGCGGCAGGAGCCGCAATAGCCTTCACGACACTGGTACTCTACCTCCACCTGATGCGCTTCAAGCGCCACCAGAAGGGAAGGGTGCTCATCCTGGCACAGCACTTCGGTGCCAGAAAGGCTCAGCGTTACGCGCGTCATCAGAGCTGGAAGTCGCTCAGGTCGTCGGTGTTGACTTCAGAATCAATCTGACCGACCAGATAAGAGCTCACTTCCACTTCCTGCGGCGCAACCTGCACGTTATCGGATACCAGCCAGGTGTTGATCCACGGAATCGGGTTAGAGCGCGTCTGGAACGGCAGGTCAAGACCAACCGCCTGCATGCGGATGTTGGTGATGTACTCCACGTACTGGCACAGAATATCTTTGTTCAGACCAATCATGGAACCGTCGCGGAACAGGTAGTCTGCCCACTCTTTCTCCTGCTGAGCCGCCAGCACGAACAGGTCGTAGCACTCCTGCTTGCACTCTTCAGCGATTTCCGCCATCTCCGGGTCGTCCGTACCGCTGCGCAGCAGGTTCAGCATGTGCTGGGTGCCGGTCAGGTGCAGGGCTTCGTCACGAGCGATCAGACGGATGATTTTGGCGTTGCCTTCCATCAGCTTACGCTCGGCAAAGGCGAAGGAGCAGGCGAAGCTCACGTAGAAGCGGATCGCTTCCAGGGCGTTAACGCTCATCAGGCAGAGGTACAGCTGCTTTTTCAGCGCGCGCAGGTTCACGGTAACGGTTTTGCCGTTCACGCTGTGGGTGCCTTCGCCCAGCAGATGCCAGTAGCTGGTCATCTCGATCAGCTCGTCGTAGTAGTGCGCAATGCCTTCCGCGCGCTTCTGGATCTGCTCGTTAGTGACGATATCGTCAAACACCACCGCCGGATCGTTCACGATGTTGCGGATGATGTGGGTGTAAGAGCGGGAGTGGATCGTCTCAGAGAACGCCCAGGTTTCCACCCAGGTTTCCAGCTCAGGAATCGAGATCAGCGGCAACAGCGCCACGTTCGGGCTACGGCCCTGAATGGAGTCCAGCAGCGTCTGGTACTTCAGATTGCTGATGAAAATATGCTTTTCGTGATCCGGCAGCGACTGGTAATCAATACGGTCGCGGGAAACGTCAACTTCTTCCGGACGCCAGAAGAAGGAGAGTTGCTTTTCAATCAGCTTTTCGAAGATGTCATATTTTTGCTGATCGTAGCGTGCCACGTTGACCGGCTGGCCGAAGAACATTGGCTCTTTGAGCTGGTCGTTTTTCGTCTGTGAAAAGGTGGTATATGCCATGAGTGTGTCCTGTCTTACGAAATAAAGGCGGGGATATCCCCGCCCTTCATTAGATCTTACATGCGCCGCTTTCGCAGCCATCGTCCTGAATTGACGGTACCAGGTCGTCCTGCGCGTCTTCTGCACCGTCACGGGTGTTGTGATAGTACAGCGTTTTCACGCCAAATTTGTAGGCGGTCAGCAGGTCTTTCAACAACTGCTGCATTGGTACCTTGCCGGACGGGAAGCGCGTCGGGTCGTAGTTAGTATTGGCAGAGATCGACTGGTCGATAAACTTCTGCATGATACCCACCAGTTGCAGGTAGCCGTCGTTGTTTGGCATCTCCCACAGCAGTTCGTAGTTGTTGCCCAGCGTTTCGTAATCCGGCACCACCTGACGCAGCACGCCGTCTTTCGACGCTTTAATGCTGACGTGGCCGCGCGGTGGCTCAATACCGTTGGTGGCGTTAGAGATCTGCGAAGAGGTCTCGGACGGCATCAGGGCAGAGAGCGTGGAGTTACGCAGGCCGTGCGTTTTGATGGACTCGCGCAGGCCTTCCCAGTCCAGGTGCAGCGGCTCGCTGACGATCGCATCCAGGTCTTTCTTATAGGTGTCGATCGGCAGAATGCCTTTTGCATAGGTGGTTTCGTTGAACCACGGGCACGCGCCTTGCTCTTTCGCCAGCTCGTTAGAGGCTTTCATCAGGTAGTACTGAATCGCTTCGAACGTCTGGTGCGTCAGGTTGTTAGCGCTGCCGTCGGAGTAACGCTTGCCGTTTTTCGCCAGCCAGTAGGCGAAGTTGATCACGCCGATACCCAGGGTACGACGGCCCATTGCGCCGCGTTTAGCGGCCGGGATTGGGTAATCCTGGTAGTCCAGTAGGGCATCCAGCGCACGTACCGCCAGCACGGCCAGCTCTTCCAGCTCGTCCAGGCTCTTGATGGCACCCAGGTTGAATGCGGACAGCGTACACAGCGCAATTTCACCGTTTTCGTCGTTGACGTCTTCCAGCGGTTTGGTCGGCAGGGCGATCTCCAGGCACAGGTTAGACTGGCGAACTGGCGCAACCGCCGGATCAAACGGGCTGTGGGTGTTGCAGTGGTCAACGTTCTGGATGTAGATGCGGCCGGTAGAGGCGCGCTCCTGCATCATCAGGGAGAACAGGTCTACCGCCTTCAGGCGCTGTTTACGGATGCTGTCGTCTTTTTCATATTTGGTGTACAGACGCTCGAACTCGTCCTGATCGGCGAAGAACGCGTCGTACAGGCCAGGGACGTCGGACGGGCTGAACAGGGTAATGTCTTCCCCTTTCAGCAGACGGGTGTACATCAGCTTGTTGATCTGCACGCCGTAGTCCATGTGACGCACGCGGTTGCCTTCCACGCCGCGGTTGTTTTTCAGTACCAGCAGGCTTTCCACTTCCAGGTGCCACATTGGGTAGAACAGGGTCGCTGCGCCGCCGCGCACGCCGCCCTGAGAGCAGGATTTTACCGCCGTCTGGAAGTGCTTGTAGAACGGGATACAGCCGGTGTGGAACGCTTCACCGCCGCGAATCGGGCTGCCCAGCGCGCGGATGCGACCGGCGTTGATGCCGATACCGGCGCGCTGGGAGACGTATTTCACGATGGCGCTGGAGGTGGCGTTGATGGAATCCAGGCTGTCACCACACTCGATCAGTACGCAGGAGCTGAACTGACGGGTAGGGGTGCGCACGCCAGACATGATCGGCGTTGGCAGAGAAATTTTGAACGTCGATACCGCATCGTAGAAACGCTTCACGTAGTCCAGACGGGTGTCGCGCGGGTAGTTTGAGAACAGGCAGGCAGCCACCAGAATATAGAGGAACTGGGCGCTTTCGTAGATCTCACCGGTCACACGGTTCTGAACCAGGTATTTGCCTTCGAGCTGCTTCACCGCCGCGTAGGAGAAGTTCATGTCGCGCCAGTGATCGATAAACCCGTTCATCTGCTCGAACTCTTCTTCCGTATAGTCTTCCAGCAGATGCGTGTCGTATTTGCCCAGCTCAACCATTTTCACCACGTGATCGTAAAGCTTCGGCGGCTCGAACTGGCCGTAGGCTTTCTTACGCAGGTGGAAAATCGCCAGACGCGCAGCGAGGTACTGATAATCCGGTGCGTCGCGGGAGATCAGATCCGCCGCTGCTTTGATAATGGTTTCGTGGATATCAGACGTTTTGATGCCGTCGTAGAACTGAATGTGAGAACGCAGTTCAACCTGGGATATAGATACGTTATTCAGTCCTTCTGCTGCCCAGTCGAGAACTCGATGGATTTTGTCCAGATTGATACGCTCGGTAGTACCGTCGCGCTTTGTCACCAGCAGACTCTGATTCATGTGGGTTTTACCTGTCCGTGAAATAAAAAATATCCCCCGCTTATCCACAGATCCGTCTTGTGACTAACTCTGTGGATAAATACTACATATAGGGGGTTTGCGATAAGAAAAACGCTATATGGTGAGTATTCTAGTATCGAATCTTTTCAGCACAAGGGTTGATTTTGAGGTTAAATTGAGGTTGTGAAAGGGTAAAAAAGCGTAAGTCCTCGTACCGTAAGGCCTGGAAGAGATGTCAATAATTTAGAAAAAAAATTCAAAATTTGATCGAGTGCTGATTTCTTCAACGGGAGGTCAGAATTGCGCAACATGATGTCGCGCAATCATTATAAGAATAACGGATGACGTTAGTCGTTTTTGGCGGTTGTATGCAACATATAGTTAACATCCACGCCCGGGGCAAGTTTGAATTTATCCGTTAGTGGGTTGTAGTGCAGGCCCGTGATGTGCTGCTCCTTAAGCCACGTCTGGTCAACCCAGCCCAGCAGTTCAGCAGGCTTGATAAACTTCTTCACGTCGTGCGTCCCTTTCGGCACCATGCGCAGCACATATTCTGCGCCGACCACGGCCATCAGCCAGGCTTTACCGTTGCGGTTAATTGTCGAGAAGAAGACCTGGCCGCCCGGCTTCACCAGTTTTGCACAGGCGTTTACCACCGACTGCGGATCCGGAACGTGCTCCAGCATCTCCATGCAGGTCACCACATCATACTGGTGGGCATGTTTTGCCGCGTGCTCTTCCACGGTTTCCTGCACATATTCCACCTGTATACCGGACTCCAGCGCATGAAGACGGGCAACCTGTAGAGGCTCGAAGCCCATGTCCAGGCCGGTGACGGTGGCCCCTTCGCGCGCCATGCTCTCCGCCAGGATGCCGCCGCCGCAGCCGACGTCGAGCACTTTCTTACCGAACAGACCGCCGGAACGCTCCGCGATATAGCCCAGACGCAGCGGGTTAATGCGATGCAGCGGTTTGAACTCACCTTCGAGATCCCACCAGCGGGACGCCACCGCTTCAAATTTGGCAATCTCTTCGTGGTCAACGTTGTGTGCCACCGGGGATTTTTCGGCATTCATGGGCGCTTTTACTCCTTATTTAGCAAGACAAATGAGTATATCAGGCAATCCCTGTGAATAAAGCGTATAGGTTTACCTGTATCACCGCGGCTGTGTTATAATTTGCGACCTTTGAATCCGGGATACAGTAGAGGGATAGCGGTTAGATGAGCGACCTTGCGAGAGAAATTACACCGGTTAACATCGAGGAAGAGCTGAAAAGCTCCTATCTGGACTATGCGATGTCGGTCATTGTTGGCCGTGCGCTGCCGGACGTCCGCGATGGCCTGAAGCCGGTACACCGTCGCGTACTTTACGCCATGAACGTATTGGGCAATGACTGGAATAAAGCCTACAAAAAATCTGCCCGTGTCGTTGGTGACGTAATCGGTAAATACCATCCCCATGGTGATTCCGCGGTGTACGACACCATTGTCCGTATGGCGCAGCCGTTCTCGCTGCGTTACATGCTGGTAGATGGTCAGGGTAACTTTGGTTCTATCGACGGCGACTCCGCCGCGGCAATGCGTTATACGGAAATCCGTCTGGCGAAGATTGCCCATGAGCTGATGGCCGACCTGGAAAAAGAGACGGTTGATTTCGTTGATAACTACGACGGCACGGAAAAAATTCCTGACGTTATGCCAACGAAGATCCCTAACCTGCTGGTGAACGGCTCGTCCGGTATCGCCGTGGGTATGGCGACCAACATTCCGCCGCACAACATCACGGAAGTGATCAACGGCTGCCTGGCCTATATCGACGATGAAGACATCAGCATTGAAGGGCTGATGGAACACATCCCGGGCCCGGACTTCCCGACGGCGGCGATCATCAACGGTCGTCGCGGCATTGAAGAAGCGTACCGCACCGGTCGCGGCAAGATTTACATCCGTGCCCGCGCCGAAGTAGAAGCGGACGCCAAAACCGGCCGTGAAACTATCATTGTTCACGAGATCCCGTATCAGGTGAACAAAGCGCGTCTGATTGAAAAAATCGCCGAGCTGGTAAAAGAGAAACGCGTTGAAGGCATCAGCGCGCTGCGTGACGAGTCTGACAAAGACGGTATGCGCATCGTGATTGAAATCAAGCGCGACGCGGTGGGTGAGGTTGTGCTGAACAACCTGTACTCCCAGACTCAGCTTCAGGTCTCCTTCGGTATTAACATGGTTGCGCTGCACCATGGTCAGCCGAAGATCATGAACCTGAAAGAGATCCTGAGCGCGTTCGTGCGTCACCGCCGCGAAGTGGTGACCCGTCGTACCATCTTCGAACTGCGCAAAGCGCGCGATCGTGCTCATATCCTTGAAGCACTGGCGGTTGCGCTGGCGAACATCGACCCGATCATCGAGCTGATCCGTCGTGCGCCGACGCCGGCAGAAGCGAAAGCGTCGCTGGTTGCGCGCCCGTGGGATCTGGGCAACGTGGCGGCGATGCTGGAACGTGCCGGCGACGACGCCGCGCGTCCTGAGTGGCTCGAGCCTGAATTCGGCGTGCGTGACGGTCAGTACTACCTGACTGAACAGCAGGCCCAGGCGATTCTGGATCTGCGCCTGCAGAAGCTGACCGGCCTTGAGCATGAAAAACTGCTCGACGAGTATAAAGAACTGCTGGAGCAAATTGCTGAGCTGCTGCACATCCTGGGTAGCGCCGAGCGCCTGATGGAAGTGATCCGCGAAGAGCTTGAGCTGGTTCGCGATCAGTTCGGCGACGAGCGTCGTACTGAAATCACGGCCAACAGCTCTGATATCAACATTGAAGATCTGATCAACCGCGAAGACGTGGTAGTGACCCTGTCTCACCAGGGCTACGTGAAGTATCAGCCGTTGACCGACTACGAAGCACAGCGTCGTGGCGGTAAAGGTAAATCTGCGGCGCGTATTAAAGAAGAAGACTTCATTGACCGTCTGCTGGTGGCTAACACCCACGATACGATCCTCTGCTTCTCCAGCCGTGGCCGTCTGTACTGGATGAAGGTCTATCAGCTGCCGGAAGCGAGCCGTGGCGCGCGCGGTCGTCCAATCGTCAACCTGCTGCCGCTGGAAGCGAACGAACGTATCACCGCCATCCTGCCGGTACGCGAGTACGAAGAGGGCGTGAACGTCTTTATGGCGACCGCCAGCGGTACCGTGAAGAAAACCGCGCTGACCGAGTTCAGCCGTCCACGTTCCGCCGGGATTATCGCGGTGAACCTGAACGAAGGCGACGAGCTGATCGGTGTGGATCTGACCTCTGGTTCTGATGAAGTGATGCTGTTCTCTGCGGCCGGTAAAGTGGTGCGCTTCAAAGAGAACGCCGTGCGCGCAATGGGTCGTACGGCGACCGGCGTGCGCGGTATTAAGCTGGCGGGTGAAGACTCCGTTGTTTCCCTGATCGTTCCACGTGGCGAAGGCGCAATCCTGACCGTCACCCAGAACGGCTACGGTAAACGTACGGCGGAAAGCGAATACCCGACCAAGTCACGCGGCACGCAGGGCGTTATCTCCATCAAGGTCACCGAGCGCAACGGGTCCGTTGTGGGCGCGGTGCAGGTGGACGATGCCGACCAGATCATGATGATCACCGATGCCGGTACGCTGGTGCGTACGCGCGTATCCGAGATCAGCGTGGTGGGCCGTAACACCCAGGGCGTTATCCTCATCCGTACGGCGGAAGATGAAAACGTGGTCGGTCTGCAACGCGTTGCTGAGCCTGTGGACGACGAAGAGCTCGATTCCATCGACGGCAGCGTCGCGGAAGGTGATGATGAAATCGCACCGGAAGCAGAGAGCGACGACGACGCAGCGGATGACGCTGACGAGTAATCTCTTCTGACGCATAAAGGGCCGGATTCCGGCCCTTTTCTTTTGCAGATGCAGATACGTGAACGTTGCGACAAGCCGCGTTTACCGCTACCTTAACCACATTCTTTTGACCCCGACGGCGGAGCCTCGCCCCTTTGAAATACCTCGTCTCCTTTCGTACCACGCTGAAAGTTTCTCGCTATCTGTTCCGGGCGCTGGCGCTCCTGCTTTGGCTGCTGGTGGCCTTGCTGTCGGTGTTTTACATCGTCAATGCGCTGAACCAGAAAGAAGCGGAGATCCGCCAGGAGTTTAATTTAAGCTCCGATCAGGCCCAGCGCTACATTCAGCGAACGTCTGACGTGATGAAGGAGCTGAAGTATATTGCCGAAAATCGGCTGACGGCAGAAAACGGTATTCTTGCCCTGCGCGGGCGCAATGATAAAACCGAAGTACCGGACTTCCAGCCGCTGTTCCCGGACTCGGATTGCTCCACCATGAGCAGCACCTGGCGCGGGTCGCTGGAATCCCTCGCCTGGTTTATGCGCTACTGGCGCGACAACTTCTCCGCCGCTTACGATCTCAACCGCGTATTCCTGATTGGCAGTGAAAACCTCTGCATGGCTGACTTTGGCCTGCGCGATGTGCCCGTCGAGCGCGATGATGCGCTGAAAAGCCTGCACGAGCGTATTGTGAAATATCGCAATGCGCCGCAGGACGAGCGCGGGAACAACATTTTCTGGATTAGCCAGGGGCCGCGCATGGGCGTGGGCTATTTCTACGCGCTGACGCCGGTCTACCTGGGCAATCGTCTGCAGGCGCTGCTGGGGATTGAACAGACCATCCGCATGGAAAACTTCTTCACGCCGGGCAGCCTGCCGATGGGCGTGACCATTCTGGATGAAAACGGGCATCAGCTGATCTCACTCGCCGGGCCGGATAAAAGTTTGAACGTCGATCCGCACTGGATGCAGGAACGCTCATGGTTTGGCTACACCTCCGGCTTCCGCGAGCTGGTGCTGAAAAAAAGCCTGCCGCCATCGTCGCTGAGCATTGTTTACTCGCTGCCGGTGGATATGGTCCTTGAGCGGATACGCATTCTTATTATGAATGCGATCCTGCTGAACCTGCTGGTGGGCGGGGCGCTGTTTACGCTGGCGCGCATGTATGAGCGGAGAATCTTTATTCCCGCCGAAAGTGACGCCCAGCGTCTGGAGGAGCACGAGCAGTTCAACCGCAAGATTGTCGCCTCGGCTCCGGTGGGGATCTGCATTCTTCGTACCCAGGACGGGACCAACATCCTGAGTAACGAGCTGGCGCACAACTACCTGAACATGCTGACGCACGAGGACCGGCAAAGGCTGACGCAAATCATCTGCGGCCAGCAGGTGAACTTTGTCGACGTGCTCACCAGCACCCACACTAACCTGCAGATCAGCTTTGTTCATTCCCGCTATCGTAATGAAAACGTAGCGATTTGCGTGCTGGTGGATGTCTCCGCGCGCGTGAAGATGGAAGAGTCGCTGCAGGAGATGGCGCAGGCCGCGGAGCAGGCCAGCCAGTCGAAATCCATGTTCCTGGCTACCGTCAGTCACGAGCTACGTACGCCGCTGTACGGGATTATCGGTAACCTCGATCTGCTGCAGACGAAGGAATTGCCGAAAGGCGTCGACCGGCTGGTAACGGCGATGAACAACTCCTCCAGCCTGCTGCTGAAGATCATCAGCGATATTCTCGACTTCTCTAAAATTGAGTCTGAGCAGCTGAAAATTGAGCCGCGCGAGTTTTCGCCGCGTGAGGTCATGAACCACATCAGCGCCAACTATCTGCCGCTGGTGGTGCGTAAACAGCTGGGGCTCTACTGCTTCATCGAACCGGACGTGCCGCTGACGCTGCACGGCGACCCGATGCGCCTGCAGCAGGTCATCTCTAACCTGCTCAGCAATGCCATCAAATTCACCGATATCGGCTGCATTGTGCTACACGTCTGCCGGGCGGGAGATTACCTCAGCATCCGCGTGCGCGACACGGGGGTGGGCATACCGGCCAAAGAGGTGGTGCGTCTGTTCGATCCGTTCTTCCAGGTCGGCACCGGCGTGCAGCGTAACTTCCAGGGCACCGGTCTGGGGCTGGCGATTTGCGAGAAGCTCGTCAGCATGATGGACGGTGACATTTCCGTGGATACCGAGCCCGGCATGGGCAGCCAGTTCACGATCCGCATTCCACTCTATTCCGCGCAGTATCCGGCAAAAGCCACGGTTGACGGGCTGAACGATAAGCGCTGCTGGCTGGCGGTCAACAATGCCTCGCTGAATGACTATCTGACGGCGCTGCTCGCCCATAGCGGCGTGAGGGTCTGCCGCTATGAAGGCCAGACGCCGGACGTGGACGATGTGCTCATCGCCGACGAGATGCCGGAACAGCCGTGGCAGGGGAGAGGAACGGTGCTCTTCTGCCGTCGCCACATTGGCATTCCGGTTGAACGTGCGCCGGGGGAATGGGTGCACAGCGTCGCAACGCCGCATGAGCTGTTGAGCCTGCTGGCCCGTATCTATAAAGTCGAGCTGGAAGAGAACGACGGTGCAGTCGCGCTGCCGTCACCGGAAGGTCTGGCGTCAGTGAATGACGATATGATGATTCTGGTGGTGGATGACCATCCGATTAACCGCCGCCTGCTGGCTGACCAGCTCGGATCGCTGGGCTACCAGTGCAAAACCGCCAATGACGGCGTGGATGCGCTGAATGTGCTGAGTAAAAATCATATTGATATCGTGCTGAGCGACGTCAACATGCCTAACATGGACGGCTACCGGCTGACGCAGCGCATCCGACAGCTTGGCCTGACGCTGCCTGTCGTGGGCGTAACGGCGAACGCGCTGGCGGAAGAGAAACAGCGCTGTCTGGAGTCGGGCATGGACAGCTGCCTGTCGAAACCGGTGACGCTGGACGTGCTCAAACAAACGCTGTCTGTTTATGCGGATCGCGTGAGAAAAACCAGAATATAAAAAAGGCCCGTAAGGGCCTTTTTTATTTGCCCGGCGGCGCTGCGCTTGCGAGTGCCTACGGGTTCTGTAGGCCGGGTAAGCGTGAGCGCCATCCGGCATTTACAGTGGGGGATCAATCCTTATCCGATGCGCTCAGCGTAACGGAGGAGAGATAGTTCAACAGGGCAATATCGTTGTCCACGCCCAGCTTCATCATTGCTGATTTTTTCTGGCTGCTGATGGTTTTAATGCTGCGGTTCAGCTTCTTGGCAATCTCGGTCACCAGGAAACCTTCGGCGAACAGGCGCAGAACTTCGCTCTCTTTCGGCGACAGGCGTTTGTCACCGTAGCCACCCGCGCTGATTTTTTCCAGCAGACGAGAGACGCTCTCAGGCGTGAACTTCTTGCCTTTCTGCAGCGCAGCCAGCGCTTTTGGCAGATCGGTCGGGGCGCCTTGCTTCAGCACAATTCCTTCGATATCCAGATCCAGCACGGCGCTCAGGATCGCCGGGTTGTTGTTCATGGTCAGAACAATAATCGAGATGTCAGGGAAGTGACGTTTAATATATTTGATGAGCGTGATCCCATCACCGTATTTGTCTCCAGGCATAGAGAGATCGGTAATGAGCACGTGCGCATCAAGCTTTGGGAGGTTATTGATCAGTGCTGTAGAGTCTTCAAATTCACCGACTACATTCACCCACTCGATCTGTTCAAGTGATTTGCGAATACCGAACAGTACAATCGGATGGTCATCGGCAATAATTACGTTCATATTGTTCATGTATAAGGCTACCTTGCTACAGCAAGCTTTTGACGTAGGCGTCAATGTCGCTGATGTATTTTTCAATGCCAGAGGCATCTTTCTCACGAATTAGATGTTCCAGCGTTTCACATAACTGCTTGCCGGGAACCAGATTAAGCATGGCAAACACCCCTTTAAGCCGGTGTGCTGTCTGTGCCAGCGCTGCAAAATCATTCGCAGCGGACTCAGTATACAACCGCTTCACATCATCTGGTACTGTATCAACAAAGAGGGAATAGTATCCGCTGGCGTGAAGCTCGGCATTTTCATTACCGCCTAACGGGGATTCCGTTATCTCTTCCTGCGCCAGCTGCTCTTCTATTAGTTGTAGTACAGCTTCCTGCATCGCATTGCTTATATTAAAGTTGACGCGCAGCTGGCCAGGGCCGATTTTCCGCACGCGTGACTCATCATCGCTTAAAAGCAAGCCCGAGGCAGTAAGATTAGACGGATTATCAGTTAAAAACAGATCAAATTCTTGACTTGCCAGCCTTTCATCCGGCGTGATGCAGGCCGCGCCCCAGTTTTCGAGCTGACGAACCACAATATTGCGGATCTCGTTTGAGGTCACATCCACCATCACCACGACGTCATCCAGCAGGCGTTCTTCATCTTCTTCCTGTGGATTGGCGGCCATTTTCACGTGGAGAGAGTAACGGGTGCCGAGCGATTCACGGGCCTTGATATTCAGATGGCCGCCGAGCTTACGTGCCAGCTGATCGCACAGCCAGAAGGTCAGGGCGTTAGCCTTGCCGTAATGATCGCTTTGCGTGTCATTCAGGAACGGGAAGTGCAGATTATCAATTTCACTCGCCGTCACGCCTTCCCCGGTGTCCAGAATGCGGAACGTCAGGCGATCTTCCGCCGACTCGTCGGTGCTCACTTCAAGGGTGATCTTGCCGATCTGCGTGGTGGTCACGGCGTACTGAATAATCATCAGCAGAATACGACGCAGCGCCTCGCGGTCGCCGTGACGTTCGTCATTGGCGGGTAAATGGTTGTTGATTAGCAGCTGCAGCCCTTTGCGCTTAATTACGGGCAGGACTTCCGGAACCACTTCATCGATCAGATCCTGAATGGAGAAGAGAGAAGGGGTACCTTTCCAGAAATCATTTTCCAGCATGTTTGCCAGCTGGATCTCATCCACCATGCGGACCAGCGAGTCGGCCTGGCAGGCGAGCTGGTGGCTTTCAGACGTGTTTAACGCCGCCGCCTGGGTCGCCAGCGTTTTTAACGGCTGCTTGAAGGCATCGCCAATATTCTGCATGAATGCCGCGCGCCCCTGCTGGTTCTTCTCATACAGCCTTTGCGCCTGCTTGAGCTTTTTATTCACCAGCACTTCGCGATCCTGATCGCGAATGATGAAGATTTGCGTACGCGGGGCCACCTGGCTGCGGAACTGACGGATCTCGTAAAGTTCATTGTTAATCGTGGCCTGAATAACCCCCTGGTGCTGATCCGCCATAGTGGTGATGTTCTGCAGGTTAAGGTGCGGCAGCAGATGGTCAGCAATTTTATTGCTCATCACCGTGCGATTCGATTCCTGATCGTGAACTAACACCCCTAGCGGCAGCACGGAGACAATCTCTTCATTGAGCGCGCGCAATACGCGCAGCTCGTTGGTGTTGCCCGCGGAGACCGCAGACGCGTCGCTCTGGCGTCCCGGCTGGAAGCGGAAGGTGCTGTAGCCAAACAGGGCCAGCGCCAGCAGACCAATATTCAGCAGCAGCGGCAGCAGAATATTTTGCAGGGTATCAAGCAGCAGCGTGCCGAACGGTACCTGCCACACCAGACGCATGCCGGTTGAGTTCAGCGACGAGGCAATTTCAATTTTCGAGCCGTTAAAGGAGATGGTGACGCTCTCTGCGGCCTCTTTGTCGGACGCCGCACGCATGTTCTGGGTGCTGCTGTCAGGCTCCAGACGGAAGCTGTCGAGCGGCATATCCGGCGGGATCAAATCATTAATGGGTAAATCGAAGGCCACGACCGTCGCCAGATGACCCGGCTGGTTAAAGGTGGTACGCAGGGTAAAATAGTGACCATTCTGCCAGGCCAATCGGCGCAGCGATGAGAAGCTCTCACGTTCATCAAGGGCATTGGCCTGCTGCAGCATTTCTGCCCGGCGGGAGTCGACAATGCTGCCGACCGTCGTCTCTTTAAATCCGGAAGAGAGATCTTTCAACGGCAGCGTCGAGATCAGGATCATGCTGTTGTCCTGACCGTTCAGATAGTACATCGACCACGGCACCGTTTCGGCGCCCCAGAGGGTATCCAGGTAGGTCGAAATACGCTGCGTCATCTCAAGGGTCGCGCTGTCGTGAGAGCCAAAGATAAGCGCTTCAGTCTTACGCTGCGGTTTTTCGAGATAGTAGACATCCTGTTTCAGCCGCGTCTCCTGAAGTCCATCTCCGGATGAGCTGGCAGGCGCTGCCGCAATGTTGTCGTAAATCTGCCAGGTGGCGTAGCGCCAGGTATCAATGCGCTTGTGTACGGCGTGGGTAATATCCACCACCTGATAGCTCTTATCCTTCAGCCAGGCATTAACCGCGCTCTGCACCATCACGCCCATTGTGACTAACAGCACCACGATCAAAAGAAGAAAGAAACGGGTGATGCTCCCGGGCAGGAGGGAGAATTTGCTTTGGGCGGTAGTTTCAGTCTGACTCATTGATATCTTTAACCCGTGATGGTCGTGCTCTGTGGCGATAGGGCAGTATAAAGGGTAATAACTGAATTTCCAGCGCCACTGTCCTTGAACAAGCGACTTTTTCGATGACCCGTGCGAGAGAGGAAGTACGCCTTAAATGTGTACAAGTACATAATGCATGTACAAATAAAAAATGCATTTTGTCAGAAAATAGCACGAATTAACAAGAAATTAAGTTTTGAGCGAATTTCCCCGTTATGCACAGGGGCGAGCGTGAATTTAGTTAATAGTCGTTACAATTACGCGGCGGTAGCACAAAAAAGGAAAAGTTACGTAAAGAAGGGTAAAAAAAACCGAATGCGACGCATCCGGTTGAATTAGGGATAAACAGACATTCAAAGCTGAATGACGGTAATAAATAAAGTTAATGATGATAGCGAGAGTTATTTTAGAGACTGGAGTCGATCTTGTTTTGTCATTCAGTGCGGTAACGTTTTTTATTTTAACTATTTGATATGTATTGGATGTTTTTTCGGTTTGATTATAAGTGCTAAATTTCTAAGCTTTTTGTGCTTTGTAAAAGTTCCTTTTCATTTACATCTTGAAACATGTTGATGGATAAATGAAACATCTTCAAAGTTTTCGTATCATATTCGCATTGGATTATTCTGTAATTTTGCGGAGAATGAATTTGCCGACTGGTTAATGAGGGTTAACCAGTAAGCAGTGGCAATTATAAGGCATATAACAGAGGGTTAATAAAATGAAAGTTAAAGTACTGTCCCTCCTGGTACCAGCACTGCTGGTAGCAGGCGCAGCAAATGCGGCCGAAATTTATAATAAAGATGGCAACAAATTAGATCTGTACGGCAAAGTTGATGGTCTGCACTATTTCTCTGACGACAAGAGTGCTGACGGCGACCAGACCTACATGCGTCTTGGCTTCAAAGGCGAAACTCAGGTTAACGATCAGCTGACCGGTTACGGCCAGTGGGAATACCAGATCCAGGGCAACACGACTGAAAGCGACAACCAGTCCTGGACGCGTGTGGCGTTTGCCGGTCTGAAATTCGCTGAAGCGGGCTCTTTCGATTACGGTCGTAACTACGGCGTGATCTACGACGTAACTTCCTGGACTGACGTTCTGCCAGAATTTGGCGGCGATACCTACGGCTCAGACAACTTCCTGCAGTCTCGTGCTAACGGCGTGGCGACCTATCGTAACCAGGACTTCTTTGGTCTGGTGGATGGCCTGAACTTTGCGCTGCAGTATCAGGGTAAAAACGGTAGCGTAAGTGGTGAAAACGTCGGTGGACGCAGCCTGCTGAAACAGAACGGCGACGGCTACGGTGCATCCGTAACCTATAACCTGGGCGAAGGCTTCAGCGTGGGTGGTGCGATGTCCTCCTCCAAACGTACCGCTGACCAGAACGCACCGGGCGTTTACGGTAACGGCGATCACGCAGAAGTCTATTCTGGCGGCCTGAAATACGATGCCAACAACATCTACCTGGCTGCGCAGTACTCTCAGACCTACAACGCAACCCGCTTCGGTACCTCTAACGGCAGCAGCCCGACTACCGCTTACGGTTTTGCTAACAAAGCGCAGAACTTCGAAGTGGTTGCTCAGTACCAGTTCGACTTCGGCCTGCGTCCATCCGTGGCTTACCTGCAGTCCAAAGGTAAAGACATCGAAGGTTACGGCGATCAGGATCTGCTGAAATATGTTGATGTGGGTGCGACTTACTACTTCAACAAAAACATGTCCACCTACGTGGATTACAAAATCAACCTGGTTGATGAAAATGAGTTCACCCGTCAGGCCGGTATCGGCACTGATGATATCGTCGCGCTGGGTCTGGTTTACCAGTTCTAATCGCGTCATCGTGTGACTAAGGGGCCTGAAGGCCCCTTTTTTGTGCTTTTTTTTGGCCTCACAACGCAACCGTTTTGGTGTACTCTTGCCGCCCTGGCATGAGGATAATAATGAATGGACATGACTTTTTTACGCGCCAGCTTTCTGGCTATGCTTTTTTCCCTGACCGCGTGTGACGATTCCGCGCCCGTGGCGAAAACCGATGCACCCGCCGCGACGGTGCTCGAAGGCAAAACGATGGGCACCTTCTGGCGCGTCAGCGTGATGGGCCTGGATAAAACGCGCGCTGATGAACTTCGCGGTAAAATCCAGTCTCAGCTGGACGCCGACGACCAGCTGCTCTCAACCTATAAAAATGACTCGGCGCTGATGCGCTTTAATCTTTCCACCAGTACCTCCCTGTGGCCGGTGAGCGAAGCGATGGCCGATATCGTCACCGAATCAATGCGCGTGGGATATAAAACCAACGGCGCGATGGATGTCACCGTCGGGCCTCTGGTCAATCTCTGGGGATTTGGCCCGAACAAACAGCCGGATACCACACCCGATCAGGCGGCCATTGATGATGCCCGCGCCCGGACAGGGCTAAAGCATCTGACGGTGATCAACCAGTACGGCCAGCAGTATCTGCAGAAAGACATCCCCGATCTGTTTGTCGATCTGTCGACGGTAGGTGAAGGTTACGCGGCGGATCACCTTGCCGAGCTGATGACGCAGGAAGGGATATCGCGCTACCTGGTCTCCGTGGGGGGCGCGTTAGTCAGCCGGGGCATGAACGCCAGCGGTAAACCGTGGCGCGTGGCGATTCAAAAACCGACCGATCGGCAAAACGCCGTACAGGCCATTGTGGATATTAACGGGCACGGCATCAGCACTTCCGGGAGCTACCGTAACTATTACGAGCTCGACGGGAAGCGTATTTCGCACGTGATCGATCCGCTGACCGGACGTCCCATCACGCATAACCTGGTCTCGGTGACCGTGATTGCCCCCACTGCGCTGGAAGCCGACGCCTGGGATACCGGATTAATGGTTCTCGGCCCGGAAAAAGCCAAAGAGGTGGTTCGTCAGGAAGGACTGGCGGTTTATATGATCACTAAAGAGGGCGACGGGTTCAAAACCTGGAGCTCGCCGCAGTTCAACAGCTTCCTGGTGAGCGACAAAAATTAAAAAGCAAGGTTGCGGGTTTTTTATCACTGGCACTCGGGCACGCTAAAGGTATGCTTGTAAGAGGAGCTGATGATGAAAAATCCAACCTATATGAATGATGAGGATCGCTGGCAGGCCGTTCTGGCTCGCGATCCGCGCGCTGACGATCGGTTTGTCTTTGCCGTGCAGACGACGGGGATTTTTTGCCGCCCGTCATGCCGCGCCCGTCACGCGCTGCGTAAAAACGTCTGCTTTTATCCCGATGTCCAGCATGCCGTTCAGGCAGGGTTTCGCCCGTGCAAGCGCTGCATGCCGGACAAACGCGATCCGAATCAGCAAAAGCTGGCGAAAGTGGAGCACGCCTGTCGCCTTCTGGAGCAGGATCCCGCGCTGACGCTTGAAGGTCTGGCGCAGCAGGTCGCCATGAGTCCTTTCCATTTCCACCGGCTGTTTAAGTCCGTCACCGGGATGACGCCAAAAGCCTGGCAGCAGGCGGCGCGGGGGCAGCGTCTGCGCGCGGCACTTGCGCAGGGAAACAAAATTACCGATGCCGTGCTGGCGGCAGGGTTTCCCGACAGCAGCAGCTATTACCGTAAAGCCAACGATGCGCTGGGCATGACGGCGAAGCAGTACCGCAAAGGCGAGGTGGCGGTGCGTTACGCCATCGGCGACTGTTCGCTGGGACGCTGCCTGGTTGCGGAAAGCGAGCGGGGAATTTGCGCGATACTGCTGGGCGACAACGATACCAAACTGGCAGAAGAATTTGCGACGCTGTTTCCAAACGCGGAGCATGCCCCGCAGGAAGATGCCTTTGCCCAGCGTATCAGCCAGGTCATTGCCAGTATTGATAACCACGCGGTGCCGCTGGCGCTGCCGCTGGATATACGCGGCACCGCGTTCCAGCAGCGGGTCTGGCAGGCCCTTCGTGACATCCCCTGCGGGGAAACGGCCAGCTATCAGCAGGTGGCGAAGGCGATTGGCCAGCCCAACGCGGTGCGTGCCGTCGCGGGTGCGTGTGCGGCAAACAGGCTGGCGATTGTGATCCCCTGTCACCGCGTGGTCCGCACCGACGGCGCGCTGTCGGGCTATCGCTGGGGGGCGGCGCGAAAAGCGCTATTACTGAAACGTGAGGCGAAACGCCGGGAGGGATAATGCTCGATCTTTTTGCGGATGCTGAACCGTGGCAGGAGCCGCTTGCGCCCGGGGCAGTGATCCTGCGCCGCTTTGCACTCTCCCGTGCGGCGGCATTGCTTGCCGGTATTGAAGAGGTCACGGCGGTTTCACAGTTTCGCCATATGGTGACGCCGGGCGGCTACACCATGTCGGTGGCCATGGCCAACTGCGGCGAACTGGGGTGGGCGACGAACGAACGTGGGTATGTGTATGCCCCGAACGATCCCACGACCGGCCGGCCGTGGCCTCCCATGCCTACGGTGTTTCAGGCGCTTTGTCACGAGGCTGCCGTTGCAGCAGATTACCCTGACTTCCGGCCGGATGCCTGCCTGATTAACCGCTACGCCATCGGCGCGAAGCTCTCGCTGCATCAGGACAAGGATGAACCCGATCTGCGCGCGCCCATTGTCTCGGTATCGTTGGGTCTGCCCGCCGTCTTCCAGTTTGGCGGATTGCGCCGCAACGATCCGCTCAGGCGCATTATGCTGGAGCACGGCGACGTGGTGGTGTGGGGCAGGGAGTCACGGCTGTACTATCACGGCATTCAGCCCCTGAAGCCCGGGGTTCATCCCCTCACTGGCGAGTACCGCTATAATCTGACTTTCCGTCAGGCGGGATTGAACAAACAAAAATAAGAATTATTCTTGATGTCCGCTCAGGGCAGTTTACACTGCTGGCTGATTTTTATTGTCCGGATTGCCTGCATGCAACTACTTCTTCTTGTCTGGCGTCAGTACCGCTGGCCCTTCATTGCCGTAATGGCCTTAAGCCTTGCCAGCGCGGCGCTGGGTATTGGCCTGATCGCGTTTATAAACGTGCGGCTGATCGAAATGGTCGATACCTCACTCTCGGTTCTGCCGGAGTTTCTCGGCCTGCTGCTGCTGTTGATGGCGGTTACGCTCGGCTCTCAGCTGGCGCTGACCGCGCTCGGCCACCATTTCGTTTTCCGCCTGCGCAGCGAGTTCATCAAGCGGATCCTCGACACGCAGGTTGAGCGCGTGGAGCAGCTCGGCAGCGCCTCCCTGCTGGCGGGGCTGACCAGCGACGTGCGCGCGATTACCATCGCGTTTGTCCGCCTGCCGGAGCTGGTGCAGGGGATCATCCTGACCTTTGGCTCGGCGGCCTATCTCGCCTGGCTTTCTACCAAAATGCTGGCGGTGACCGCGGTGTGGATTGCCATCACCATCTGGGGCGGTTTCGTGCTGGTATCGCGCGTCTATAAACACATGGCAGTCCTGCGCGAAACGGAAGATAAGCTCTATAACGATTACCAGACGGTACTGGAAGGGCGCAAAGAGCTGACCCTCAACCGCGAGCGTGCCGAGCATATCTTCAATAACCTCTATATCCCGGACGCGCGCGAATACCGGCACCACATTATTCGCGCCGATACCTTCCACCTGAGCGCGGTGAACTGGTCCAACATTATGATGCTGGGCGCCATTGGCCTGGTATTCTGGATGGCGAACAGCCTGGGCTGGGCGGACACCAACGTGGCGGCGACCTACTCGCTGACCCTGCTGTTCCTGCGTACGCCGCTGCTCTCGGCCGTCGGCGCATTGCCCACCTTGCTGAGCGCGCAGGTGGCGTTTAACAAGCTTAAGAAGTTCGATCTGGCGCCATTTAAGGCTGAATTCCCGCGCCCACAGGCCTTCCCGAACTGGCAGACCCTGGAGCTGCGCGACGTGACGTTCCGCTATCAGGACAACGCCTTCTCCGTGGGACCGGTCAACCTGACGATTCACCGCGGCGAATTGCTGTTCCTCATCGGCGGCAACGGTAGCGGAAAATCCACGCTGGCGATGTTGCTCACCGGACTTTACCAGCCGCAGTCGGGCGAGATCCTGCTGGACGGTAAGGCGCTGAGCGCGGAGAAACCCGAGGATTACCGCAAGCTTTTCTCAGCGGTATTCACCGATGTCTGGCTGTTTGACCAGCTGCTGGGTTCGGAAGGGCAGCAGGCCAATCCGGCGCTGGTTGAGAAATGGCTTGCGCAGCTGCAGATGTCGCACAAGCTGGAGCTCCAGGACGGCAAAATCCTGAACCTCAAGCTCTCTAAGGGGCAGAAGAAGCGCGTGGCGCTGCTGCTGGCGCTGGCGGAAGAGCGTGACATCATCCTGCTGGATGAATGGGCGGCGGATCAGGACCCGCACTTCCGTCGCGAGTTTTATCAGGTGCTGCTGCCGCTGATGCAGGAGATGGGCAAGACCATTTTCGCCATCAGCCACGACGATCATTACTTCATTCACGCCGACCGTCTGCTGGAGATGCGCGACGGCAGGCTGAGCGAGCTGACCGGCGACGAGCGCGATGCGGCGTCGCGTGACGCGGTGGCGCGCACGGCCTGATGCCCTCACTCTAACCCTCTCCCACGGGGAGAGGGGATAATCGTGGCCGTAATGCCGCTTTTTTCTTCATCCCGCCTCGCTGTTTATTCTTATTTACATATCCTCGCGCTATGCTTAGTCTCAACTCATTTAATGGATTTATGATTGATGTCGGTATTAAAGAAAAACAGCGCCAGGCAGCGTGACCAGGAACGTGCGCGACTCATCTGGCTTCTCACGACCGATAAAGCGGTCACGTCTACGCTATTAGGCAAACTGACCCTGGCTGAGCAATATGATGTCGGCACCTTAGCCGACGATATTGCTGAGGTAGGTGCGCTGGTTGCTCATTTACCGCCGCCGGATCTGGCGGATACCCTGGAAGCGCTTCCTTCGGAAGAGCGTCACGCCCTCTGGCGCCTGGTACAGGATCACGAGCGCGGCCAGGTTCTGCTTGAAGCCTCCGAAAACGTCTGGGATGACCTGATCGACGAGATGAGCGATCGGGATATCCTCGACGCCCTGCAAACCCTGGATATCGACGAGCAGATTTACCTTGTACAGCATCTGCCGCGTAACCTGACCGGCCGCCTGCTGGCCTCTCTGCCTGCCGATGAACGCGCGCGTGTGCGTCAGGTGATGCACTACGAGAAAAACAGCGTCGGCGCGATCATGGAGTTCGGCGTTATCACGGTACGTCCGGACGTCACGCTCGGTACCGTGCAGCGCTACCTGCGCCGCCTGGGCAAAATGCCGGACAACACCGATAAGCTGTTTGTCACCTCGCGGGATAAAACCCTGCTTGGCGAGCTGGAGCTGAAAACCATCCTGCTCAACAGCGCCCAGCAGCGGGTGAGCGAGGTGATGGAAAACGAGCCGATGGTCTTCTCCCCGGAAGACGATGCGGAAAAAGCGGCGCGTACCTTTGAACGTGATGACCTTGTGAGTGCGGCGGTCGTAGACTCCGTTGGCAAGCTGATGGGCCGTCTGACTATCGATGAAATCGTTGACGTGGTTTATGAAGAGACCGATAACGATCTGCGCGCGCTAGGCGGGATCAGCGCCGAAGATGACGTCCACGCCTCCGTCGGTAAGGCGGTGAAAACCCGCTGGGCCTGGCTGGCTATTAACCTGTGTACTGCCTTCATCGCCTCCCGTGTGATTGACGGCTTTGAACACACCATCTCGCAGCTGGTGGCGCTGGCCTCGCTGATGCCGATTGTGGCCGGAATTGGCGGCAACACCGGAAACCAGACCATCACCATGATCGTCCGCGCGCTGGCGCTGGAAAATATTCAGCCCGGTAACTTCGCCTTTCTGATCTTCAGGGAAATGGGCGTGGCGCTGATTAACGGCCTGGTATGGGGCGGCATTATGGGCGGCATCACGTGGTGGCTGTATGACGATATGGCCTTAGGCGGCGTGATGATGCTGGCGATGGTGCTGAATTTGCTGGTGGCATCGATGATGGGCGTCATTATCCCGCTGACGATGACCAAACTGGGGCGCGACCCCGCGGTGGGGTCGAGCGTGATGATCACCGCCATCACCGATACCGGCGGTTTCTTTATTTTTCTTGGGCTGGCAACGATTTTTCTGCTTTAATCCGACGCTTAATGCGGGCGGGGATCAGTGCCATGACGATAATCCCGCCCAGCACGCCAACCGCCAGATTGCCGGTTGATACCGTGGCGGCGACCGTCACCAGCATCACCACCGTTTCGGCAACCGGGGCATTTTTTATCGTGGCGGGCTGAAGGCTGTGCCAGCTGAAGGTTTTGACGGCAACAATCGCCATAATCCCCGCCAGCACCGCCATCGGGATTTTGGCCATCACTTCGCTGAGCGCCGTTACCAGGAGCAGCAGCACGATGCCCGCCGCAATGGTTGAAATGCGGCTTCGTCCTTTCCCCATCTCCACGTTAACGATGGTTTGTCCGATCATCGCGCAGCCCGCAATGCCACCGTAGAGCCCGGCCATGATATTCCCCACGCCCAGCCCGATGCTCTCGCGACGCTTGCTGGAGGGCGTAACCGTCAGTTCATCCACGAGTTTTGCCGTCAGCAGGGACTCCAGCAGACCGACGAAGGCAATACTCAACGCGCACGGCCAGATAATGTTCAGCGTCTGTAAATTAAGCGGCACCAGCAGCTCGGTAAATCCAGGCAGACCGCCAGTCATTGAGCCTTCATCACCGACAGTCGGCAGGATCTGACCGGTGGTGACGGTGAAAAGGGTTAACAGCACAATCGCAATCAGCGGGGAAGGGACGCTTTTAATATAGCGCGGCACCCACAGCACAATCAGCAGCGTCAGCACGAACAGGCCCACAATCAGCGGGCTTCGGCTCCAGAAATGCGGCACCTGAGCGAAGAAAATCAAAATGCCAAGGGCGTTAACAAATCCGGTCATCACCGACTGGGGAATAAAGCGCATCAGCCTTGCCATGCCCAGCACGCCAAACAGAATCTGGATCACGCCAGCCATCAGCACGGCGGGAAGAATGTATTGCACCCCGTGCTGATGCACCATCGGGCCAATCACCAGCGCTACGGAACCGGCCGCAGCCGTGACCATCGCCGGACGACCGCCCAGCACGGAGAGAGCAAGACACAGCACCACGGAGGCGATCAGGCTGACCTTCGGGTCAACGCCCGCCACCACGGAAAATGAGATCACTTCGGGGATCAGCGCCAGAGCGGTAATCACGCCCGCCAGCGTTTCACGCGCCAGTTGTTTAGGGGAGTGCAGCACGCTGGCTACACTGTCTTCAGGGGATACGGCAGAATGAGGTAAGGACATAACAGTTCGCTGGTTAGGGCAGGCTTCCGTGCGCGCGATCACAAAGTGCAGCATAGTAGCCATAAATTCCTCCTTATACCAGTTGCGCGCCGCAATCCCCTACAAACAATCCATCATTAAATTTCACAATTACAATAATTTCGTAACCTTTAAACAATATTTAAAAGTTGTTACCGTGCCCACGCAGCTTTTTTCACCTGCAATTTCCACGCATCAAGCACTTTTACACTAAGGCATAAATTATGAAAAAAATGACTGCCATGCTCTTTTCTCTGGCCGTCGGGCTCAACGCCGTCTCAATGGCAGCGAAAGCAGACGCACCAAAAGAGCAGGAAACGGACGTCCTTTTAATTGGTGGCGGCATCATGAGCGCCACGCTGGGAACCTATCTGCAAGAACTGCAGCCGGACTGGTCCATGACCATGGTCGAGCGCCTCGATGGCGTGGCGCAGGAGAGTTCGAACGGCTGGAATAACGCTGGTACGGGCCATTCGGCACTCATGGAACTGAACTATACGCCGCAGAAAAAGGACGGTTCCATTAGTATCGAGAAGGCGGTAGAGATCAACGAAGCGTTCCAGATCTCGCGTCAGTTCTGGTCCCACCAGGTCAACAGCGGCGTGATGCACGACCCGCACTCCTTCATCAATACCGTGCCGCACATGAGCTTTGTGTGGGGCGAGCAAAACGTGAATTTCCTGCGCGCGCGCTACGCTGCGCTGCAGCAGAGCACCCTGTTCCGCGGGATGAAATACTCCGAAGACCACGCGCAGATTAAAGAGTGGGCGCCGCTGGTCATGGAAGGCCGTGACCCGAACCAGAAAGTGGCGGCGACCCGTACCGAAATTGGCACCGACGTGAACTACGGCGAAATTACCCGTCAGCTGGTGGCGTCCCTGAAGAAGAAAGATAACTTCAATTTGCAGCTCAGCACCGAAGTGCGCGGCTTTAAGCGCAATGCGGACAACAGCTGGAGCGTGACGGTTGCCGATCTGAAAAACAATGAAGCCGAGCACGTCATTAAGGCGAAATTTGTCTTCATCGGTGCGGGCGGCGCGGCGCTGAAGCTGCTGCAGGAATCCGGTATTCCTGAAGCTGACGACTACGCGGGCTTCCCGGTCGGCGGCCAGTTCCTGGTGTCCGAGAACCCGGAAGTGGTGAACCGTCACCTGGCAAAAGTGTACGGTCAGGCTTCCGTCGGTGCGCCACCGATGTCCGTCCCGCATATCGATACCCGTATGCTTGACGGTAAACGCGTGGTGCTGTTCGGACCGTTCGCGACCTTCTCAACCAAGTTCCTGAAAAACGGCTCCCTCTGGGATCTGCTGAGCGCGACCACCACCTCTAACGTCAAACCGATGATGGACGTGGGCCTGGATAATTTCGACCTGGTGAAATACCTGATTAGCCAGGTGATGCTTTCTGATGAAGAACGTTTCGAGGCGCTGAAAGAGTACTATCCGCAGGCGAAGAAAGAAGACTGGCGTCTGTGGCAGGCGGGTCAGCGCGTGCAGATCATCAAGCGCGATCCGAAAGAGGGCGGCGTGCTGCGTCTGGGTACCGAAGTGGTGAGCGATAAGGATGGCACGATTGCCGCGCTGCTGGGTGCGTCACCGGGTGCATCTACCGCTGCGCCAATTATGCTGCACCTGATGGAAAAAGTGTTTAAAGACAAAGTCGCCAGCCCGGAATGGCAGGCGAAGCTGAAAACCATTATTCCATCCTACGGCACGAAGCTGAACGGTAACGTGGATGCGACGGAACAAGAGCTGGAGTACACCAGCCGCGTGCTGCAGCTGCAGTACGTGAAGCCGCAGGCTGCGGATGCTGCGCCGAAGGCGGAACTGAAGCCTCAGCCGGAAAACAAGCCGGTTGCGGATATCGCGCTGTAAGGTAAAAGCAAAACGGTAACATCTGTTACCGTTTTTAGTTTAGCAGGTCGGGTAAGGCGAAGCCGCCACCCGACTTGTTTTTAACGTACTACCGCTTGTCCGACCGTCTCTTCTGCCTTCCACACGCGATATTTTACTTCCACGTTTTCAGGCGTATATACCACGATCGGCAACTTGCTGTTGTAGCGCAGCAGGCTGTTGTCGCCCAGATAGGCCGTCACAAATTTCTTCTCTTTCTTGCCGTCCGGGCAGGCCATCATGGTAGAGACCGGAGAGGTCACTTTATCAAAGACGTAATAGTCATAACCCCAGCCTTCCAGGGTTTTGCTTTCCAGCTGGCCGCCCAGACGATGCTGATTGCAGTCCACTTCCAGCGTCTTGCCAATTAACAGTTCGACTTTGTAATTCGCTTCGTCCTGCTGAACCGGCAGTTGAATCACCTGACGCTTCATGCCTTTTTCCGCTTGCGGATAGGGTGCAACTTTTTCCAGCGGCTGCGCTTTTTGGGCGTCGCTGGCGAAAGCGCTGGTGCTGACGCACGCGGCGGCGAGAAGCGCGATGGCAAATTTAGGTGCGTTTTTCATTGTCATTCCTTTATGTCAAAACGGTCCTGAACAGACTAACATAACGAGTATGAATGATTGGTGTGATTTACTTACATTTTCATTGTATGCAGCGTAATAAACTTAGCATTAACCGTTTTGGCAGGTGTTTGTACTGGTGTGGAGTGTGACGGGCGTTCGTGTTATTTTAGTCCATCGATAATGTTATTCATCTGTGAAAGGGAAGAGAGATGGTTCGTGCAAAACTGAAAACACCTGAAGGCCGCAAGTTCCTCCTGGCGCTACTCGTCGTGTTTATGATTGCTGCCGCGTGCGTCGGGCGGGCCACCATTGTTGGCGTCATTGAACAGTACAACATTCCTCTCTCCGCCTGGACCACCAGCATGTATGTGCTGCAGTCGGCGATGATCTTCGTTTACAGCCTTGTCTTCACCGTTCTGCTGGCCATTCCGCTGGGCATTTTCTTCCTGGGCGGACGTGAAAAACACTGAGCATTCACCTGCTATAAGAAGCCAGCCTGCGGGCTGGCTTTTTTATATGTGATGATATTTATTCGCATTTCCAGGGTATTCTGTGTCGAACAAGGTTGTTCGACATAAATCAGGAGATGTTCAATGTTATCCCGGTTTGCAACGCTCAGCCGGATCCCGAAAGGCGTCTGGGTTGTGGGTGGGGTCAGTATGCTGATGGATATCTCCTCGGAGATCATTCACAGCCTGCTGCCGCTGTTTATGGTCACGACGCTGGGAGCCAGCGTGATTTTCATTGGCTTGATTGAAGGCCTGGCTGAAGCCACCGCGCTGTTTATCAAAGTTTTTTCCGGTGCCATCAGTGACTACCTGGGTAAACGTAAAGGACTGGCGGTGCTGGGCTACGGTCTTGGCGCGCTGAGTAAGCCGCTGTTCGCTATCGCCTCTTCGTCGGGCATGATTCTGGGGGCACGCTTAATCGACCGGGTAGGGAAGGGGATCCGGGGCGCGCCGCGCGATGCGCTGGTCGCTGACGTTACGCCGCCGGAACTTCGCGGCGCGGCCTTTGGGCTGCGTCAGTCGATGGATACCGTCGGCGCATTTCTCGGGCCGCTGCTGGCCGTAGGCTTGATGCTGCTGTGGAACGATGATTTCCGCACGATTTTCTGGATTGCGGTGATCCCCGGCGTCCTCGCCGTGGCGCTGCTTTTCTTCGGCCTGCATGAGCCGAAAACGCCCGTCGAACATAAACGCACGAACCCCATCAAAAAAGAGAACCTCAGGCGCCTCGGGAAAGGCTGCTGGTGGGTTATTGGCCTGGGCGCCATCTTCACGCTCGCACGTTTCAGTGAAGCCTTTCTTGTCCTGCGCGCACAGCAGTCGGGGGTGCCGCTGGCGCTGATCCCGCTGGTGATGGTGGCCATGAATTTGCTCTATTTCCTTTCAGCCTATCCGTTTGGCAAGTTATCGGACGGGATGAGCCACACCCGACTACTGCAGTGGGGCCTGGTGATGCTGATTGGGGCAGATATTGTGCTGGCGCTAAGCACCCACTGGGCTGGAATGCTTTTGGGCGTTGCGCTTTGGGGAGTGCATATGGGGATGACGCAGGGGCTGCTGGCGGCAATGATCGCAAAAACAGCACCTGCGGATCTGCGCGGTACCGCCTACGGCATTTTTAGTCTGGTCAGCGGCGTGGGATTGTTAGTCGCCAGCCTGGGCGCCGGGGCCATCTGGGAAACGTTTGGCGCGGAATATACGTTTTATGCCGGAGCCGTGATTTGTCTGGTTACGCTGATGTATCTGCGCAAAACACCGGACGAGGCAAAATAAAAAACCAGCCGTAAGAGGCTGGTTTTTAATGTTTTTTTGGTCGGCACGAGAGGATTTGAACCTCCGACCCCCGACACCCCATGACGGTGCGCTACCAGGCTGCGCTACGTGCCGACGCATAGAAAGAATACTACTCGATTCCGTTTCGAAT
Organism: Enterobacter cloacae complex sp. P12RS; assembly: GCF_014895875.1. Taxonomy (NCBI): domain Bacteria; kingdom Pseudomonadati; phylum Pseudomonadota; class Gammaproteobacteria; order Enterobacterales; family Enterobacteriaceae; genus Enterobacter; species Enterobacter cloacae complex sp. P12RS. Next base: position 136,102 of record NZ_JADBQO010000015.1, read on the forward strand.
GCAAGGGAATCCGTCGCTAACTGGTTTATTATTAATCAGTTAGCGATGAAGCGCTTCTCATCCGTCAGAACCTGTAACAGCAGGCTAAGCTGTGGTTTCTGGTCCTTCAGCCGTTCACCCTGCAGATTATAGGTCTGATAGTTCCCGTTGCTGTTCAGCACCAGCGTCAGCTTCGGCGTGGTCACCACCAGCGTGTTGCCGTCAGCTGCAGTCACCCAGTTATGGCGGCGCGTGGCGCTGAAGAGATCCTGCCCCTGCGAATACTCGTTTGCTGGCGTACTGACGTGCAGCAGGCGCTGCATCAGGGTCGTCATGACGTCTTTATGTTCTGTGAGCATATTGATGCGCTGCGCCGGCGTTCCCGGCCAGTGGATCACCAGCGGAACATGCAGGTTTGGACGTGACCAGCTCATGCTCTTCGTCTCGTCGCCTAACGGTACGCCATGCCCCGCGGTCACGATCACGACCGTGTTATCAAGCTTGCCTGATTCACGTAGCGCGTCAAGCACACGGCCAATCTGTGCGTCAACATCGCTGGCCGCGCGGCCGTAGCGGCGCGCAAAGCCAGCCTGGTTGCTGTCGTTAAGCGTTGTGCCGTTAAAGGCCACCCACGAGAACCAGCGGTTATCTTCCTGCGCGTAGCGCTGCAGCCAGTTTATCCACTGGTTTGCGGTCTGGGCATCAGACTGGCTCTGCGCGGCAGGCAGTGAGAAATCAGAGAGCAGCGCCTGGCGGTACAGTGAACTGTTGAAGCCGTCCGATGAGAACAGCCCTAACTGATAGCCCTGCTGATTAAGCCCGGTGATCAGCGCCGCAGGAATGCGCGCAGACAGCACGCCGTCCATGTATCCGGCAGAAATGCCATAGAACAGGCCAAAGATACCCGCATCGGTTGAGTTACCTGAACTCATATGCTGGGTAAACGACACGTTCTGACTCGCGAAATCGGCCAGCGCAGGCATCTGCTTCTCGTAACGAGAATAGTTGAGGCCATCGACGGTAATCAGCAGGACGTTTTGCCCGCGACCCATATCGCGATAGCGCAGATCGCTCAGTGGATACTGCACGCTAACCGCTTCCGGATTACCCTGTTCGACCAGACGGCGCTGGTACTCCTGGGCATCAAGCAGGCCGTGTTTCTCAAGGAAACGACGGGCCGTCATCGGATAAGAGAGCGGCAGGTTAGCGCGCTGCATGGTAATAGGGCGATAGAAGTTCGCATCCGCCCAGATATACATGAGGTGCGAACTGATAAATGAGACGAAAAAGAGCGCGGCGACGGGCTTCGCGTAATGGCGGCGTCGGGTCAGGCTGCGGAGCTTTTGCCAGCTCCAGGTGGCAAACAGCATCTCGATCAACAGGATCACCGGGACGCTGATGAACATCAGTTGCCAGTCGCGGGCCGTTTCGTTCTGGTCGGGGTTGATCACCAGTTCCCAGACGATAGGGTTGAGATGCAGGTGGAAGCGGGTGAACACTTCACTGTCGATAAGCAGCAGCGTCATCCCCACCGTGGCAAGGATTGCGGACAAGAACCGCATCAAACGCTGCGACATGACGATAAACGTCAGAGGAAACAGGATCAGCAGATAGGTGGCGAATACCAAAAAGCTAAAGTGACCAACAACGCTTATCCAGGAGTAGATACGCCCGGTTAGCGTTGTGGGCCAGTCTGCGACAAACAGATAACGACAGCCAATTACCGTCGCTAGCAGAATGTTGAACAGGGCAAACCAGTGTCCCCAGCTGACCATCTGGGAGACTTTTTCACGGTAGCGCTGACGATTCGTCACCATAAACTGTTGTTCGTTTCCCTTAATGGGCCTGGTCGTTGCTGACGGATGACTGTAACGCCTGGGCGAAAGATTTGGCGATCGCCTGACGCTGAGCCGGAGCAACGCTGGTGTTGATAAGGTTGGTGACCATATTTCCCAAAACCATCAGGGAGAGATCGGTCGGCGTTTTATGTTTTTCCAGTACGTTGACCAGCTCACTGAGCAGTTGTTCAACGTGTTCATCACTGTAGCGGGAATGTTGTGGCATAAATCAAAATCAGTTTGTTGATGAAAGGGCAACATATTACCGTAGCAACAGCTTTTTTTCCCCTTTTTTATCTGTTGTTGCACACATGTCCTGGTGGTGGTTGAATACCGCCCGGTCTAAAAGGAGAGTTTATCATGAGTCTGGAAATCAACCAGATTGCCTTGCACCAGCTTATCAAGCGTGATGAGCAAACCCTTGAAGTGGTGCTACGCGATTCGTTACTGGAACCCACGGCAACCGTTGTGGAAATGATGGCAGAGCTGCATCGCGTCTACAGCGCTAAAAATAAAGCCTATGGTCTGTTCAGCGAAGAGAGTGAGCTGGCCGATAGCCTGCGCCTGCAGCGTCAGGGCGAAGAGGATTTCCTGGCGTTTAGCCGCGCGGCAACCGGGCGTCTGCGCGACGAGCTGGCGAAATATCCGTTCGCCGACGGCGGTATTGTCCTGTTCTGCCACTATCGTTACCTGGCGGTCGAGTACCTGCTGGTTACCGTGCTGAATAACTTAAGCAGCATGCGCGTGAACGAGCAGCTGGACATCAGCTCAACGCACTATCTGGATATCAACCATGCGGATATTGTGGCGCGTATTGATTTGACCGAGTGGGAAACTAACCCGGAGTCGACCCGCTACCTCACCTTCCTGAAGGGGCGGGTGGGCCGCAAAGTGGCGGATTTCTTTATGGACTTCCTCGGTGCCAGCGAAGGCCTGAACGCCAAAGCGCAGAACAAAGGGCTGCTGCAGGCCGTTGATGACTTCACGGCGGAAGCGCAGCTCGATAAATCTGAACGCCAGACCGTGCGTCAGCAGGTTTACAGCTACTGCAACGAGCAGTTGCAGGCGGGGGAAGAGATTGAACTGGAGTCCCTGTCAAAAGAGCTGGCGGGCGTCAGCGAAGTGAGCTTCCAGGAATTCACCGCGGAGAAGGGCTATGAGCTTGAGGAGAGCTTCCCGGCGGATCGCAGCACGCTGCGTCAGTTAACCAAATTTGCCGGCAGCGGCGGTGGGTTAACCATCAACTTTGACGCCATGCTGTTGGGGGAACGCATTTTCTGGGATCCAGCCACCGATACCCTGACCATCAAAGGCACGCCGCCGAATCTGCGCGATCAGCTTCAGCGCCGCACGTCTGGCGGTAAATAGCAGCCATAAAAAAACCCCGCCGAAGCGGGGTTTTCTCGACAGGTTTGCGATTACGCGCGAACGAAGTCGATGTGAGTCAGTTTTGGCTTGAACGCGTGACGCTGAACAGCCTGAACCTTCACTTTTTCTTCTTTACCGCCAACAACGATGGTCAGAACTTCGCTGTAGAACTCAGCTTTAGTCTGCATGTTCCACACTTTGTCGTGATCCAGTTCGATAGCAACTGGAGCAGCTTCGCCACCGTAAACGATAGCCGGGAACTTGTTAGCGTTACGCAGGCGGCGGCTCGCACCCTTACCCTGCACGTTACGTACTTCTGCTTCGATAGTGAACATTGATTTCTCTCTGTATTTAAAACCCTACTACAGGCGACCCAGCAGCAGGTGAGTGTTCTGCCCCACGGATGTGAAGCGGGCGGCATTTTATACTCAAATGCCCCGCACATCAATGAAAAGTCCCGTTAACCGCGCAATTCATTTGCCCGACGGAAGCGACCTTCATAGTCAAAGACCTTCTCGCGAACCTGCCAGAACTGGCCTTTCTTGCGGGCGACCACGAAGTCGGGGTGGCGCAGCAGCACCTGCTGATGCACGATATCCGCCACGGTTATCCAGCGCAGCGGCACGCCAGGCGTACGGGTATGCGGCCGGATAAATAGCTGCTCAAATGCCGTGCGTTGGGCAGGCGTCTGAACCCTGAACCGTTCGCTGACGTCAGCGCCATCCTCGTCGTAATAGGTGATTTTCAGCCACTCGCCTTTTTCATCCGCGCCGGGCTGCAGCGCCATGCCGGAGCAGCGCAGCACCAGCGCATCTTTCAGCTTCAGCGCCGCTTTCAGCATGTCGTCCGGGTCCACCAGCACCGTGTCGCACTCGCGGCAACGGCGGGCGGCGATGTCATTTTCGGCGTTGCACTGCGGGCAGTTTTTGAAGCGGAAGCGGAAATCGCACTGCTCGCGATGTCCCTCATCATCCTCAAACCAGCCCTGACAGCGGCGGCCAAAGTGTTCAATCAGCGTGCCGTCGGCGGTGGTTTTTCCCCAGAAGGTGTTGGCAAAGCCGCAGGCCGGGCAAAACACCTGTACCGGCACGTTGTCGCTTTTGCCTTTTGGCGCGCCCACTTCCGGGGAGTACAGATCGTGCGGGTTGCCGGCGTAATCCAGTATCAGGCAGTCGGTTTTGCCCGGCGCCAGGCGCAGGCCACGGCCGACAATCTGCTGATACAGGCTGACGGATTCGGTCGGGCGCAGAATCGCAATCAGGTCGACGTGTGGGGCGTCAAACCCGGTGGTTAATACGGAGACATTCACCAGGTAGCGGAACTGCTGGGCTTTGAAAGCCTCAATCAGCCTGTCGCGCTCCGGGCCGGGCGTTTCGCCAGTGATCAGCGCTGCGTCGTCAGCGGGTAGCAGTCCCGTGATTTCGCGCGCGTGTTCGACGGTGGCAGCAAAAATCATCACCCCTTTACGCGTTTGCGCGAACTCTTCAATCTGGCTGATGATATGCGGCGTGATCCGCTTCTGTTTTTTCAGTTCATGGTTAAGATCCGCCTCGCTGAACAGCCCGTTGCTCTGCGCCTGTAAGCGGCTGAAATCGTACTGCACGACCGGCATATCCAGTCGCTCGGGCGGCGTCAGGTAGCCGTGCTTAATCATGTAGCGCAGCGGAAGTTCATAGATACAGTCGCTGAACAGCGCTTTCTCGTCGCCGCGCACCATGCCGTGATAATGAAAGCGGTAGATCCAGCCTTTGCCCAGACGAAACGGGGTTGCCGTCAGGCCGAGCAGGCGTAAGTGAGGGTTCACCTCTTTAAGGTGAGTGAGGATTTGCTGATACTGGCTGTCGTCGTCATCGCTGATGCGGTGACATTCGTCGACAATCAGCAGCGAAAACTCGCTGCGGAACAGATCCAGGTTACGGGCCACCGACTGTACGCTGCCGAAAACCACTTTGCCGTGGCTCTCTTTGCGCTTCAGCCCGGCGGCGAAAATGTCGGCTTCCAGCCCCAGCGCACAATATTTGGCATGGTTTTGCGCCACCAGCTCTTTGACGTGGGCCAATACCAGCACGCGACCACGCGCCAGGCGCGCCAGTTCGGCAATGACCAGGCTCTTGCCTGCACCGGTCGGGAGGACAATGGCCGCCGGTTCCCGGTGTTTACGGAACCAGGCGAGCGTCGCGTCAACGGCTTCCTGCTGATAGGGACGAAGTGTAAAAGTCATGGGGTCTCGGTTTCGTTAATCCGCATATAGTATGCCACGAAACTTTTTCCCTTGAGTGGCGCAACCAGACCATTATACTGAACCGTTCCTGACTGCTTCTTTTTTCGGACGCACGGTCCGACATCCAGCACCATTAAGGCTAAAAAGATTTCATGCGACTTGATAAGTTTATCGCTCAGCAACTCGGCGTAAGCCGCGCTATTGCCGGGCGTGAAATTCGCGCCAACCGCGTTACCGTGGATGGCGACATTGTGCGAGACAGCGCGTTCAAACTGCAGCCTGACCATCAGGTTGAGTACGACGGCAATCCGCTGACCCAGCAGCACGGTCCCCGCTATTTCATGCTCAATAAGCCGGAAGGCTATGTCTGCTCAACGGACGATCCGGATCACCCGACGGTGCTCTATTTCCTCGACGAGCCGGTGGCGCACAAGCTGCATGCCGCAGGCCGCCTCGACATCGATACCACCGGTCTGGTGCTGATGACCGACGACGGTCAGTGGTCGCATCGCATCACTTCCCCGCGCCACCACTGCGAGAAAACCTATCTGGTCACGCTGGAGTCACCGGTTGCGGATGACACGGCAGAGCAATTCGCGAAAGGCGTTCAGCTGCATAATGAAAAGGATCTGACCAAACCCGCCGTGCTTGAGGTCATCACCCCGACGGAAGTCCGTTTGACCATCAGCGAAGGACGCTACCATCAGGTGAAACGCATGTTTGCCGCCGTGGGTAACCACGTTGTGGGCCTGCACCGTGAACGCATCGGTGCGATTGCGCTCGATCCCGACCTGGCACCCGGTGAATATCGTCCGCTGACGGAAGAAGAGATTGCCAGCGTCGGTCTGCCTTCGCACTAATTTCAGGAGAACCCTGTGACCACCAGGCCACACTCGTCGTTCAAAATTGTCTTCATTCTTGGCCTGCTGGCGATGCTGATGCCGCTGTCTATCGACATGTATCTGCCTGCGCTGCCGGTGATTTCCGCCCAGTTTGGCGTACCGGCAGGCAGCGCGCAGATGACGCTCAGCACCTATATTCTCGGTTTCGCGCTCGGACAGCTGCTGTATGGCCCAATGGCCGACAGCCTGGGGCGTAAGCCGGTTATTCTTGGCGGGACGCTGGTCTTTGCGGCCGCAGCGGTCGCCTGTGCGCTGGCGCAGAGTATCGATCAACTGATTATCATGCGCTTCCTGCACGGGCTGGCCGCCGCTGCCGCGAGCGTGGTGATCAACGCCCTGATGCGTGATATCTACCCGAAAGAAGAGTTCTCCCGCATGATGTCGTTCGTCATGCTGGTGACGACGATTGCGCCGCTGGTGGCACCGATGGCCGGTGGTGCGGTGCTGGTGTGGTTTAGCTGGCACGCAATTTTCTGGATCCTGGCGCTGGCCGCGCTGCTGGCCTCGGCGATGATTTTCTTCTTTATTGATGAAACGCTGCCCGTCGAGCGCCGCCAGAAATTTCATATTCGAACCACGATAGGCAACTTTGCCTCGCTGTTTCGCCACAAGCGGGTGCTGAGCTACATGCTGGCGAGCGGGTTCAGCTTCGCCGGAATGTTCTCCTTCCTGAGTGCCGGGCCGTTTGTCTATATCGAGCTGAACCACGTTTCGCCGCAGCACTTTGGCTATTATTTTGCGCTCAATATCGTCTTCCTGTTTGTCCTGACCATCATTAACAGCCGCTTTGTCCGGCGGGTGGGCGCGCTGAACATGTTCCGCGCCGGGCTGTGGATCCAGTTTGTGATGGCGGTCTGGCTGGTGGTGAGCGCGTTTCTGGACGTGGACTTCTGGGCGCTGGTGATCGGCGTGGCGGCCTTTGTCGGCTGCGTGTCGATGATCTCGTCCAATGCGATGGCGGTGATCCTCGACGAATTCCCGCACATGGCGGGAACCGCATCGTCACTAGCGGGAACCTTCCGCTTCGGGATTGGTGCCATCGTCGGGGCGTTACTCTCTATGGCGACCTTTACTACGGCCTGGCCTATGCTGTGGGCGATGGCTTTTTGCGCAACCAGCTCTGTGCTTTTCTGTCTTTACGCCAGTCGGCCGCGAAAAGCGGCGCACTAACGCGCAGATAAGGCCCGAAAGGGCTTTTTTTGTTGACGCATATCAACCAAACTCGCGTTCGTTTATTCCGTGTTTGTTTATTTTATGTAAAATCTATTTATGTAAAAAGTCACATCATTGTATTCAAAAAGGTTGAGTTAGATCGCAGAAACGGGTACATATAGCGCCGACGCGAGCCTCGATACCGATAAAAAAGCGCTGAATAGTGCAGGTTGGCGATGATGTGTTACTATAAATGTAAATAAATTGTGAAGTAAATTTTGCTTCCGGGGAACGAACGTGAATACATTACAACTCTCCATTGTCCATCGCTTGCCCCAGAGCTATCGCTGGTCGGCGGGTTTTGCAGGTTCGAAAGTTGAACCGATTCCGCAAAGCGTCGCGGGCTGTGAGAATTGCCTGGTGGCGCTCAAGCTGCTGAGCCCGAGCGACGAAAATGCGTGGCGGGTGATGGAGCGTCTCAGCCAGGCCCTGACGGATATCGAAGTGGACAGCTCCGTACTGGAGTGCGAAGGGGAGCCGTGCCTGTTCGTCAAAAGCCAGGACGAATTCGCCGCGACCTGCCGCCTGAAAAACTTTGGCGTTGCGATTGCTGAACCTTTCTCCGGCCAGTATCCGTTTTAAGCGCTAGTCTGCCGCGAGCAGCTGGCGCGTGTAGCTCTGCGTTGGCGCAGTAAATACGCGCTGGCAATCACCCTGTTCGACCACCTCACCCTGTCGTAGCACAATCACCTGATGGCATAGCGCCCGCACCACCTGTAGATCATGGCTGATGAAGATATAGGCCAGCCGGTGCTTTTCCTGTAGCCCTTTGAGCAGCGCCAGGATCTGCGCCTGTACGGTTCTGTCCAGAGACGAGGTCGGTTCATCCAGAATAATCAGCTCCGGTTTCAGGATCAGCGCGCGGGCGATGGCGATACGCTGGCGCTGTCCGCCGGAAAATTCCGCAGGGTAGCGGTGGCGAGTGTCGGGATCTAAGCCCACTTCCGCCATCACCTGCATAACCTCCTGTTCCCGCTGTTGCGCACTCAGGCCAGGCTGGTGAACGCGCAGCCCCTCTTCGATAATCTGCAACACGCTGAGGCGTGGGTTAAGCGAGGAGTTGGGATCCTGAAATACCACCTGCATGCGGGGCCGCACGGGCAGCATCTGGCGGCGGTTCCAGCGGTGCAGCGGCATATCGTCAAACAGGATCTCGCCCTGAGAGGCAATTAAGCGCAGCAGCGCCAGACCGGTAGTGCTTTTCCCCGAACCGGATTCGCCCACCAGCCCCAGGGATTCACCCGGTCGCAGCGAGAAGCGGATATTTTTCAGCACCGGGTTCTGGTCAACGATGCGCCGCAGAACGCCTTTGCGGATCGGGAACGAGACGGATAAATCATCGACGCGCAGCAGCGGTGTGCTGTCTGCCGTGAGAGGCACCGGGTCGCCGGAAGGTTCGCTGTCGAGCAGGCGCTGCGTATAGGGATGCTGCGGCGCGTTCAGCAGCGTGGACGCGGTATTCTGTTCAACGCAGCGCCCGTTTTGCATGACCGCGACGCTGTCGGCCAGCTTTTTCACGATGCTCAGGTTGTGCGTGATAAACAGCAGGCTCATGTCCAGCTCGTCACGCAGCTCCCTCAAGAGCGTCAGAATTTGCGCCTGCACCGTGACGTCCAGCGCCGTCGTCGGCTCGTCGGCAATCAACAGTTCGGGGCGCGTGAGCAGGGCCATGGCAATCATTACCCGCTGGCGTTCGCCGCCGGAGAGCTGATGCGGAAAATCATTCAGCCGTTTGGCCGCGTTGCGTATGCCTGTACGTTCCAGACAATCCAGAATTTCGCCCCGCGCGGCCTCTTTGCGCATCCCCCGATGAAGTGACAGCACTTCATAGAGCTGTTTTTCCAGCGTATGCAGTGGGTTGAGCGACACCATCGGCTCCTGGAAGATCATGGCAATCTTATTGCCGCGAATACCGCGCAGGGTATGTTCATCAGCGTGCAGCAGCGAACTGCCGTGGAACAGAATATCCCCTTGCGGATAGCTCACGGGCGGGGAGGGCAGCAGACGCAGGATGGAGAGCGCCGAGACGCTCTTGCCCGAACCGGATTCACCCACCAGCGCCAGCGTTTCACCGCGCTGGATCTGCAGCGACAGGTCGGTGACCACGGTACGGGTCTCGCCCTGCTTCGAGAAGGCAATCGACAGGCGATCAATACTGAGAAGAGGCTGCGTCATCTTATACCGCCTTGTTGGGATCGAAGGCATCGCGCACGGCTTCGCCAATAAAAATCAGCAGCGAAAGCAGCACGGCCACGGAAAGAAAGGCGGTGATGCCCAGCCACGGCGCCTGCAGGTTGTTCTTGCCCTGCAGCAGCAGTTCGCCGAGCGACGGCGACCCCAGTGGCAGGCCGAAGCCCAGAAAGTCCAGCGAGGTGAGGGTGGTGATGGAGCTGCACAGAATAAAGGGCAGGAAGGTGAGGGTCGCCACCACCGCATTGGGAAGCATATGGCGGAAGATGATTGCGCGATCGTTCACCCCAAGCGCCTGCGCGGCGCGAATATAGTCGAAATTACGGGTGCGCAGAAACTCTGCCCGCACCACGCCCACCAGCGCCATCCAGCCAAACAGAACGGTGATGCCCAGCAGCCACCAGAAGCCCGGCTGTACCACGCTGGAAAGCAGAATGATCAGAAACAGCGTTGGCATACCGGACCAGACTTCGATGATACGCTGCCCCCACAGGTCAATTTTTCCGCCGTAGTAGCCCTGAACGGCGCCGGCCACTACGCCCATTACGCTGGAGAAGACGGTCAGCATCAGTCCAAAGAGAATAGAAATCCGCGTACCGTAGAGGATGCGCGCCAGCACGTCGCCGCCGTTGGCGTCTGTTCCCAGCCAGTTTTGCGCAGAGGGCGGAGAAGGGAAGGGGGTTGTGGTCGCGAAGTTAATGCTGTTGGCGCCAAAGCGTACCGGAGCCCAGAGGGCCCAGCCGTGCTGTTCGATCTGCTGGCGCAGCCACGGATCCTGGTACTCCGCCGGGGTGGCAAACGGGCCGCCGAAGTCGCTTTCACTGTAGTTAGCCAGGACCGGCACGTACCAGCAGTCGTTAAAGTGCACCAGCAACGGTTTGTCGTTGGCGATCAGCTCCGAACACATGCTCAGGACAAACAGGACAGCAAAAATCCACAGCGACCAGTAGCCGCGGCGGTTATGGCGAAAACGGGCCCAGCGGGCCTGGTTAACGGGGCTTAAACGCGGCATCAGCGGCCCTCAAAATCAATTCGGGGATCGACCAGCGTATAGCTGATATCGCTGATGATATTCAGCAGCAGGCCAATCAGAGTGAAAATATAGAGCGTGCCAAACATTACCGGATAATCGCGCGATACGGTGGCTTCGTAGCCCAGCAGGCCGAGACCGTTGAGCGAGAACATCACCTCAATCAGCAGCGAGCCGGTAAAAAACATGCTGATGAACGTGGCTGGAAATCCGGCAATCACCAGCAGCATGGCGTTGCGGAAAACGTGTTTCCACATAATCTGCTTCTCGCTGACCCCTTTGGCGCGGGCGGTCACGACATACTGCTTGCGGATTTCATCGAGAAAGGCGTTTTTCGTTAACATGGTCAGGGCGGCAAACCCGCCGATCACCGTCGCCAGCACCGGCAGCGTGATATGCCAGAGATAGTCGGTGATTTTCTGGTACCACGGCAGCGTGCTGAAATCGGCGGAGACCAGCCCCCGCAGCGGGAAGATGTCGAAATAGCTGCCTCCGGCAAAGAAGACAATCAGCAGAACGGCAAACAGAAACGCCGGAATAGCATAGCCGATGATGATGAAGGTGCTGCTCCAGATATCGAAGCGGCTGCCGTTATGCACCGCTTTTCGGATCCCGAGCGGTATAGAGACCAGATAGATAATCAGCGTCCCCCACAGCCCCAGCGTGACCGAAACCGGCAGGCTTTGCTTGATCAACGTTAATACGGACGCACTGCGGAACAGGCTATCGCCAAAATCAAAGCGGATATAATCCCAGAGCATCTTGAAATAGCGCTCGTGTATCGGCTTATCAAAGCCGTAGCGATGGGTGATCTCGGCGATCACTTCAGGATCCAGCCCGCGCCCGCCGCGGTAGTGGCTTTCACTGATATTCCCCACGCCGGTTCGCGCATGGCTGGCGCCCATGCCTTCGCCGCCGCCGCCGGGCATGCCGCCGCTGTTGCCAAACTCAATGGCGGCAATGGCCTGGTCGACCGGCCCGCCCGGGGCAATTTGCACGATAAAAAAGTTAATGGTGATAATGGCCCACAGCGTGGGAATGACCAGCAGAAGACGGCGTATTAAATAGGCACCCATGATAATTCCTTATCGCCGCTCGGCGGGCAGTCTGGCGGCTTTATTCACGTCATACCACCAGGTGTCAAAGCCCAGAGAATAGACAGGGCGCACGGCAGGCACGGAGAACTTGTCCCAGCGCGCAAGGCGGTCTTCGCCCATATACCACATGGGCAGCATGTAGTAGTTCCAGGTTAACACCCTGTCGAGGGCGCGACCAAGCGGCAAGAGCTTATCTTTATCGCCCTGCGCCGCCACAATTTTCGCAATGAGGGCATCAATCGCCGGGCTTTTTACGCCTGGCGCATTGTACGAGGAGTCGATGTAGCTGGAGGCCCAGGAGATTTGCAGATCCGAGCTGGGCCACGGCTGTGCGGGCCACAGGCGTTGCATCATGTCGTAATCGCGGCTGCGCATGCGGTTGGTGATCTGCGCGTTATCGACCTGGCGAATGTTCATGGTGATCCCCAGCCGCGCAAGGTTGTGCTTAAACGGCAGCACCCACTGATCGTTGCCGCCGGAGGAGAGCAGCAGTTCAAAGCTTAAAGGCTTGCCGGTTTTCGCATTGACGCGTTTCTGGTTCTTCAACTGCCAGCCTGCCTCATCCAGCAGCTTGCTGGCCTTCAGCAGGTTGTCGCGGTCGTAGCCGTCACCCTTTGAAGCGGGCGGCTGAAACACCGTGGTAAACACCTCCGGCGGCACTTCCGCTTTCAGCGGCGCCAGCAGGAGCAGTTCGTCGGCTTTAGGGTAGTCGCGCGCGGCATATTCGGTGTTCTGGAAATAGCTGTTCGCGCGGCTGTACGCCCCGTAAAACAGGGCTTTGTTCATCCATTCAAAATCGAAGGCCAGGGAAATGGCTTCCCGAACGCGGCGGTCGGTAAATACCGGGCGCTGAATATTAAACGCCAGCCAGCGCGTGTCCTGGGCGGATTCGTTTTTGTGCTCGTCTTTCACGATGTAGCCTTTCGTGAAGTTTTTGCCGATATAGCGGGTCGCCCAGTTTTTGGCGCTGTTCTCCACGCGTAAATCGAAGGCACCGGCCTTGAACGCTTCAAACGCCACGTTATCGTCGAGGTAGTAGTCATAGCGAAGGGTGTCGAAATTCCAGCGCCCGCGGTTTACCGGCAGGTTAGCCGCCCAGTAATCTTTCACGCGGGAATAGACCACGTACTGCCCCATGCGCCAGTCGGTAATGCGGTAAGGGCCACCGGCCAGCGGCGGCGTGGAGAGCGGATCGCTTAACTTATGGTTTTTCCAGAACGATTCAGGCATAACCGGCAGCGAGAACAGGCTAAGCATATTCTCTTTGTTCGGTTCGCTCAGCTCAATGCGTACGGTGAGGGGCGCAATGGCGCGCACCGTTGCGCCTTTATACACAATGCGGAACTGGGGAACGCCTTCGGTCATAAATTTATGAAACGTAAAAGCGACGTCGCTGGCCTTGACCGGCGTGCCGTCGTGAAAGCGGGCCCTGGGGTTTAGGGTAATTTCGGCCCAGGCGAAGTTATCCGCATAGCGCACGTTATCGGCAATCAGCGGGTAATAGCTGCCGGGTTCATCATCCGACGTGACAAAAAGCGTGTCATAGAGCGATTCCGTTCGCGCCGCGGCCACGCCGCGCAGGGCGAAGCGGTTAAAGTTGTCGAACGTTCCCGTAGCCGAGAGCGTGACCTTTCCACCCTTAGGGGCGGCAGGATTGACGTAATCGAAGTGCGTAAAATTGACCGCGTATTTTGGCTCGCCAATCACGGCGAACGCGATGTTCTCTTTGATGGTTTGCGCCTGGCTGGACAGGCTCACGACTGCCAACCAAAGCAACATAAAGCGCATAAACATCTCGCGGCGGCTCCCTCTTTTACAGACCGGCTCAGTTAAGCTGAATAATAAGTGACGCCACGGGCAATGTGAAATTATTCCCCGTCAGGCGACACTGTATTTTGCCACGTGCGGAACTGCTCCAGCGGCATCGGGCGGCTAATCCAGTAACCCTGCAGATAATTAACCCCATGCTCGCGCAGCCAGGCCGCCTGTTCCGGTGTTTCCACCCCTTCCGCAACGGTCGACATATTCAGTCGTCTTGCCAGCGTCAGTACGGCATCCAGCACCGGGGAGGTCACGGTTTCTGTGCCAATGGCGTTGACAAAGCCACGGTCGATTTTCAGGTAGTCCATGGTGAAATGTTCAAGATAAATCAGCGCGCTGTGGCCGGTGCCGAAATCGTCGATGGCAATTTCAAACCCTTCGTTATGCAGCCATTCGAAGAGGCTGTTAGCTTCCCGATGGTTCAGCATGTCGCGCTCGGTAATTTCCAGTACGATCTGGAAGTAATCAGGCGGCAGCAGGGCTTTGAAGGTGCGCATATCGTCTTTGAAGCTTTCCGCATGCAGATGCCCCGGCGCGATATTAATGCCCACTTTGGCACCCGGCGGCAGCACGGTCTGTAGCACTGGCGCATCGTGAATAATCAGGTCAAAAAGATGCAGCGTGAGCGGAACAATCAGCTTCTGCGCTTCGGCAAAATTGATAAAGGCGTCCGGCGGGATCTCACCCATGGTCGGGTGCTTCCAGCGCATCAGCACTTCAAGCCCGGTCATCCTGAGCGATTTGGCGTCGACAACGGGCTGATAAACCACATAAAACTGGCCGCGCTTGATGGCGCTCAGAATCTCTTTGCCCGGATTGAGACGCGTCGTGAGGATGTAGAAGTTAAGCGACCCTGCCGCAATCCCGCACACCAGCCCGAAGAACAGGGCGTAAAGTATCTCATCGGTCGTCCACTCCTCGGCGTACAGGTTGATGGTCAGAGGAACGTCTTTGAGCGTCGCGGTGCGCGCCGGCGTTTCATGTAAATCCTTCGCTTTGACGAGGGCGCTTGAGGCAGTGGATAACGCATTGTCGCCGATGACGATCGCGATGCCTGCAAACTCGTCCTGGCGCGCGGTGTAAAGCAGGTACGGCGTCAGGTTGAGATTCACCGAGGTGAATACGCCGCCGTCCTTCACAAGCGGATTACGATACCAGATGGCAATCGCGGGCTTATTGGGCAGCATGGGCGTGCCGGGGAGCAGTGCGATATCAACCTGCTTGTTGATGTGCAGCTCGGGTATCAGCTCCTCCATCGGGGCATTCATTGGGCCTGTGGCTGACGAGCAGAACGCCATTTTGTCTCTGACCAGCAGGAAGGCGCGTACGTTGAGGCTGAAGGCCGCGCGCGAGGTCAGCTCCGCGTTAACGTCCTGGCAATTATTGAGCGTCAGCGGCTGGAGCACGTCGATGGAGGCTTTCAGCTCGTCAAAATAGCTCTCCATGTAGATGCGCACATCCATGATCAACGTATCGAATCGGATTTCCCGCTTGTGGTAGCTCCAGAAAAATTGCAATGAACCCAGGAGCAGGGCGGCGATCAGGCCGGTAATGATACTGAGGAACAGTATCTTTCGATGACTGGAGAAGTAGCGGGTGAGCATAAACGTCGTGGTTCCTGAATTGCCGCTGATTGTATTCATTGTAACGGGCAAAAAAAAACACCGCCGAAGCAGTGCTTTTTTTTTATTGTATCGCCAGCCAAGGGATAACCAACGATACAATTATCATATTAACTGCGGGTCAGTACGCGGCGCGCTTCGTTGTAGCGCTTCTTCCAGTACGGTTCATTCATGCTGGAAATGGTCACACCGCTGCTGGTGGAGGCATGTACAAACTGGTCATTACCAATGTAGATGCCCACATGTCGACCGGTAGAACCTGCACGGAACAGCACTAAATCACCGGTGCGCAGTTTGGTACGTGAAATCGACTTGCCCATCTCCTGCTGTTCGTAGGTCGAACGCGGAAGATCTAACCCAAATTGCTCGCGGAAGGTACGCTGTACAAAGCCGGAACAATCAATGCCTTTTTTAGTGCTGCCGCCAAGACGGTAACGCACGCCTTTCCAGTCAGCATACTGGTCCATAATGCGGGACTTCACGTCCAGATTACGTACCATATTTTCAAATTCATCCTGAGAGGCTTGCAGTGAAGAGGAATCTTCCATTCCCACAACACGCGTCTCAGGATGCATATTCTTTGCGGTGTTCGATGTACTACATGCAGATAACAGTACCGCGACTGCTATCGCCGGGATCCCCCGTAAGATATATCTCAGAAACGGTTGAGATTTGACCATTTTGTTTATTTTCCCTTGAAGTCCTTAACGACAAATATCGTTATAAAAATGCCAAACGTGACGAGACTAATTATCTGTTCACATTGAGACAATTGTTTCTGGTGACATTTGTGGTGCAGCGCACAAAATTATTCACCATCGAAATAATTATCTCCATGGGGCAAAACGAGTTCGAGATTAACCGATTGCCAGGGCTATTGCGAGTAAAAAGAGCCTTTTTTTTATAAGAAATTGTGATACAGAAAGTAAAAATTTGTCATTGCACAAAATAGCGGCAGATCCGCCGCGTAATCGTGCAATTGATTCATTTTTATCACGAATGTGATGACAAGAATATGACAGCGCAGAAAGATCGCGGGAAGGGCATTATCAGGGATCGTGATGATCCCCGATAGTTTGCGTTAAAAAACGGTAATTATTTGTTCAATTTTTGTTGCTTTCTACGCGGAAGATAGCGATCGAAAAGGGTAATTAGGCGATCGCTCAAAGGCGTCATCAGAACCCACGGCAGACCAATCAGCACCGCGGAAAGGGAACCCACGACAATATCCGTCAGCCAGTGCGCGCCAATCATCACGCGTGGGAAGGCAAATATCACCACAATAAGCAGGGCGATTGCGAACGCCTTCTTACCGAAATAGCGCAGCATGAAGCCAGAAAAAATAAGCAGCATCATGCCGTGATCGCCCGGGAAACTGTCCTTCGAGGCATCTTTTGTTGGAATATGCAGCAGTTCACTCACGCGATAAATATTCGGGAAAGAGAGCGAAGGACTTGCACGTTTTACCGGCATCAGATGTTGCGCCAGCTGATTAATGATCACCGCAGCCAGAAGCATCACCAGTCCGATAATCAGGATGCGGCGACGCCCCGTGTCATCCTCTTTGAGCCAGAAAGAGAGCATCAGGCAGCCCATGGCCAGCAGGGAAAAGCCGTCGAAGGCGCGGTTATTGGTAATTGCCACCAGCCACAGAAAGGCGTCACTCTTCACCAGCCCCTGGTTGAAGAAATGAAACAGGGATGAATCCAGCGGGAACCAGAAACCGTGATTCACCGGGATATACCAGGAGAAAAAGAGCGCCAGACCGGCGACATTAAGCAGTAGTATCTGGGGAATTCGAGTCGTCATAACGTTCTGCATTGAGTGAAAACTGGGGCAACGTTAGCCGCCCGAACTTAAACGAAGCTTCAACAGGCTGGACTGTAGGGCATTCCAGTCGGCGTTAACCGCACTAATTAACTCTATTCGGCTGTCAGGTGGCGCGACGTTTTGCGTTTCGATAAAGAAATCGTCGCCCTGGCGGTTGATCCGCACCAGTCCGTCTGGCGTGCGCATGATCCCTTTCACGCGGTCGACCGGCGCAAGCCTGGCCCACTCAAGGATACCAATGGTATCGAAAACGGTGTCGGCATCGAAAATCCATCCGCAGGCCTGATACCCCTGACCGCTGTTAAGGTTACGACGCCAGCGCTGGTGTTCCGGCAGGCTAAGCGCGGCCAGACCCTGCTTTGCAGAATGGTGATGCGCATGCTCTGCGCTGGCCGGGAGTTGCGCCAGGTTCAGGCGGGGAAGATCCAGCAGGGCGCTATCAATATTCCCCTGCGTGGCCTGCACCCGCGTCCGATTGCCGCCGAAATGCTGCCACCACGCGTCCAGCGCGGCCCGGCTTTCCGCCGTGGCGCGATCTTCTTTATTGGTGACAATAACGTCTGCTGCGGCGAGCTGATCGCGAAAGTTCTCATTGGCCACCGCTTTTTCATCCAGAAGCTGACGCGGATCGAGCAGGCACAGCGTGGCGCGAAGATCGATCCACGGCTCGTAAACCGGGGCGGTCAGTAAATCGAGGATCTGCTTCGGGTGGCCCAGACCGGTAGGTTCAATCAACAGGCGGTCCGGTTTGCCCTGACGCAGCAGCGTATTGAGGCCTACCTGCATCGGTAAGCCGTTTACGCAGCACATGCATCCGCCGGGGATCTCTTTAATCATTGCGCCGCTGGATGATAGCAACGCGCCATCAATGCCCACTTCGCCGAATTCATTGACCAGCACGGCCCATTTCTCGGCGGGATCTTTATTCGCCAGCAGATGAAGAATAGAGGTGGTTTTACCGCTGCCGAGAAAACCGGTGATGAGGTTGGTTTTGGTCACGTGCGCTCCGCAAGAGAATTGTGATGCTATAACACTATGCTCTTATCCTGGCGAAAAACGGGCGCAATGAGAAGGGGGAGGGCGAACGGAGGCAATGTCCGTTCGCATTAAGCGCAATAATCGCTAAAGATTTAACGTTTCAATAACAGCCTGGCGTGCGCCACGGCGGGTGATGCGCTGGTAGGCCTGGCTGACAGCCTCAGCGAAAACGCTATTTTGCGCGAGATCGTGACCGAAGACCTCGCTCAGCCCCAGCAGCGCATTGACGCGGTCAGCGTCGCTGCTGGCCTCGACAATCGTGCGGATTTTATCGCTGAGGGGATCGCGAACGTCAATCGCGTTGCCGCGTTCGTCGAACCCGCTGACGTAGCGTATCCAGCCAGCGACGCCCAGCGCCAGCAGCGGCCATTCTGTTTTACGCTCAAGGTGGACGCGGATGCCATCCAGCATTCGCTGCGGCAGCTTCTGGCTACCGTCCATCGCGATTTGCCAGGTACGGTGCTGCAGCGCCGGGTTAGCAAAGCGATCGATCAGGCTGTCGGCATAGGCAGTCAGGTCGACATCCTTTATACGCAGCGTAAGCGCCTGTTCATCCAGCATTAGCCGCCGGGCGGCTTCGCGGAAGGTGGCGTCCTCCATGCATTCATTAATATGCGCGTACCCGGCGAGATACCCCAGATACGCCAGGAAAGAGTGGCTGCCGTTAAGCATGCGTAATTTCATCTGCTCCCAGGGCAGAACGTCCTGCACCATCTGAACGCCCGCCACTTCCCACTCCGGACGCCCGGCGACAAAATTATCTTCCACTACCCACTGAATAAACGGCTCGCAGCTTATGGCGCACGGATCGTCAACGCCGAGCGCGTCGGCGATTTCCGCAAGCGAGGCCTCCGTCGCGGCGGGAACAATTCTGTCGACCATCGTTCCCGGAAAACTCACGTGGCCCTCGATCCACTCTGCCAGCGCCGGGGAGCGCTTTTGCGCCATGCCAAGCACCGCATTTTTCACCACGTGGCCGTTGTCCGGAATGTTGTCGCAGGAAAGCACGGTAAACGCAGGCAAGCCGCGCTCGCGGCGGCGATTAAGGGCTTCGACCAGGATCCCCGGCGCGGAATGCGGCTCAGCGGGATTTTCCAGATCGTGGACGATCCGGGCGTTTTGTAAATCCAGCTTACCGGTCGCGGGATCGATGCAGTAGCCTTTCTCCGTAATGGTGAGCGACACAATCGCCACCTGCGGCTCGCAAAACTTCTCTATTATCGCGGGCAGAGAGTCCAGCTTTGCATTCAGGCATTCATGCACGGCCCCGACAATAATCGGCTGATTTCCTTCAGCTCCTTTCTCCAGCACGGTAAACAAGTGATCCTGCGCGCGCAGCTGGCTCATCAGCACGTCGCCGCTGAACAGGCTAATCTCACAAATTCCCCAGTCGCCGCCTTTTTCATTCAGCACCCGGTTTGTTAACAATGCCTGATGCGCGCGGTGAAACGCACCGAAGCCGAAATGGACGATGCGGGAGCGCAGTTGATGACGATCGTAGCGCGGTTGTTGAACCTGGGCTGGAAGGGCGGTTGAGGCAATTGTCTTCATGAAATACACACCTGATTAACCATTAATTAACAATGCCAGTCTAAAGTTATATGACAGCAAATAAAATTGGTAAGCCGTAAATATCCCCGTTCTGTGAGTTTGATCAATCAATGTGTGGCGGCGTGTTGACCCTTCACGGTAAACATGTATGGTAGTCGTCATTGCAGTAACCCATATTGGTATAACAACTTGAGAGGATGAGGCAATGGAACAAACCTGGCGTTGGTACGGGCCGAACGATCCGGTTTCTCTTGATGATGTGCGTCAGGCTGGCGCAACGGGTGTCGTCACGGCGCTGCATCACATTCCTAACGGCCAGGTATGGCCGGTTGAGGAGATTCAACAGCGTCAGGCGCTGCTGGCGGAGAAGGGGTTAACCTGGTCTGTGGTAGAAAGCATTCCGGTTCACGAAGATATCAAAACCCATTCCGGGGAATACCGGACCTGGATTGCAAACTATCAGCAGAGCATTCGCAACCTGGCGGCCTGCGGCATTGATACGGTCTGCTATAACTTCATGCCGATTCTGGACTGGACGCGTACCGACCTGGAATATCAGATGCCGGACGGCTCGAAAGCGCTGCGTTTTGACCAGATTGCCTTTGCGGCGTTTGAGCTGCACATTCTGAAACGCCCGGGCGCCGAAGCGGATTACACCGCTGAAGAGCAGCAGCAGGCCCTTGAATGGTTCAATGCCGCCAGTGAAGCGGACGTTGAGAAGCTGACCCGCAATATCATTGCTGGCCTGCCGGGTGCGGAAGAGGGGTACACGCTGGATCAGTTCCGCGCGCGTCTGGCGGAATACGGCAATATTGATAAGCAGCAGCTGCGTGAAAACATGGCGTATTTCCTGCGCGCTATCGTTCCGGTTGCGGAAGAAGCCGGCGTGCGTCTGGCGGTACACCCGGACGATCCGCCGCGTCCTATTCTCGGCCTGCCACGTATCGTGTCTACGATTGAAGATATGCAATGGCTGAAAGAGACGGTCGACAGCATCTATAACGGCTTTACCATGTGTACCGGCTCCTACGGCGTGCGCGCTGATAATGACCTCGTGCGGATGATAGAAACCTTTGGCGATCGTATTCACTTTACGCATCTGCGTGCGACCTGCCGGGAGGAGAATCCAAAGACCTTCCACGAGGCCGCGCACCTTGGCGGTGATGTGAATATGGTCGCGGTGGTGGACGCTATTCTGGCTGAAGAGGCGCGTCGCAAGCAGGCGGGCGATGTACGTCCTATTCCGTTCCGTCCGGATCACGGACACCAGATGCTGGACGATCTGCGTAAGAAAACCAACCCGGGCTATTCGGCGATTGGCCGCCTGAAGGGGATGGCGGAAGTGCGAGGGGTCGAGCTGGCGCTGAAGATGACGAAGTATCCGGAGCTTTTGTAACCGGAATTGTCGGGTGGCGAAGCCGCCACCCGACAAATGCCATAATCAGTCAGCACGACCCATATAGCGTTTTTCTTCAATATGGATGCGGATCTTCTCGCCAGCGGAGAGATATTCCGGCACCTGAACAACCAGACCGGTGGTCAGGGTCGCTGGTTTGTTGCGCGCACTTGCTGACGCGCCTTTAATGCCCGGCGCGGTTTCAACGATTTCCAGATCCACGGTCTGCGGCAGTTCAAGCGCCAGCAGCACGCCGTCCCAGGTCAGTACCTGCATGTCTGGCATACCGCCTTCAGGAATGAACAGCAGCTCTTCTTCGATCTGATCTTTGGTGAAGATGTACGGGGTGTAATCTTCTTTATCCATGAACACGTATTCGTTGCCGTCGATGTAGGAGAAATCAACGTAGCGGCGGGTCAGGGTCACGGTATCAACGATATCGTCACCTTTAAAACGTTCTTCCACCTTCAGGCCGGTACGCACATCGGCGAAACGCATTTTGTACAGCGTCGCTGCACCACGGGCGCTTGGTGCCTGAATGTCGATGTCTTTCACAATCAGCAATTTGCCGTTGTAATTCAGTACCATACCTTTCTTAATTTCGTTCGCTCTTGGCATTGCAGTAATCCTGTCTACGGGAGGTAAAAAATATCGCGCCAAATTACTCGCGCGCGGCCTTTCAGGCAAGTGGAATTCGTGGCTTTTGCTATCAATACGCAAAAGGTGTTACTGTGCGCCCGATGCCCGACTGTACGGGTGTTCGCCACCGAGAGAGCATGTATGGATTGTCGTCCAGATTGCGGCGCGTGCTGTACCGCTCCGTCCATTTCAAGCCCCATTCCAGGCATGCCTGAAGGCAAGCCCGCCAATACCCGCTGCGTTCAGCTCTCTGAATCCAACCTGTGTATGATCTTTGAGTCTCCCCTGCGCCCGAAGGTCTGTTCCGGGCTTCAGCCATCAGCTGAAATGTGCGGCAGCACGCGCGCGCAGGCAATGACTTGGCTGCTGGAGCTTGAAGCGCTCACCGCGCCTTAAACGTCTTTGATCCTCGCCAGACAGCCAATCGTCAGCGTACACATCACCAGCGCAATCCAGAATACCGTGTGGTAGTTCCAGATCTCGGCAACGATACCGGCCATCGAGCCCGCGATGATCCAGCCCACGCGGGTAGTATTAGTATAAAGGGTGGTGGCGGCACCTGCCTGCCCCGGCATCAGATCCTGGAAGTAGAGCATGCCAATCCCCGCCAGGATGCCGATATACACGGCGTTCAGCAGCTGTAAAGCAAGAAGCAGGGCTGGCGTATGGACCGTCAGCATGCCAACGTAGAATAGCAGCCCGGCGACGGCCGCGATGCGCATTAAAAAACGCTTTCCAAAACGCTTCGCATAATAGCCTGCAATCAGCATGGTCGGGATCTCAAGACCCGCGGCGGTGCCCATCATAATGCCGGCCAGCTTCTCCGGCAGGTGTAGCTCATCAATAATAAACAGCGGCATGTTAATGATATACAGGCTGTTGGTGCCCCACATCAGCGTGCAGATAACAAACAGGAGCAGGGCATCGCGGCGGTTACGACGCGGCGCTTCCAGCACGCCCGTTGCCACTTTGGGCTCTTTGCGCATTGACGGCAGAAAAAACCATACCATTGCCCCGCACGCCACAAACGCGACCGCCGCGCTCAGGTACATCACCGTAAAGCCAAACCCCATTGCCAGCGCGTAGGCCAGCGGCGGGCCAATTACCCATGCCAGTGACACCTGAGCGCGCAATATCGAGCTGAACATCACCGCTTCCCGCCCGGTATGGTCGGCATGTTCGCGGGCAAGGGCAAACAGCTGCGGGTTGGCGGTTGAGCCAAAGCTGCTCAGAAAAACGCCGATGAACAGCAGAATGAAATAGTTACGGTTCCAGGCAAACAGGACGCAGGCCAGCACCCCCAGCAGACAGCAGAAAACGATCAGGCTTTTACGATCGCCTTTGCGGTCGGAACGACCGGCGAGAAACTGGCTGACGAGAATGCCGATGATGGCGCTTCCGGTAAAAAAGAAGCCAACCATCGCCGGACGGGCGTGAACTTCGTTGGTCAGGAACAGGCTCAGCGTCGGGGTTTGCAACGCACCGGCAATGCCCGTGAAGAAGGCAACAATCAGGAACGCCGTTGACGTCAAATCAAAGGGCTTCGGCGCGGTGGCCGCAGGGGTGTTATGCATGTTTTATAATTAGCGAGTAACAGAGAGGGGCGGAGTTTACGCCGTCAGTTAAAAAATAAACAGTGGGTGACGTCAATTACCCCACGAAAAATCAAAATGGCATTTCAACTTACTCCCCACCTGGCTGAACTTAGCTGAAACTGGTTTGCTGAAGTTCAGCAAAATTTAGCTGAACGCAGAAGAAATGTGCAGTATCTCTAAATTCTGATATCGGAAATACGACATTTCTTGCAAGCCATTGCAGAAAGCGCAAGACTTTTTGAAACGTTTCAGCGCTATCTTGTTTTAACAAACGGAGCAGGCTAGCGCATTTTTTCTCATGTAAGCTGAAACGATTCACTTTCAGCAGGAGAGGAGAACCATGTTCCAGTTATCTGTTCAGGATATTCACCCGGGCGCTCAGGCCGGGGATAAAGAAGAGGCTATTCGTCAGGTTGCCGCTGCCCTTGTGCAGGCGGGTAACGTCGCGGACGGCTACGTAAACGGTATGCTGGCGCGCGAGCAGCAGACCTCCACCTTCCTCGGCAATGGCATTGCCATTCCGCACGGCACAACCGACACCCGCGACCAGGTGCTGAAAACCGGCGTTAAGGTCTATCAGTTCCCGCAGGGCGTGCTCTGGGGCGACGGCCAGGTGGCTTATGTTGCTATCGGTATCGCGGCGAGCAGCGACGAACACTTAGGCCTGCTGCGTCAGCTGACGCATGTCCTGAGCGATGACTCCGTGGCGGAACAGCTGAAGTCTGCAACAACCGCTGAAGAGCTGCGGGCGTTGCTGATGGGCGAAAAACAGAGTGAAGCGCTGAAGCTGGATAACGACACGCTGACGCTGGATGTTGTGGCCTCCGACCTGGTCACGCTGCAGGCGTTGAACGCGGGTCGCCTGAAAGAAGCGGGTGCCGCTGATGCCACCTTTGTGACGCGCGTGATTAACGATAAACCGCTGAATCTCGGCCAGGGCATCTGGCTGAACGACAGCGCTGAAGGCAACCTGCGCAGCGCAATTGCAGTGAGCCGCGCCGCCACCGCGTTCGACGTTGAGGGCGAGACAGCAGCCATGCTGGTGACCGTGGCGATGAACGATGAGCAGCCGGTTTCGGTGCTGAAGCGTCTGGGCGATCTGCTGCTGAACAATAAAGCTGAAAAACTGCTGAACGCCGATGCGGCGACCGTGCTGGCGCTGCTGACCAGCGACGACGCGCTAACGGACGACGTGCTGAACGCCGAGTTCGTGGTGCGCAACGAACACGGCCTGCATGCCCGTCCGGGCACCATGCTGGTCAACACCATTAAACAATTTGAAAGCGAGATTACCGTGACCAACCTGGATGGTTCGGGCAAACCGGCCAACGGCCGTAGCCTGATGAAAGTCGTCGCGCTGGGCGTGAAGAAAGGCCATCGCCTGCGCTTCACCGCGCAGGGCGTAGATGCTGAACAGGCGCTGAAAGCAATTGGCGACGCCATCGCGGCAGGTCTGGGGGAGGGCGCATAATGAGCAGACGTGTTGCGACTATTACGCTGAACCCGGCTTATGACCTGGTGGGGTTTTGCCCGGAAATTGAGCGCGGCGAAGTTAACCTCGTGCGTACCACTGGCCTGCATGCTGCGGGCAAAGGGATTAACGTCGCGAAGGTGCTCAAGGATCTCGGTATCGACGTCACCGTAGGCGGATTCCTCGGTAAAGATAACCAGGATGGCTTCCAGCAGCTGTTCAGCGAGCTGGGCATTGCCAACCGTTTCCAGGTTGTGCAGGGCCGTACCCGCATCAACGTTAAGCTGACGGAAAAAGACGGCGAAGTGACCGATCTTAACTTCTCCGGTTTCGAAGTGACGCCAGCTGACTGGGAGCGCTTTGTGACCGACTCCCTGACCTGGCTGGGCCAGTTCGATATGGTGTGCGTCAGCGGCAGCCTGCCGTCCGGCGTCAGCCCGGAAGCGTTTACCGACTGGATGACGCGTCTGCGCAGCCAGTGCCCGTGCATTATCTTCGACAGCAGCCGCGATGCGCTGGTGGCGGGTCTGAAAGCCTCTCCGTGGCTGGTGAAGCCAAACCGCCGCGAGCTGGAGATCTGGGCAGGACGCAAGCTGCCGGAATTAAAAGATGTGATTGAGGCCGCCCATGCGCTGCGCGAGCAGGGTATTGCTCACGTGGTGATCTCGCTGGGTGCAGAAGGGGCGTTGTGGGTTAACGCTTCAGGTGAATGGATTGCCAAACCGCCGTCAATGGAAGTGGTGAGCACCGTTGGCGCAGGGGATTCTATGGTTGGCGGCCTGATTTACGGCCTGCTGATGCGTGAATCCAGTGAACATACGTTACGTCTTGCCACCGCCGTTGCAGCCCTGGCCGTGAGCCAGAGCAATGTCGGTATTACCGATCGTACCCAGTTAGCCGCGATGATGGCGCGCGTTGACTTAAAACCTTTTAACTAACAGCAGGAGAGGAATAATGAAAACGCTGCTGATCATTGACTCCGGTCTCGGACAGGCTCGCGCCTACATGGCGAAGACCCTGCTGGGCGCGGCGGCACAAAAAGCACACCTGGACATCATTGATAACCCAGGCGATGCCGAACTGGCGATTGTCCTGGGCGATAAAATTCCCGCTGACAGCGCGCTGAACGGCAAAAAAGTGTGGCTGGGCGATATTAATCGCGCGGTGGCACACCCGGAACTGTTCCTGAGCGAAGCGAAAGGTCACGCGACAGTCTACAGCGCGCCTGTCGCAGCGGCTCCGGCTGCGGCCTCGGGTCCGAAACGTGTTGTCGCGGTCACGGCCTGCCCGACGGGCGTGGCGCACACCTTTATGGCGGCTGAAGCCATTGAAACCGAAGCGAAAAAACGCGGCTGGTGGGTGAAGGTTGAAACCCGTGGCTCCGTGGGTGCGGGCAATGCCATTACGCCGGAAGAGGTCGCTGAGGCCGATCTGGTGATTGTGGCGGCAGATATCGAAGTGGATCTGGCGAAATTTGCCGGCAAACCGATGTACCGCACCTCTACCGGCCTGGCGCTGAAAAAAACCGCGCAGGAGTTTGATAAGGCCCTGGCAGAAGCCAAACCGTATCAGGCCACCGGCGCAGCAAAAACGCCGACCGAAGGCAAAAAAGAGTCTGCGGGCGCATATCGTCACCTGCTGACCGGCGTGTCCTACATGCTGCCGATGGTGGTTGCGGGCGGCCTGTGTATCGCACTGTCGTTCGCGTTTGGTATTACGGCATTTAAAGAAGAAGGGACGCTTGCGGCTGCGCTGATGCAGATCGGCGGCGGTTCAGCGTTCGCGCTGATGGTGCCAGTGCTGGCGGGCTTTATCGCTTTCTCCATCGCTGACCGTCCGGGTCTGACCCCGGGTCTTATCGGCGGTATGCTGGCAGTGAGCACCGGCTCCGGCTTTATTGGCGGTATCATCGCCGGTTTCCTCGCGGGTTACGTCGCGAAGCTGATTAGCTCGAAGCTGAAGCTGCCGCAGAGTATGGAGGCGCTGAAGCCAATCCTGATCATTCCACTCATCTCCAGCCTGGTGGTCGGTCTGGCGATGATCTACCTGATTGGTAAGCCGGTTGCGGGTATCCTGGCGGGCCTGACCCACTGGCTGCAAACCATGGGCACGGCGAACGCGGTGCTGCTGGGCGCAATCCTCGGCGGCATGATGTGTACCGACATGGGTGGCCCGGTGAACAAAGCGGCATACGCCTTTGGCGTTGGCCTGCTGAGTACCCAGACCTACGCGCCGATGGCGGCGATCATGGCGGCCGGTATGGTGCCACCGCTGGCGCTTGGCCTGGCGACGATTATTGCCCGTCGTAAGTTCGACAAAGCGCAGCAGGAAGGCGGTAAAGCGGCGCTGGTGCTGGGCCTGTGCTTCATCACCGAAGGTGCGATTCCGTTCGCGGCGCGTGACCCAATGCGTGTTCTGCCGTGCTGTATCGTCGGCGGCGCGGTAACGGGCGCCATCTCCATGGCGATTGGCGCGAAGCTGATGGCACCGCACGGCGGTCTGTTCGTCCTGCTGATCCCTGGCGCCATCACCCCGGTACTGGGTTATCTGCTGGCGATTGTTGCCGGTACGCTGGTGGCAGGCCTGTCTTACGCGGTGCTGAAACGTCCGGAAGCGGAAGTTGTGGCAAAAGCAGCGTAAGCACTAAGCAATAAAAAAGCCGGGTGCTAATGCAACCCGGCTTTTTTTATGCCGCCTGTTCTGCGGTTTGCTGTGCCTTCAGCCAGGCAATCTCCTCCGCCCAGATATCCGGATTGATGGTTTCCAGCACCATCGGAATACCGTCGAAGCGGGCGTCCTGCATAATAAAGCGGAAGGCATCGTGACCGATATTGCCTTCGCCCAGGCTGTGGTGGCGGTCAACGCGGCTGCCGAACGCGCTTTTCGCATCGTTCAGGTGCATACCGCGAAGATATTTAAAGCCAACAACGCGCTCGAACTCCTCGAAAGTATTTTTCGTGGCCTCGGTGGTGCGCAGGTCATACCCGGCGGCAAACGCGTGGCAGGTATCAATGCATACGCCCACGCGAGACTTATCTTCCACGCCGTCAATGATTGCCGCCAGATGTTCAAACCTAAAGCCGAGGTTGCTGCCCTGACCAGCCGTGTTTTCAATCACTGCGGTGACGCCTTTGGTCTTATCCAGCGTCATGTTGATGGATTCGGCAATGCGCGCCAGACAGGCATCTTCATCAATCTGCATCAGATGACTACCCGGATGGAAGTTCAGCAGCGTCAGCCCGAGCTGTTCGCAGCGCTGCACTTCATCAAGGAACGCCTCGCGGGACTTATCCAGCGCTTCCTGCACCGGATGCCCGAGGTTAATCAGATAGCTGTCGTGGGGAAGGATCTGACCCGGCCCGTAATGGTATTTTTCACAGGCGGCTTTGAAATCGTCAATGACCTCAGCGGTGAGCGGCGCGGCGCGCCACTGGCGCTGGTTTTTGGTGAACAGGGCGAAAGCGGTCGCCTCAATTTCGGCGGCGCGAATGGCGGCATTCGCCAGGCCACCTGCAGCGCTGACGTGCGCTCCAACGTATTTCATACAAAAACTCCTGTTAACCCGAAACGCTTATGATAGCGGGTTAACAGGAGAAGGACGAGATGGTTTATGCCATCAGGCTGTGCACGGCGAGGTTAATCGCACCGCCGCCGACAATCAGCCAGATGAAGAGCACCAGCGCCATCAGCAGCGGCTTCGCACCGGCTTTTTTCAGCGCGCTGACGTGCGTCGTCACCCCCAGCGCCGCCATCGCCATCGCCAGCAGCACCGTATCCAGCGTCACCAGCATCTCCACTACCGCTTTTGGCAGCAGGTGGAAGGAGTTAAAGATAGCGACCACGATGAACAGGATCGCAAACCACGGAATGGTGATTTTGCTCTTCTCGCTGCCGCCAGCCGGTGCCAGCTGTTTAACACGGGCCGCGAGGAAAATCAGGAACGGGGCCAGCATCATCACGCGCAGCATTTTGGCAATGACCGCCGCGTTTTCCGCTTCCGGGTTAATGGCGTGACCTGCCGCCACCACCTGCGCCACTTCGTGCATGGTTGAGCCAATATAGATGCCGTAGGTTTCCGGGCTAAACCAGTGAGCCACCAGCGGGTACATGGCCGGATACAGGAAGATCGCCAGCGTACCGAAGATAACCACCGTCGCGACCGCCACCGTCACTTTACTGGCTTCGGCTTTAACGACGGGTTCTGTTGCCAGCACTGCCGCCGCGCCGCAGATGCTGCTGCCTGCGCCGATTAACCAGCTGGTTTGCTTATCCAGGCCAAACACTTTCTGACCGATAAAGCACGCCAGTAAAAAGGTGCTGGTCAGCGTCAGGACGTCAATGGCAATCCCGCTGACGCCCACGTCCGCAATCTGCGAAAAGGTGAGACGGAAGCCGTAAAGGATAATCCCGAGACGTAATAAATGCTGCTTGGCGAAAATCACGCCGCCGTCGCAGGATTTCCAGATGTGGGGGTAAACGGTGTTCCCGACCACCATGCCGAGCAAAATGGCCAGCGTTAACGCGCTGAACCCTGCACCGGCCACTGCCGGAATACTGCCGCCCCATAAGGCCACGCCGGTGACGACGGCGCTGAGCGCAAGGCCGGGCACGAAGTGCCACACTGTACGATGATGTTGTAAGGTGATTTCTGACATAACCTTCTCCTTTGTCTGGCTAAAGGTTACGGCGAGCTGGCTTAAAAATAAAATTGATTATATATTTATAATCAATCTTTATAAGTGGTAAGCAACCATGCACATTACATTGCGTCAGCTGGAAGTGTTTGCCGAGGTGCTGAAAAGCGGCTCGACGACCCAGGCGTCACAAATGCTGGCGCTCTCGCAGTCTGCCGTCAGCGCGGCGTTGACCGATCTCGAAGGCCAGCTGGGCGTCCAGCTGTTTGACAGGGTAGGGAAGCGACTGGTGGTCAACGAACATGGCCGCCTGCTTTACCCGCGCGCGCTGGCGCTGCTGGAGCAGGCTATTGAAATCGAGCAGCTGTTCCGCGAGGACAACGGCGCGATCCGCGTATTTGCCAGCAGCACCATCGGCAACTACATCCTGCCGGAAGTGATTGCCCGCTACCGCCGGGATTTCCCGACCCTGCCGCTGGAGATGAGCGTGGGTAACAGCCAGGACGTGATCAACGCGGTGATTGATTTCCGCGTGGATATCGGACTTATCGAAGGTCCTTGCCACAACGTCGATATCATTGCCGAGCCCTGGCTGGAGGATGAGCTGGTAGTGTTTGCGTCTCCGGCCTCGTCGTTATTGCAGGGTGAGGTGACGCTGGAGCGGCTGGCGCAGGCGCAGTGGATCCTCCGCGAGCAGGGTTCCGGCACGCGTGAGATTGTCGACTACCTGCTGCTGTCGCATCTGCCGCATTTCCAGCTGGGAATGGAGCTGGGAAACTCAGAGGCGATTAAGCACGCGGTGCGTCATGGCCTGGGCATCAGCTGTCTTTCCCGGCGGGTGATTGCCGAACAGCTGGAGACCGGATCGCTGGTGGAAATCCCCGTTCCGCTGCCAAAACTGGTGCGCACGCTGTGGTGCATCCACCATCGTCAGAAACACCTGTCCAGTTCGCTGCAGCGTTTTCTGCGCTACTGCGAGATGTAAAAGCGCCCCTCACCCCAAAGGGGAGAGGGAAAAATAATGCGTTACTTATAATCCTGGACGCGTCATGAAGCTCTCTTATAACAGGGTATTTCTGCCGGAAGGAACGCAGATCGTCTGCTACAATCGCGCCTCATTTATTAAATGGACAGCATTTTCACATGGTTTCAGAAACTAAAACCACAGAAGCGCCCACGCTACGTCGTGAACTCAAGGCGCGTCACCTGACGATGATCGCCATTGGCGGCTCAATCGGTACAGGTCTTTTCGTTGCCTCTGGCGCAACGATTTCGGCAGCCGGCCCGGGTGGGGCATTATTCTCTTATATCCTGATTGGCCTGATGGTTTATTTCCTGATGACCAGCCTGGGCGAACTGGCGGCATACATGCCGGTGTCAGGTTCGTTTTCGACCTACGGACAAAAATACGTTGAGGAAGGCTTCGGCTTCGCGCTGGGCTGGAACTACTGGTACAACTGGGCCGTCACCATCGCCGTGGACCTCGTCGCCGCGCAGCTGGTGATGACCTGGTGGTTCCCGGACACGCCGGGCTGGATCTGGAGCGCCCTGTTCCTCGCCGTCATCTTCCTGCTGAACTACATCTCCGTGCGCGGCTTTGGCGAAGCGGAATACTGGTTCTCTTTGATCAAAGTAGCAACCGTCATCATCTTTATCGTCGTCGGCGTGGCGATGATCGTGGGTATTTTCAAAGGGGCTGAACCTGCGGGCTGGAGTAACTGGACCATCGGCGACGCGCCGTTTGCCGGGGGCTTCTCGGCGATGATTGGCGTGGCGATGATTGTCGGCTTCTCCTTCCAGGGAACGGAGCTGATTGGTATCGCGGCCGGTGAATCCGAAAACCCGGAAAAGAACATTCCGCGCGCGGTGCGTCAGGTGTTCTGGCGTATCCTGCTGTTCTACGTGTTCGCTATTTTGATTATCAGCCTGATCATTCCGTATACCGATCCAAGCCTGCTGCGTAACGACGTGAAAGACATCAGCGTCAGCCCGTTCACCCTGGTCTTCCAGCACGCGGGCCTGCTCTCAGCGGCGGCGGTAATGAATGCGGTGATCCTGACGGCGGTGCTGTCGGCGGGTAACTCCGGCATGTACGCCTCCACCCGTATGCTTTATACCCTGGCCTGCGACGGCAAAGCGCCGCGCATTTTCTCGAAACTGTCCCGCGGCGGCGTACCGCGCAACGCGCTGTATGCCACCACGGTGATTGCTGGCCTGTGCTTCCTGACCTCCATGTTCGGCAACCAGACGGTGTACCTGTGGCTGCTTAACACCTCCGGGATGACGGGCTTTATCGCCTGGCTGGGCATTGCCATCAGCCACTACCGTTTCCGTCGCGGCTACGTCATGCAGGGTCATGACCTGAATAACCTGCCGTACCGTTCAGGGTTCTTCCCGCTGGGGCCGATTTTCGCCTTCGTTCTGTGCCTGATCATTACTCTGGGTCAGAACTATGAGGCCTTCCTTGCGGACACCATTGACTGGGGTGCCGTCACGGCGACCTACATTGGTATTCCGCTGTTCCTGATCATCTGGTTTGGCTACAAACTGACGAAAGGAACCCGCTTCGTTCGCTACAGTGAAATGGATTTCCCGGAACGATTTAAACAATAACCGCGCTTCCTCTCTTTCAGCCCGCTCAGCCGAGCGGGCTTTTTTATGGGCAGATCAGAAGCTGTAGGTCATGCCAACCGTATAGCGACGCCCGTCCAGCACGGTGTCATACGTGTCGTAGTCAATCTGCTTATCCAGCACGTTATACACACCGGCGGTAACCAGCAGGTTTTTGTTCGCGTTGTAGCGCAGACCGACATCAACCTGAGTGTAGGACGGTGTGCCCTGGGACATTGACGTGCGGCTCAGGTACTCAGACGTTTTACCGCGAAGGTTCAGACGGCTCCAGAAACCTACGTCGGGCGTCGCCTGCCAGTCCAGGGTGGTGTTGAACATGTGCTTCGGCATCTTGTTCAGCGGCTTGCCTGAGAACTGACCGCTCTTCTGCTCAGATTCGGTATAGGTATAGTTTGCGGTCCAGTTTACATCGCGCGAGATTTTCCAGCCGAAGGAGGACTCCACGCCGCGCATGTTGGCTTTGTCCACGTTAACGCGGTCGCTCACGAAATCATAGCTGTGATCGCCAATCGTACAGGCGGGATCGGCGCTGCTGTTACAGCGGCGAACTTCCGTAATCTTGTCCTTGAAGTCGGTATTAAACAGCGTCACGCCGGCATTCAGGTTATCGTTGTTATCCCAGAGCAGGGCGAGCTCTTCGCTCAGGCTCTTCTCTGGTTTCAGATCCGGGTTGCCGACGATGATACCGTCAAGACGGCCGCCACCCGTTACCTGGCCCCAGCTGGCAGACGACTGACGCAGATCCGGCGCACGATAGCCAGCCGAAACCCCGCCTTTCAACGTCCAGTGATCGGCCAGGTGCCATACGCCGTAACCGCGCGGCGTCCAGTTCGTCCCGTAGTTTTGGTCTTTGTCCATACGCAGGCCGCCGGTCAATGTAAAGCTTTCCGTCATTGACCATTCATCTTCGGCAAACAGGGCCCAGCTCCAGCGCGTCAGTTTGTTCAGGCCGTCCGCAGCTTCCAGCTGATTGCCCTTGTCGCGCAGTTTCTCATACCGATACTGCCCGCCGAGGGTCAACGTATGATCGCCGAGGAAAATCTGGTTCTGGTTGTTGAAGGTGGTGTTATACGAGCGCATTTTGCGACCTGGATTATTGGTCTCTTCCTGCTGGATATAGCTGGTGGTATTGAAGTCGTCGTAATACCCGCTGTGGGTTAAGGAGTAAGTTGTGTGCTCATAGCGTGAGTCGCTTTTAGTATTTGGCTTACAGGTCGTTCCCCGGCAGGTTTCAGCCGCTTTCGACATCCCTGGCGTGCTGTTTCTGTCCTGAAGCTCGCGAGCAAAATCAAGATCGAAATCGTTCTTCTCATCCGGGGTGAAGTTCAGGGTAATGCCACCGTTACGCATTTTCTGCTCGTTATACCCGTTCACGATTTTATCTTCGGCGCGGCGTGACAACAGCCCCGTCACTTTTGCGCCAAGCAGACCGTCAATCAGGGGACCAGAAGCGTAGGCGTTGGTCTGGAAGATATCGCCGGAATCATGGTTTTCCTGGAAGGTTGCATCGCCGTGCAACGAACCGGTCCAGGCTTTAGTGTTTGAGACTTTTTTGGTAATGACGTTGATGACGCCACCCATCGCATCGGAGCCGTAAAGTGAGGACATCGGGCCGCGGATAACCTCAATGCGCTCAATGGACTCCAGCGGCGGCAGCCAGCCTTGTTCAATACCCGAGTTGTCGCTGTTTGGGCGGGTGCTTCGCGTACTGACGCGTTTGCCGTTCACGAGGAACAAGGTGTACTGAGATGCCATGCCGCGAATGCTGATATCACTGCTACTCCCGCCGCCGGTGACGACCACGCCCGGGACGTCTCTCAGGGCATCGGTAACATCACGGTAGGCTTTATCTTCAATCTGCTGTTTCGAAATAACAGAGATGGAGGCGGGGGCATTCTGGATCTTTTGTTCAAATCCCGTCGCGGTGACGACAACGGTGTCCTGATCGGCTGCGTGAACGAGAGGGGTGAATGTGGCAGCGCCAACGGCGACGGCCAGGAGCTTAATGCGGGGTATTGTCATTTGTACATTCCGTATAAAAATGAATAAAACTCCATCGGGATAACCCTGAGAACTGTATGTTTTTGTCTTTTAAGAACTCTTTAAGATGGAGAAGAGCCTGGAATTGTACAAAAGAATGAAGAATTGTAAACACAAATGATAATTGAAATCATTTGTGTTTGAGGAGGGTGAAAGGAAACCAGCCTGGATTCAAGCGGATAGAACTATGTAAATGAGGGGGAGGGGAAAGGCCCGGTATGCAGGAGGCTACCGGGCAAAAAGGCTGAACTTACCTGAACAGATGTTCCGCATGGAAGCGGAGATGATCTTCAATAAAGGACGCCATAAAGTAATAGCTGTGATCGTATCCCGCCTGAATGCGCAGCGTCAGCGGCCAGTCCTTCTGGCGCGCCGCTTCAGCCAGAACCGCAGGCTGTAACTGTCCGGCGAGAAACTGATCCGCATCACCCTGGTCGATAAGCATCGGAATCGCATCTTCCGTCCGGCTTGCCAGCATCAGCGCGCAGCTGTCCCATTCCTGCCATTTCTCTTCATCTTGACCCAGATAGTTTGTGAAAGCTTTTTGTCCCCACGGCACCTGCGTTGGGTTCACAATCGGCGCGAACGCAGAGACGCTGGTGTATTTCCCCGGGTTTTTCAGCGCCATGATTAACGCCCCGTGCCCGCCCATGGAGTGCCCGCTGATGGCGCAGCGGTCGCGCACCGTAAATTCGGCCTTAATCAGCGCAGGCAGCTCGTCGCGAATGTAGTCATACATGCGGTAATGGCTCGCCCACGGCTGCTCGGTGGCGTTGAGATAAAATCCGGCACCTTTGCCCAGGTCGTACCCGGCATCGTCCGCCACATCATCGCCGCGCGGGCTGGTGTCGGGCATCACCAGCGCAATGCCCAGCTCGGCCGCAATACGCTGCGCGCCCGCTTTGGTAGTGAAGTTTTCGTCATTACACGTCAGGCCTGAAAGCCAGAACAGAACCGGCGGGTTTTCCGTCGGCGGCAGGAAAATGCTAAACGTCATGGCGCAGTTCAGCGTGGTGGAGTCGTGCCGCCAGCGCTGCTGTCGACCTTCAAAACAACGGTGCTCTTCGAGCAGTTCCATGCAGGGATCCTTAATGAGAATAGCTATTCATTAGAGCCATAATACAGCGTTTTCATTTACCTGTGAGCAACTTTCACTTTCGCGGAGCGGCGAGATGCTGCATCATAAATTTACTTTTCTTTAACAATTGGAGCTGTCATGGCGCTGCGTATTGCGCTTAGTGGGTTTGTCGTTCTGGTGGTGGCGATGGGGATAGGGCGCTTCGCCTTTACGCCTCAGGTGCCGCTGATGATTGCCGCCGGGCAACTCACGCTCACCAGCGCAGGTCTGGTGGCGGCGATGAATTATCTGGGCTATCTGGTGGGCGCGTGGGATGCCATGCGGGCGCACCACTTTGTTGAAACGCGACTCTGGCTTGGCATCACCGGTGCGGTTGCGCTGACCCTGCTCTCCGCCGCCGCGGATAACGCGGTTGTGCACGGCCTGCTGCGCTTTGTGATTGGCTGCATGAGCGGCTGGTCAATGGTGCTGATTGCCGCCTGGAGCAACGAGCGGCTGGGGCAGTTGGGTAAACCGGGGCTCAGCGCTGCCGTGTTTGCCGGTCCTGGCGCGGGCATCGCCCTGAGCGGCCTGCTCGCGGTCTATATTCAGGCGAAATCCCTTTCGGCCGGTGCGGCGTGGCAAATCTACGGCGTGCTGGCGTTGGTATTGGTCGCGCTGGTGGCGCGCTATCTGCCGCGTTCCGGACAGCTTCATCGACCCGGCAGCGCGCCAGAGCCGCTGTTGCTGACGACGGATCTCAAGCGCCTGGTCTGGAGCTACAGCCTGGCGGGATTTGGCTATATCCTTCCGGCGACCTTCCTTTCGCAAATGGCGGCGGTGCGTTTTCCCGGCAGCCTGTTTGCCCAGTTTGTCTGGCCGATTTTTGGTGCCGCGGCCGTGGTGGGGATTGCGCTCAGCATTCTTTTGCGCCACACCTCAACGGCTAACCGCAGGCTGGCTATCGTGCTGTGGTTACAGGGCGCGGGCGTGCTGGCGGCCTGGCTGCTGCCGGGCATTGGCGGCTTGCTGACGGGCGGGCTGCTGGTGGGAGGCGGGTTCCTCTGCGCGGTGCAGCTCTCTCTTTTATACGGCCGCGAGCTGGCGCCACACCACACGCGCTATATGGCGGGGCTGCTCACCACCGGGTATGCCATCGGGCAATTGGTGGGGCCGGTAACCTCGGCGTTATCAACCTGGCTAACCCACCGGCTGGAGCCTGCGCTGGGGCTGGCTGGCGTTGCGCTGTTTGTCGCGGGTGCCCTGGTCTGGAATCGCCACGCTGAAAGGCAACAGCAATTGCAATAATTATCGTCGTGAATACTGGATTATGTGCGTCGCCTCACGCACAATGAGCGCATACTTTTGCCACAACGAGGGCGAAAGACGCCACACCTGCAGGAGAACAAAATGTCATCACTCAGTAAAGAAGCTGCCCTGGTCCACGAAGCCCTGCTCGCGCGCGGTCTTGAAACGCCACTGCGTCCGCCCGTTCAGGATATGGACAATGAAACCCGTAAAAGTCTGATTTCCGGGCATATGACCGAGATCATGCAACTGCTGAATCTCGATCTGAGCGATGACAGCCTGATGGAGACGCCCAAGCGTATCGCGAAAATGTACGTTGACGAAATTTTCTCCGGACTGGATTACGCCAACTTCCCGAAAATTACCGTCATCGAAAACAAGATGAAGGTGGATGAGATGGTGACGGTACGAGATATTACGCTGACCAGCACCTGCGAGCACCATTTCGTGACCATCGACGGTAAAGCGACCGTGGCGTATATCCCGAAAGACACGGTGATTGGCCTGTCGAAGATCAACCGTATTGTGCAGTTCTTCGCGCAGCGTCCGCAGGTTCAGGAGCGTCTGACGCAGCAGATCCTGATCGCGCTGCAAACGCTGCTGGGTACCAATAACGTGGCGGTCTCTATTGATGCGGTGCACTACTGCGTGAAAGCGCGCGGCGTGCGTGATGCGACCAGTGCGACCACCACCACCTCGCTGGGCGGCCTGTTTAAATCGAGCCAGAACACCCGCCAGGAGTTCCTGCGCGCCGTGCGTCACCACAACTAATCAGACAGGGCAGGGACCATGGAGCGAAACGTCACGCTCGATTTTGTTCGCGGCGTCGCCATTCTGGGTATCCTGCTGCTGAATATCAGCGCCTTCGGTCTGCCGAAGGCCGCTTACCTCAATCCCGCCTGGTACGGCGACATCACCCGAAGCGATGCCTGGACGTGGGCGATCCTCGACCTGTTTGCTCAGGTTAAATTCCTCACGCTGTTTGCGCTGCTGTTTGGCGCGGGCCTGCAGCTTCTGCTCAAACGCGGCACGCGCTGGATCCAGTCGCGCTTAACGCTGCTGGCAATTCTCGGCTTTATCCACGGCCTGTTCTTCTGGGATGGTGATATTCTTCTCGCTTATGGGTTAGTCGGGCTAATCTGCTGGCGGCTGATTCGCGACGCGCACAGCGTGAAAAGCCTGTTTAACACCGGCGTGATGCTCTATCTCATGGGACTCGGCGTCCTGCTTTTGCTGGGGCTGATCTCCGGTGACGCGACAAACCGTTCCTGGATCCCGGACGCCGCTAACCTCCAGTACGAGCAGTACTGGAAGCTGAAGGGCGGTACGGAAGCGATAAGCAACCGTGCGGATATGCTGGGCGACAATCTGCTTGCCCTGGGGGCGCAATACGGCTGGCAGCTGGCGGGCATGATGCTGATGGGCGCGTCACTGATGCGCACCGGCTGGCTGAAAGGGGAATTCAGCCTGCGTCACTACCGCCGCACCGGCGCGGGGCTGGTCCTGCTGGGCGTGCTGATTAACCTTCCGGCGGTGATGGCGCAGTGGCACCTTCACTGGGATTACCGCTGGTGCGCGTTCCTGCTGCAGGCGCCGCGTGAATTGAGCTCGCCGTTCCAGACCATCGGCTATGCGGCGCTGATCTATGGTTTCTGGCCGCAGCTTTCTCGCCTGTGGATCGTCAGCGCCGTAGCCTGCGTTGGGCGGATGGCGTTAAGTAATTACCTCCTGCAGACGCTGATCTGCACCACGCTTTTCTATCGCTTTGGCCTGTTTATGAAATTCGACCGCCTCGGACTACTGGCGTTTGTTATTCCGGTCTGGATAGTAAACCTGGCGTTTTCTGTCATCTGGTTGCGTTATTTCCGCCAGGGACCGCTGGAGTGGGTGTGGCGTCAGTTAACCGCACATGCTTCGGGGGTATCATTGAGTAATACATCCAGATAACGATCTGGATCACAATCATTAACAAAACGGATGTAAGCGTTTTCATGAGTGTGAGCTTCTTCACGTAGTCCCCTTTCTCTCGCTGCCAAAATAGCCACCTTGCTAAACACAGGGGGTGTCTGTGAGTTGCTGCAATTCTTTGAAGGATGGTGAATATGATCACCATTCGTGACGTCGCCCGTCTGGCGGGCGTTTCTGTGGCTACCGTCTCCCGCGTGCTGAACAACAGCGCGCTGGTCAGCCCTGAAACCCGTGAAACCGTAATGAAAGCCGTGACCCAGCTCGGGTACCGGCCAAATGCCAACGCCCAGGCGCTGGCAACACAGGTCAGCGATACCATCGGCGTGGTGGTAATGGATGTCTCGGACGCCTTTTTCGGTGCGCTGGTGAAAGCGGTCGATGTGGTCGCCCAGCAGCATCAGAAATACGTGCTGATTGGCAACAGCTATCACGAGGCGGAAAAGGAGCGTTATGCCATTGAAGTGCTGATCCGCCAGCGCTGCAACGCCCTGATTGTTCACTCAAAAGCCTTAAGCGATGAAGAGCTGGTCGGGTTTATGGAGCAGATCCCGGGCATGGTGTTGATCAACCGCATCGTCCCGGGCTATGCCCACCGCTGTGTCGGGCTGGATAACGTCAGCGGCGCCATGATGGCCACCAAAATGCTCATCAATAACGGCCATCAGCGGATCGGCTATCTGGCCTCCAGCCATCACATTGAAGATGACGAGCTGCGGCGTGAGGGGTGGCAAAACGCCCTGAAAGAGCACGGTATTACGCCATCAGAAAGCTGGATTGGCACCGGCACGCCGGATATGCAGGGCGGTGAGGCGGCAATGGTGGAACTGCTGGGCCGTAATCTGCAGCTTTCTGCGGTGTTTACCTATAACGACAGCATGGCGGCAGGCGCGCTGACTGCGCTGAAGGATAACGGCATTGCGGTGCCACAGCATTTGTCATTGATTGGTTTCGATGATATTCCGATTGCCCGTTACACCGACCCGCAGTTGACTACGGTGCGCTATCCCATTGCTTCTATGGCAAAACTGGCGACCGAGCTGGCGCTACAGGGAGCGGCTGGGCTGCTGGATCCAGGGGCAACTCACTGCTTCATGCCGACGCTGGTGCGTCGTCATTCCGTCGCCGCCCGGCAAATTGTGGTTCCGATCACTAACTGATTACACCAGGTGATGTAACCGTTTTCAATCTGTGAGTAAATTCACAGTATCTTAACAAGGCGCTGACTATGATGTCAGCGTTTTAGGGGCTGAAACGCTATGTAACGGTGATTATTCGCTTTCACCATAGCCAATGTGCCGCAAACAACGAATAAAACGCATTTCTGGAGCGTTACCGACCACGGAAGATAGAAATTTTATAAGTGAACGTCGGCTGTCAGTAACGTTTTATTAACACCTGCCTGCCGATCGTTATTCACAAGAACTACCCTGCATAAAAAAACCGGAGATACCATGAATAAGAAGGTGTTGACCCTGTCTGCTGTAATGGCAAGCATGCTTTTTGGTGCAGCAGCGCACGCTGCGGATACCCGTATTGGTGTGACCATCTATAAATACGACGACAACTTCATGTCTGTTGTGCGTAAAGCAATTGAGAAAGATGCGAAAGCAGCGCCAGACGTACAGCTGCTGATGAATGACTCCCAGAACGACCAGTCCAAACAGAACGATCAGATCGACGTTCTGCTGGCTAAAGGCGTTAAGGCCCTGGCGATCAACCTGGTTGACCCGGCTGCAGCAGGCACGGTTATTGAGAAAGCGCGCGGCCAGAACGTGCCAATCGTCTTCTTCAACAAAGAACCTTCCCGTAAAGCGCTGGACAGCTATGACAAAGCGTATTACGTCGGTACTGACTCTAAAGAGTCCGGCATTATTCAGGGCGATCTGATCGCGAAGCACTGGGCGGCGAACCCGAACTGGGACCTGAACAAAGACGGTCAGATCCAGTTCGTGCTGCTGAAAGGCGAACCTGGCCACCCGGATGCTGAAGCGCGTACCACCTATGTTATCAAAGAGCTGAACGACAAAGGCCTGAAAACCCAGCAGTTGGCGTTAGATACCGCGATGTGGGACACCGCTCAGGCGAAAGATAAGATGGACGCGTGGCTGTCTGGCCCGAACGCGAACAAAATCGAAGTGGTCATTGCCAACAACGATGCGATGGCAATGGGTGCGGTTGAAGCGCTGAAAGCCCACAATAAATCGTCCATCCCGGTATTTGGCGTGGATGCCCTGCCGGAAGCGCTGGCGCTGGTTAAATCTGGCGCGATGGCCGGTACCGTTCTGAACGATGCCAACAACCAGGCGAAAGCGACCTTCGATCTGGCGAAAAACCTCGCCGACGGTAAAGGCGCGGCGGATGGCACCAGCTGGAAAATTGATAACAAAATCGTTCGCGTGCCTTACGTGGGCGTAGACCAGTCCAACCTGGCTGAGTTTATCGGTAAATAAGATCTTTGTTTTGTCTTCACTGGGCGCAATTCGTTGCGCCCTTTTATAACGCGATATGCGAGGCCAACAAGGTATAATTATGGTCAGCACAACTACTCAGTCGTCCGGTGAATACTTGTTGGAAATGACAGGCGTCAACAAGTCCTTCCCCGGTGTTAAGGCACTTGATAATGTTAATTTAAAAGTCCGTCCTCACTCTATTCATGCATTAATGGGGGAGAACGGTGCGGGTAAATCAACGTTATTAAAATGTCTTTTTGGGATCTATCAAAAAGATTCTGGCAGCATTCTTTTTCAGGGGAAAGAGATCGATTTCCATTCAGCGAAAGAAGCGCTGGAAAACGGTATCTCGATGGTTCACCAGGAATTAAACCTGGTACTGCAACGCTCGGTAATGGATAACATGTGGTTGGGACGTTACCCAACTAAAGGTGTGTTTGTCGATCAGGATAAAATGTATCGCGACACCAAAGCGATTTTCGATGAGCTGGATATTGATATCGATCCGCGCGCCCGCGTAGGGACATTATCCGTTTCCCAGATGCAGATGATCGAAATTGCCAAAGCGTTCTCCTATGATGCGAAAATCGTCATCATGGATGAACCCACCTCGTCATTAACGGAAAAAGAGGTTAATCACCTTTTTACCATTATTCGTAAGCTGAAAGAACGCGGCTGCGGCATTGTGTACATCTCGCACAAAATGGAAGAGATCTTCCAGCTGTGCGATGAAATTACCATCCTGCGCGACGGCCAGTGGATTGCCACGCAGCCGCTTGAAGGGCTGGACATGGACAAGATCATCGCCATGATGGTCGGCCGTTCCCTGAACCAGCGCTTCCCGGACAAAGAGAACAAGCCAGGTGAAGTAATCCTGGAAGTGCGCAATCTGACCTCGCTGCGCCAGCCGTCCATCCGCGATGTTTCTTTCGACCTTCACAAAGGCGAAATTCTTGGCATTGCTGGCCTGGTAGGGGCAAAGCGTACCGACATCGTGGAAACCCTGTTTGGCATCCGCGAGAAGGCCGACGGCACCATCACGCTGCACGGGAAGAAAATTAACAACCATAATGCCAACGAAGCCATTAATAACGGTTTTGCGCTGGTGACGGAAGAACGTCGTTCGACCGGTATTTATGCTTATCTGGATATTAACTTTAACTCGTTAATCTCTAATATTCGCAATTACAAAAACAAAGTCGGGCTGCTGGATAACTCCCGCATGAAGAGCGATACCCAGTGGGTAATTGACTCCATGCGCGTGAAAACGCCAGGCCACCGTACCCAAATTGGTTCGCTTTCCGGTGGTAACCAGCAAAAAGTTATTATTGGCCGTTGGTTATTAACCCAGCCAGAAATTCTGATGCTGGATGAACCGACCCGCGGTATTGACGTCGGCGCGAAGTTTGA
Organism: Enterobacter cloacae complex sp. P12RS; assembly: GCF_014895875.1. NCBI lineage: Bacteria > Pseudomonadati > Pseudomonadota > Gammaproteobacteria > Enterobacterales > Enterobacteriaceae > Enterobacter > Enterobacter cloacae complex sp. P12RS. Next base: position 178,400 of record NZ_JADBQO010000015.1, read on the forward strand.
AATTTATCAGCTGATTGCCGAGCTGGCGAAAAAGAATAAAGGGATCATTATTATTTCTTCCGAAATGCCGGAACTGTTAGGGATCACGGACCGTATTCTGGTTATGAGCAATGGTCTCGTTGCCGGTATTGTTGACACCAAAACGACAACGCAAAACGAAATTTTGCGTCTTGCGTCTTTGCACCTTTAAGATCAGGGGCTCCTCATGAGTGCGTTAAATAAAAAAAGTTTTCTCACTTACCTGAAAGAAGGCGGTATTTACGTTGTTCTTTTAGTCCTGCTGGCCATTATTATTTTCCAGGACCCTACGTTCTTAAGCCTGCTGAACCTGAGTAATATTCTGACCCAGTCCTCCGTGCGTATCATCATTGCGCTGGGCGTGGCGGGCCTTATCGTCACCCAGGGGACGGACCTTTCTGCCGGTCGTCAGGTCGGCCTGGCGGCGGTTATTGCGGCAACCCTGCTGCAGTCGATGGAAAACGCCAACAAGGTGTTCCCGGAGATGGCGACTATGCCGATTTTCGTGGTGATCCTGATTGTCTGCGCCATCGGGGCGGTGATTGGCCTGATCAACGGTATTATCATCGCTTACCTGAACGTGACGCCATTTATCACCACGCTGGGTACGATGATCATCGTTTACGGTATCAACTCCCTGTACTACGACTTTGTGGGCGCGTCGCCGATTTCGGGCTTTGACAGCGGCTTCTCCACCTTCACGCAGGGGTTTATCGCGCTGGGCAGCTTCCGCCTGTCGTACATTACCTTCTATGCGCTGATTGCGGTGGCGTTCGTCTGGATCCTGTGGAACAAAACGCGCTTCGGTAAAAACATCTTCGCTATCGGCGGTAACCCGGAAGCGGCGAAAGTGTCCGGGGTAAACGTTGCCCTGAACCTGCTGATGATTTACGCGCTGTCCGGTGTGTTCTACGCCTTCGGCGGGATGCTGGAAGCAGGCCGTATCGGCTCCGCAACAAACAACCTTGGCTTCATGTACGAGCTGGATGCGATTGCGGCCTGCGTGGTCGGCGGCGTCTCCTTCAGCGGCGGGGTGGGTACCGTGCTCGGCGTGGTCACCGGTGTGATCATCTTTACCGTCATCAACTACGGGTTGACCTACATCGGCGTGAACCCGTACTGGCAGTACATCATCAAGGGCGCCATCATTATCTTCGCGGTGGCGCTGGATTCACTGAAGTACGCCCGTAAGAAGTAATCGTCACTCGCCATACCCGGCCCGCTCACCGAGCGGGCTTTTTTATGGCCTATGCCAGATGGGACTCTTCTTGCGTCACAATGCGCTCAAACCACTCGAGTTCAGAAAGCTTGCAGGCGACCCACTGTTCGGAAAAGGCGTCGCCCAGGCTGTCGGTGAGATACTGACAGCGGGCGAAGGCCTCAATTGCCTCCTGCTGGAACAGCGGGAGTTCCGGTTGGTCCTGCTGCGGTTCCGGGAGTTCCCCCTCGTCGATATGTTCCAGTCCGTACAGCATGCCGGTCAGGATTGTGGCCGCCACCAGATACGGATTCGCATCGGCTCCGGCCAGTCGGTACTCGATACGACGGTTGCTCTCTTCCGAGCAGGGAATGCGCAGGGCAGCGGAGCGGGTGTTATAGCCCCATGAGTTAAAGACGGGTTCCGTCAGGTTTTTTCGCAGGCGACGAAACGCGTTGACCCCCGGCGCAAGAATGGCGACGGAGGCGGGCATCAGCGCCAGCTGGCCCGCGATGCACAAGCGCATCATGCTGCTCAGCGCGTTCACCGGCGAGGCAAAAACGTTCTCGCCACGGCTGTTGTTCAGGCTGAAATGGATGTGCAAACCGCTGCCGGAGAGCTGGCTGAAAGGCTTAGCCATAAAGTTAGCCTGAAGACCGTGCTTTTCAGCGACATAGCGGGTCAGGCGGCGCAGGGCCAGCACGTTATCACAGATCTCTACGACGCGCTGGCTGTGCTTCAGGTTTAATTCGTACTGTCCGGACTCGGCTTCTGCTACCACCCCTGACAGCGGGATGCGCTGAAGGTGCGCCAGCTGTTCCAGCTCGTCAAAAAGCGCCGCTTGCGCCGACGAGGTGTCCATGTGAAAACAGCCCTGATTTTGCGGATCGCGATCGCCCTGTCCCGTCAGGTAAAACTCGATTTCCGGCGCAATGACCGGAAAAAGGCCGTGCTGGTGGAAGCGGGCCACGACGTTCTGCAGTATCGTGCGTGGCTCAAGCGGGCAGGGGTTACCGTCGCTATCCTTCATCGTCAGCAGGATCTGCGCGGTATGCTCCGGATCCTGCGGACAGGGACGCAGAGAACCGGCGACCGGGACGCACAGCCGGTCGGGTTCATCATAAACCGGGGCGGCGATTTTTCCCTTCTGATCCATGGAGTAGACGGAAAGCGGAAAATAACAGCCTTTTTCCAGACTCAGCATACTCTCCACCGTGAGGCGCTTGCCGCGCATCGTGCCGTTGATATCGTTCAGGTAAACGTCAACGTGTTTCGTCTGCGGGTAGCGTTCCAGATAGTCGGCCACTTCCACGGCAATATTGTGCTGCAGGGTGTCAATTTTTTCATCCAGCCAGAGACCAGAATTAAGTGCGCCGGGGAGTGATAATCCGGGAAAGTTAAAGTAAGGGCGGAGACTTTTGAGGAAAAACGCATTCATTATCGAGTTCATAGTCATTCTTCAATGAAGCCGTAGCGGCAGTGAACTCAGGTTAAAAGAGCTGGCGTAAAGGGGGGATAAAAAGCGTCAGTACCGGCGTAAAGAAAGTATAAAGGCAGGCCTATTTTTTCTCTTTTTTCTGCATATCCAGCAGCTGCTCCGGCGTCACCGCCGGGTAACCCTGCGCGTCTTCCGGCACTTCATGCATTGCCGGGATCGGCACCAGCGGGCCTAAAAAACGCGGTTCGCGTTTGAAGATATAGAGATCGGCCAGGGCACCAAAGCGGGCACCAAACTCGCGGACGCGCACGCTCAGCATATCTTTTGGCGACGGCACCGCATAGCACTGGGCCTGAATGCCCATGTGCAGGGCGATAAACAGCGCGCGCTCGCAGTGGAAGCGCTGGGTGATGATGATGAAGTCGTTGGTGTCAAAGACTTTGCGCGTGCGCACGATGGAGTCCAGGGTGCGGAACCCGGCGTAGTCGAGCACGATATCGGCAGGGTCCACGCCCGCGGCAATCAAATCCTTCCGCATCGTCACCGGCTCGTTATAGCTTTGCAGCGCGTTATCGCCGCTCAGCAGCAGGTAGTTCACCTTGCCGCTGTTGTAGGCGTTCAGCGCGCCCTGAATACGGTAGCGGTAATACTGGTTGATCACCCCTGTGCGGTAATACTTGGCGGTGCCGAGCACCACGCCCACCTGACGATAGGGCAGGTCCTGCAGGTCATCAAAGATGTAGGGAGCGGTTTTCCAGCTCATCCAGCGGTCGAGACCCAGCACGATAAACAGCAGTATGCCGACCAGGACAGACAGGCTGTAAAAAACGCGCTTTAACATGAAGATGGCTCGTTCGTGGATGAAATTTAACTCAGGCTACTTTACCCGCCTGGTTAGCGCAAGAAACAGCGACTCAACTGAGGGGTTTTTCAGCAACGTGGCGGACATTTCTGTCCGCCGGAAGGTTTACGCCAGCAGGACGCGGTCGATCGTCGTGCAGCCTAACGCCTTGAGCGTTGCGGCGGTGGCATCCCACTGAATCAGCGGCGCATCGGCCTTTTCGGCCAGAACGGCACGCTGAATGTCCGGATAATCGTAGCCGTTCAGGCTCAGCAGGTTGAGTGCGCCCTGCAGCGGCGGCAGCGTTGGGTTAAACGCGGCGTTTTCCGCATAGCTGCCGGTGAAGATACGGCCATCGCGGCACTGCAGTGCCACGCCGCTCGGGGAGTTGCTGTACGGGGTGTGGCTCTTGTTCGCCGCGCGTATGGCCGCCTGGTTCAGGTCATCGCCGGACAGGGCGAAACCGTGATCCTGCTCGTCCATCAGCAGAGTTTTGATCTCCAGATCTTTCGGGCCAAAGGCATCCGGCAGGTAATCGCCCAGCGTGTGCGGCGCGCGGCCCGGCAGGTTAATGCGCAGCTGCAGCCCGCTGTTCAGCTCGTTCATAAACTGGCGGCAGTGGCCGCATGGGGTGTAGTTTACGGTGATGGCGCTCAGGGCTTTCTCACCGCGCAGCCAGGCGTGGCTGATGGCGCTCTGCTCGGCGTGAACGGTCTGCTGCATGGTTGCGCCGAGGAACTCCATGTTCCCGCCGAAGTACCAGGTTCCGCTGACGCCGCGCGCGATGGCACCGACGTTGAAGTGGGAAAGATCGGCCCGGGCGCAGGCGGCAGCCAGGGGCAGCAGTGCGAAAGCCAGCGCGTCTTCATCCAGCCCGGTTGCCTGTTTAAGCACCGTGACCTGCTCCGCCGTCAGCAGGGCGGGGAAATGTGCATCTGCCAGAACGGGAGCCAGGGCTGACTGCAAATTCTCTGCAAGCTGAGCGAAGGCAGCTTGAAAACGTGGGTGCATGGCGTTTGCCTCATAAAGGTTAATGGATCGGTAGTTTACGGAGCCGTAAGGCCTTTATATGTGATCCACTTCTCATTATGTATGCAACTTATGAAATCAAAATGAAATTTGCGCGACGCATCGCAAATTTTAGCCCATCACCGCCAGAATCAGCGGGAAAATGAACGGGGCGAGCAGGGAGGTGATAATCCCGCAGATCACCAGCGCAAGAGAGCTAAACGCCCCTTCCTGATAGTCCAGCTCCGCGCAGCGTGCGGTACCCAGCGCGTGCGAGGCAGTGCCCATCGACAGCCCGCGCGCCGCTTTGGTGTGAATACGCATCCCGTTCAGCAGAGTGTGGCCAAACACCGCGCCGAGAATACCGACGAAAATCACGCACATCGCGCTGATGGCCGGAATACCGCCGAGGCTGCCGCCTACCGCCATCGCGATAGGCGTGGTCACTGATTTAGGCAGGATAGAGGCGGCAATTTGCGGGGAGGCCCCCATCAACAGCGCCACCGACGTGCCGGTAATCATCGCCACCAGGCTTCCCACAAAACAGATAGTAATGATGGACTTCCACCGTGCGCGGATCTGGTGCAGCTGCTCATATAAAGGAAAGGCAAGCGCGACAACGGCGGGCTGCAGGAGGTCGTTTAAAATTTTGCTGCCCGCAAAGTAACGCTCATAAGGAATGCCGGTGAGCAGCAGGAAGGGAATAATCACCACTATCGCCACCAGCAGGGGGTTCAGCAAGGGCATTTTAAATCGTGCGGCAAGCTTGCGCGCGGCGAAGAATACCAGCAGGGTTAACGGCAGTGACCACCAGATATTAGCCATCATTTTTTTGTTTTCTCCCCGACCACGTTACGTTCTCCATGTACCAGATGAGAACTCCAGCTCACCACCAGGAAAACCACCAGCGTGCTGACCGCGCAGGAAACGACAATCGGGCCGAACTGCGCCTTGAGCAAATCAAAATACTGCATGACGCCCACGCCGATAGGCACGAACAGCAGCGCCATGTAGCGGATAAGAATGAAGCAGCCTGGATTAACCCACTTTGCAGGCAGAATTTGCAGCGCCAGTAAAACGAAGAGGATCAGCATACCGATAATGCTGCCGGGAATGGTGATGGGCAGCAGCGACGCGATGAAAATGCCGGCATACAGGCAGGCGTAAATCAGGACGAATGCGCGCAGATATTGCCAGATAATGTTCAATGATTTGCTCATGGTGATAGTCCTTGCTGAAACGCATTCATCATACAATTAAACATAAAAATGTGCCACGGATCACATCATGAATTTTGAGCATACCAGACATTCCGGAATGGAACGTCCGGTATCACCTTACTGGTGCAGGCTACAGTTTAGAGGAAAGGGATTGCGCTGGCGAAGTCACGCGCCAGAGAAGGTATCAGCGTCAGGCGGTCAGTTTATCGAGAAAAGAAAACAGCACCTGGTTCATTTCGCGATAATCATGCGAGCGGAGTTTTTCCGCCGTTTCGACAAAACGGAATTCACCCGCACGGCGGAGGTCATTCTGCGAATGCTCAATCAGCAACTCTACCACCTCCGGCGTCAGCTCCATATGGCACTGGAAACCGTAAACCCGTTCGCTGTATTGCACGATCTGGCGGGGACAACCCTCGCTGTAAGCCAGAACCTTAGCCTGCGGCGTCAACCCAGGCATATCGTTATGCCAGTGACCGACGTTCAGCACGCTGCCAAAGTCCTCAAACAGCGGGTTCGCCTTGCCTGCATCTGTGAGCCTGACGGGAAATTTGCCGATCTCTTTTTCCGGGCTGTGGCAAAACGCTGCGCCCAGCGCTTCGCCGATAAGCTGTGAGCCCAGACAAACGCCTAACACCGTTTTACCTGCCTCTATCGCGCGGCTGATGAGTGCCTTTTCCGCCTGCGCATCAAACCAGGGGCATTCCTCAAGCGTGGTGGCGGGGGATTGCGGGCCTCCCATGATGATAAGCAGGTCTGTGCCCCCCAGTTCCTCAGGTAAAGGTTCGCCCTGATACACTCTGGTGTAGCTCAGACTGCAGCCGCGACTTTTCCCCCAGATTTCATAGGCGCCTGGCGCCTCGAAATGTTCATGAATAATAAAATGGATGTGCATTGCGTCTCTCTCTGGTTACGTGTACAAGCAGCATCATAAGAGGAAGGGGGGAATGTGAAATGCCAACCGTTATCGATAAAACGCCAATTCACGACGATGCTATCGGATGGTCAAGAGGGGCAATTCGCTATACGCGCGGCGAAGTCGATCCGCCTCACCAGCATTCGCAGGGACAACTTTTGTTTGCCATTAAGGGGGTTATGCTGGTTGAAACCGGCAGTAAACGCTGGGTCATACCGCCGCAGCGCGCGCTGTGGATCCCTCCCTTTCAGGAACATACCTACAGCGTGTTATCCGCAACGGAGCTTCGCGCGGTCTGGTTTAGCCCGGCACTGATTTCGCAATGCGAACCTTTTAAGCGGAAAGACGAGGTTCACGTGATTATGGCCACAGCGTTGTTCAAAGAGCTGATTGCCGGGCTGTTCAGCGCGGAATACCGGCCGGCAAGCCAGCGCAGCATGGCCGTTTTGCTGCTCGACATCCTCAGCGAGACGCAGCAGATTTCTGCCGAACTGCCGATGCCCGTGGATGAGCGCTTACATCGCGTGGCCTGTGACATCATTGCCAACAATCTCTGGGATCTCTCTCTGGAAAGGCTGGCGGAACGGGCCGCGATGTCTGAACGCACATTTTCACGTGCGTTTATCAACGATACCGGCTTTAGCTTCCGGGCCTGGCGACAGCGCGCAAGGATTTGTGCCTCGCTGGATCTCCTCGCCAACGGATACCCAGTTAAGCAGGTGGCCTGGATGCTGGGGTTTTCCGGCCCGGCGGCATTTGCGGCGGCGTTTCGCGCTATTGTTGGGGCAACGCCGGGTGATTTTCTGCCTGAACAGAAGCGCTTCCCAGCGATATAGAGAGCGGCTACTATAGCGCGTCTTTTTTCACAGGTACTGCTATGCGTGTTTTACTGGCCCCAATGGAAGGCGTGCTCGACTCCCTCGTGCGCGAGCTTCTGACCGAGGTGAACGATTACGATCTCTGCGTGACGGAGTTCCTGCGCGTGGTCGATATGTTGCTGCCAGAAAAGTCATTCTATCGTCTCTGCCCTGAACTGCATCGCCAGAGCCGGACCCCTTCCGGCACGCTGGTACGTATTCAGCTGCTCGGCCAGTATCCTGAATGGCTGGCGGAAAATGCCGCCCGCGCGGTAGCGCTTGGCTCTTACGGGGTGGATCTCAACTGCGGCTGTCCGTCGAAGCTGGTGAACGGCAGCGGCGGCGGAGCGACGTTGCTGAAAGATCCTGAGCTGATTTACCGCGGCGCGAAAGCCATGCGTGAGGCCGTGCCCTCGCATTTGCCGGTGACGGTTAAGGTGCGCCTGGGGTGGGACAGCGGCGCCCGACAGTTTGAAATTGCCGATGCGGTGCAGCAGGCCGGGGCCACCGAGCTGGTGGTGCATGGCCGCACTAAAGAAGACGGCTACAAAGCCGAGCGCATTAACTGGCAGGCGATTGGTGAGATCCGCAAACGACTTACTATTCCGGTGATCGCCAACGGCGAAATCTGGGATTACGAGAGCGCGCAGGCGTGCCTGAAAGCCACCGGCTGCGATGCGGTGATGATTGGCCGCGGCGCGCTGAACGTGCCGAACCTCAGCCGGGTGGTGAAATATAACGAGCCGCGGATGCCGTGGGCAGACGTGGTGACGCTGCTGCAAAAATACAGCCGTCTGGAGAAGCAGGGCGACACCGGTTTGTATCACGTCGCGCGAATTAAACAGTGGCTGAGTTATTTACGCAAAGAGTACAGCGAAGCGCTGGGATTATTTCAGGAGATCCGCACGCTGCAAACGTCGGCTGATATTGCGCGGGTTATACAGTCAAAATAATCGGCAGTTATATTTAAAAATAAATAATTCACTCGGTGAATATTTTGCCGAGTATGTAAGTGTATGACAATTTGCGGATTGCCACGCGTTACTAAAAAATAGCGCGTCATCAAGCGTAAGTTGCGCCTTTATTTTTTTGAGTGCATGGCGTAATGAAACGTTTTCTTATTTTATCTCTGAGTGCTCCCCTTGTTTTTATGCTGGCTGCCTGCGCACCGGAACATTCCACGGTGTCGCCAATTCAAACGCAAACGACAGCCGCGTCCGTTAATACCCAACTTCGTCATGCGGACTGGCCGAAAAATGAATGGTGGAAAGAATATAACGACCCGCAGTTAAATTCGCTTATTGCCAAAGCCAAAGCCATAGCGGATGCGCCCGATATGCAAATTGCCCGGCAGCGCATTACGCTTGCCGAAGCGCAGGCCAGAGCCGCTATCGCAGCCGATGGCCCACAAATGGATTTTTCAGCGGATGTTGAACGGCAAAAAATGTCGGCAGAGGGGCTGATGGGGCCGTTTGCCCTTACCGACCCGGCGGCGGGCACCACCGGCCCATGGTATACCAACGGCACCTTTGGCCTGACGGCGGGCTGGGATCTCGACCTATGGGGAAAAAACCGCGCCCGGATTGCAGCGCGTATCGGTAAAGTGAATGCGCAAAAAGCGGAGCTGGAGCAGACCCGTCAGCTGCTTTCAACCAGCGTTGCGCGCCTTTACTGGGCGTGGCAGACCCAGGCCGAAGCAGGGGAAGTTCTTACCCGGATTAAACAGGAGCAGGAAAATATTATCGACGCCGATCGCGAACTGTATCAGCACGGTATTACCTCCTCGGTGGAGGGCGTCGAAACCGATATACACGCCAGTAAGACTAATGAACAGCTGGCCGACGTAAAGGGCAAAATGAAGGCCATTGAAGCGCGTCTGGATGCGCTGACCGGCACACCGGCGACACACCTTACGCGCCACCCGTTGCCTGTAGCAGAAGCCTCGTTACCGTCGACGCTCGGCTATGAACTGCTGGCTCGCCGACCGGATCTGCAGGAGGCGCACTGGTATATCGAAGCCTCCATGAGCGAGGTGGAAGCCGCCAGAGCGGCGTTCTATCCTGACGTGAACCTGATGGCGTTCTTACAGCAGGATGCCCTGCACCTGAGCGATCTGTTCCGCTCTTCAGCCCAGCAGATGGGCGTGACTGCCGGACTGACGCTGCCGATCTTCGACAGCGGCAGGCTGAACGCTAATCTGGATATCGCCCAGGCGCAGAATAACCTCTCGGTCGCGAACTACAACAAAGCGGTGGTGGAGGCGGTCAATCAGGTGGCGCGTACGGCAAGTGAAGTTGAAACCCTGACGGCAAAAAATCGTCACCAGCAGCAGATCGAAAAAGACGCGGCGCGCGTGGTGGCGCTGGCGCAGGCGCGTTTTAGCGCAGGTATTATTGCCGGTTCGCGGGTCAGCGAAGCCAGAATCCCGGCACTGAAAGAGCATCTCGAAGGCGTCATGTTGAAAGGCCAGTATCTCGACGCCACGCTGCAGCTGACGTCAGCGCTGGGCGGCGGCTATCATCATGGCTAAACAGGGCCATTATCTATACTTACCTCTTTGCAGTTTTTCAGGAGGTGAGTATGAACAGAGTAGCGATTGTAACCGCATCGGATTCCGGGATCGGTAAAACCACGGCGCTGATGCTGGCAGAGCGCGGGTTTGATATTGGCGTCACCTGGCATTCGGATGAAAAAGGGGCGCTGGAATCCTGCCGTGAAGTTGAAGCGCGTGGGCAGCGTGCAGAGGCTATCCATCTTGATTTAAGCACGCTCCCGGACGGCGCTGAAGCCATTGAAACGCTCATTGCGCGTTTCGGCCGGTTGGACGTGCTGGTTAACAATGCCGGAGCGATGACCAAAGCGCCATTTCTTGAGATGGCGTTTGACGACTGGCGGAACATTTTTACCGTCGACGTGGACGGCGCGTTTCTCTGCTCGCAGATTGCGGCACGGCAGATGGTGAAGCAGGGGGAAGGCGGGCGGATTGTGAACATCACCTCGGTGCATGAGCACACGCCGCTGCCTGATGCCAGCGCTTACACGGCTGCGAAACACGCGCTCGGCGGCTTAACCAAATCGATGGCGATGGAGCTGGTGAAGCACAAGATTCTGGTGAACGCCGTCGCACCGGGGGCCATTGCCACGCCGATGAACGATATGGACGACAGCGAAGTGAAGGAAGGGTCAATGCCGGAAATCCCGCTGGCAAGGCCGGGCCACACCAAAGAAATCGCCAGCCTGGTGGCGTGGCTGTGTGACAGCGACGCCAGCTATACCACAGGGCAATCGTTTATCGTCGACGGGGGCTTTATGCTGGCGAACCCGCAGTTTAAGCCGGAAGGGTAACAGGTTTCCCCTCTCCCCAAAGGGGTGAGGGGCACCAGGCTGACTCACTCCTCATCCCGCTTCTTCTCTCTGTGCCGCATCCACAGCCTGACCCCAATCACCGCCACAACCACAAGAATCAACCACGCCCAGTGCTTCAGGTGTTGGTCTAGGTTATGCAGCCACGGGCCAATCACCTCGCCACCCACGTAACCAAGCGTCGTGAAGATCAGCGCCCAGGCTATCGCGCCCACAATATTGAGCGGCAGGAAAATTTTTGGCGGCAGGCGGCTGGCACCAATCAGTATCGGCCCGATGATCCTGAAGCCGTACATAAAGCGGGTGCCTATGACGAACAGATAAGGGTGACGCTGGATCAGGCGCTGCGCGCGGTTGATTTTCTTTTTGTGTTTAACGAAACGCTTGAGCAGCGTCGGGCCAAAGCGCAGCCCCAGGAAGTAGAGCAGCTGATCGCCAATCATGCCGCCCAGCGCGACCGCAGCGACGACCAGCGGAAACTTCAGTAAGCCCTGATGCGCGGCGACGCCGCCCAGCAGCGTGATGGTTTCACCTTCCGCCACGCTGCCGATGACCAGCGCGGCATATCCATATTGTTCAATGAGTGCGTTAATATCCATTACGTAACGGTTATCTCCCTCTGCGTACCTCGTTTAATCATATACCTCATGAATCAACCGCGCGGCAATCAACGGAAATTTCCCACTGTACATAAAATAATCTAAAGCCTGCATTATACTTAAGGTATCGCTGACGGGCCGACAACAAGGGGGCGCTATGAACCATGTCTGGGGACTTTTCTCCCATCCCGATCGTGAAATGCATGTCATCAAAAGTGAGAACGAAACGGTCTCGCATCATTACACCCACCATGTGCTGCTGATGGCCGCGGTGCCGGTAATATGCGCGTTTATTGGCACAACACAAATCGGCTGGAACTTCGGTGACGGTACCGTGGTTCAGCTCTCCTGGTTTACCGGGCTTTATCTGGCCATTCTCTTTTATGGCCTGATGCTGGCAGGGGTGGCGGTCATGGGGCGCGTCATTCACTGGATGGCGCGTAACTACCCACAGCGCCCATCGCTGGCACACTGTATGGTCTTTGCCGGATACGTCGCGACCCCGCTGTTCTTAAGCGGTATTGTTGCGCTCTATCCACTGGTCTGGCTGTGCGCGCTGATCGGTACTGTTGCGCTCTTTTACACCGGTTATCTGCTGTATCTGGGCGTTCCAACCTTCCTGAATATCAATAAAGAAGAGGGCCTGAGCTTCTCCGGTTCCACGCTTGCAATCGGGGTGCTGGTACTGGAGGTGTTACTGGCACTGACGGTTATTCTCTGGGGTTATGGATACCGTCTCTTCTAAGCTCACTGCATTGCTGGCGTAAATGCCAGCAATGCAGCATCTGTTCACGATTATCCGCTGGCGACAAAGCACGGTGACCGCTATGATGCCGAAGCCAGCCTGTGTTTATCCGTCGACGCAGGCGGTGTACGTCATTACGTGCGTGAATAATTATCAGAAGTCTCACCATGCTGAAATTTCGTGTCTCCTTACTTAGCCTGGCGCTGCTGCTGGGCGCGTCCGCTGCCGTGCCAGCTGTCGCCAAAACGCCCGCTGTGACCACCGCTGCTGCTCAGCCGCAAATTGCGTCCGGCAGCGCGATGATTGTTGATCTCAATACCAATAAGGTGATTTACGCCAGCCACCCGGACCTGGTGCGCCCAATCGCCTCAATAACAAAATTAATGACCGCGATGGTGGTGCTTGATGCTCGCCTGCCGCTGAACGAAAAGCTGAAAGTGGATATCAGCCACACGCCGGAGATGAAAGGGATCTACTCTCGCGTGCGCCTGAACAGTGAAATCAGCCGTAAAAATATGCTGCTGCTGGCGCTGATGTCGTCCGAAAACCGTGCGGCGGCAAGTCTGGCGCACCATTATCCTGGCGGTTACGATGCCTTTATCCGCGCGATGAACGCTAAAGCCAAAGCGCTGGGGATGAGCAATACTCATTTTGTTGAACCGACGGGTCTGTCGATTAACAACGTCTCCACGGCCCGCGATCTGACGAAACTGCTGATTGCCAGCAAGCAGTACCCGCTGCTCGGCCAGCTCAGCACCACGCGTGAGGACATGGCGACATTCTCGAATCCGTCTTACACGCTGCCGTTTCGCAACACGAACCATCTGGTGTACCGCGAGAACTGGAATATTCAGTTAACCAAAACCGGGTTTACCAATGCGGCAGGCCACTGCCTGGTGATGCGCACCGTGTTTAACGGTAAGCCGGTGGCGCTGGTGGTGATGGATGCCTTCGGGAAATATACCCACTTCGCGGATGCGAGCCGCCTGCGGACCTGGATTGAGACCGGGAAAGTGCAGCCCGTTCCGGCTGCGGCATTGACCTATAAAAAGCAGAAAGCGGAGCAGATGGCGACGGCGCAAAACGATTAGGTAAAAGCAAAACGGTAACATGCGTTACCGTTTTTTATGTTTTCTCCCTCTCCCTGTGGGAGAGGGCCGGGGTGAGGGCACCAGACCGCACTGCGTTTATTCCGGCAGCGTCCAGTCACCGTCATTGAGCGGGCGCTGCATTATCACCGTATCCCGCCAGTCGCCTTTCTTATACCCCACGCTGCGAAGCTGACCGACAATCTCAAAGCCGTGTTTTTTATGCAGCCGTAACGAGCCGGAATTATTATTGCCATCTCCCACAACGGCAATCATCTGTCGCCACGGGCCCTGCTCGCAGCGCGCGATCAGCGCGTTCATTAATGCGGTGCCAAAACCGCGTCCGGTGATGCTGGCATCCACGTAAATTGACTCTTCCAGAGTATAGCGATAGGCCTGACGCGGTCGATAAGGGGTGGCGTAACAATAGCCCACCACGATGCCGCGATAGAGCGCGATTAGCCACGGTAAACCGTTCTCGGCCACGCTTTTCATGCGCTGACGCATTTCGTCGATGGTGGGGGGGACTTCTTCGAATGACGCGCGTCCGTGAAGCACATGCCAGGCATAGATGGCGGCGATGGCATGCACATCATCGGGAAGGGCGTCGCGCACTTCCAGTTCGGTTTCGGATAAAACATCAACAGCCGACATGATGCGCCTGCTCCTCGTTATAGAATGCCGGAGAAACATTTCTCCGGCGACAGACCGCTACTCTATTACGATTAAGGCGCGCGAAACAATCTCTCAAATTTGGCTGTAGGGTTTAATCAGACGCTTGCGTTATGCGCTGCTCCGCGTCTGCACCCTCTTTCCAGTATTTCTTCCGCGTTGTTTTCCCGATCCCGGGGTTCATGCTGTTTGTAGGGTCATTCTCGCGATAAAACTGCTTAAGGGCGTCAGGGGCCTTATAAAGATGCCCGACGTTGTGTTCCGCAGGATATTGTGCGCCACGCTCGCGCAGCAGGGCGAGCATCTGCTCCTTCAGTTCGTGAGCATCTACCCCTTTTTTGACGATATAATCCTGATGGAAGACGTAGCACATAAAATGGCCGTAATAGAGCTTATGCACCAGCTTGCTGTCGATTTCCGGCGGCAGATGCTCAAACCATTCGGTGTCGTTGCGTCGCAGGGCGATATCCAGCGCCAGAATATCTTCCACCTCTTCGGAATGCACCGCCTGGTAACGGATAGCGGCACCCGCCGCGGCGAAGCGGTGCAGGAAGGCTTTGCCGCCTTCTTCCGGCGTGCAGGCAAAGAAATCACCCTCAGCCGTCCTGAAGAACTCGGTCAGCCAGCTCTGCGCTTCGGCGATCCCGTCCCCGGCCATTTTCAGCAGCAGGTGATGTTCGTACTTATCACGCCAGGTTTTCATTCGCTCTGGCAGATGCGCAGGGAAAACGTTGCCCAGCTTCTGCATAAAGCGGTCGGTAAAGTGGGGCTTGAACAGCGGCACTTTCTCCAGCATCGCGTCGGTGCGGCCCTTCATGGTGAAGAAGAACGGCATTTTGTCGGTGCCAAGCTTATCGATCATCAGGAAGGTGTCTTTCCCGTAGCGCTCCGCGATGTCGTAAATATCCCGATGCATGTACTCGCCCGCCACCGGCAGGTGGGTGAATTCGCCCAGAATATGGCGACGAATTTCAGTCAGGACCTCAGGCTGATTGGTGCCGATGTAAAATACCTGCTGCTTTTTCTCTGCCGGGAAGGTGTCGAGACGCACCGCAAAAACCGCCAGCTTGCCCGCGCAGCCGGACGATTCAAACAGGCGATCCGGGTCGGCGTTGTAGCGCGCCGGGGTATCGGCCTCGATATCGCGCACGCGGGTGATGTAATCATGGTCGTGCGCGTGGCGACCATCGTGCTGCACGTCTTCGTCCCTCACGCGGTCGTCGTCGAGCTTGCTGAGGATCTGTTCCGGCGTCACGCCCAGATCGATGCCCAGGTGGTTCACCAGCGTCAGCTTGCCGTTTTCATCAATGCGGGCAAAAAGTGACATTTCGGTGTAGGCCGGGCCGCGCTGGACCAGCGAACCGCCGGAGTTATTGCAGATCCCACCGACCACCGAGGCGCCAATGCAGGAGGAGCCGATCACCGAGTGCGGCTCGCGGCCCAGCGGCTTAAGCGCTTTTTCCAGCGAGTAGAGCGTGGTGCCCGGGAACGCGAGCACCTGCTCGCCTTTGTCCAGCAGGTGCAGCTTGTCGAGGCGCAGGGTGCTGATAATCACGATATCGCGATCGTAATCGTTGCCGTTCGGCGTGGAACCTTCGGTCAGGCCGGTGTTGGCCGCCTGCATTAAAATAATCTTGTCCGCCGCAACGCAGGCGCTCAGCACGCGCCACAGCTCCAGCAGCGTGCCGGGGAAGACCACCGCCAGCGCGTCGCCCTGGCCGGAGCGGAAACCCTTACGGTAGCGGGCGGTTTTGGCCGGGTCGGTAAGCAGGTGAGAGGAGCCAACCAGGCGCGACAGTTCGTTAATAAATGTTTTGTTATCGTCAGTTCGAACAGAAGTCATCTTCCACTCCTTGTGGTGGGGCAAATTTCTCGCTGTAAAGCATAGCGCGATTAACTGTTCAGCGGTCGAGTATTCACGAGAAAAATCAGAGAATAACCCTGCAACGTTCAGAGGGTTTATGGCACACTGCGCTTTTCGCACGGTCTGGCCGGGTGCTTCCCACGGTTATTGATGAGAGAGAATAACAACATGAAATGGCTATGTTCTGTAGGTGTCGCCGTCAGCCTGGCGCTGCAACCTGCGCTGGCAGAGGATTTGTTTGGTAATCACCCGCTCACGCCTGAAGCCCGCGACGCGTTTGTCACGGAGTTGCTTAAGAAGATGACGGTCGATGAAAAAATCGGCCAGCTGCGTCTGATCAGCGTTGGCCCGGATAACCCGAAAGAGGCCATCCGCGAGATGATCAAAGAGAACCAGGTGGGCGCGATTTTTAACACCGTCACCCGCCAGGATATCCGCGCCATGCAGGATCAGGTGATGCAGCTCAGCCGCCTGAAAATCCCGTTGTTCTTCGCCTATGACGTGGTGCACGGCCAGCGCACCGTCTTCCCGATCAGCCTCGGCTTAGCCTCCTCGTTTAACCTCGACGCGGTGAAAACCGTCGGGCGCGTGTCGGCCTATGAAGCGGCGGACGACGGCCTGAACATGACCTGGGCACCGATGGTGGACGTCTCGCGCGATCCGCGCTGGGGCCGCGCCTCGGAAGGCTTCGGTGAAGACACCTATTTAACGGCCACGATGGGCAAAACCATGGTGGAAGCGATGCAGGGCAAGAGTCCGGCGGACCGCTACTCGGTGATGACCAGCGTTAAACACTTCGCGGCCTACGGCGCCGTGGAAGGCGGTAAAGAGTACAACACCGTCGACATGAGCCCACAGCGCCTGTTTAACGACTACATGCCGCCGTACAAGGCGGGGCTGGATGCGGGCAGCGGCGCGGTGATGGTGGCGCTGAACTCGCTGAACGGCACGCCTGCGACCTCCGATTCCTGGCTGCTGAAAGACGTCCTTCGCGACCAGTGGGGCTTTAAGGGCATCACCGTTTCCGACCACGGCGCGATTAAAGAGCTGATCAAGCACGGCACGGCGTCCGATCCGGAAGACGCGGTGCGCGTTGCGCTCAAGTCCGGCATCAACATGAGCATGAGCGACGAGTACTACAGCAAATACCTGCCGGGGCTGGTAAAGAGCGGCAAGGTAACGATGGCGGAGCTGGACGATGCCGCGCGCCACGTGCTGAACGTGAAATATGACATGGGGCTGTTTAACGATCCGTACAGCCACCTGGGGCCGAAAGATTCTGACCCGGCGGATACCAACGCCGAAAGTCGCCTGCACCGTAAAGAGGCGCGTGAAGTGGCGCGCGAAAGCCTGGTGCTGCTGAAGAACCGCCTCGACACACTGCCGCTGAAAAAATCCGGCACTATTGCTGTGGTCGGCCCGCTGGCTGACAGCAAGCGCGACGTGATGGGCAGCTGGTCTGCCGCGGGCGTGGCCGATCAGTCCGTTACCGTCCTGACCGGCATCAAGAGCGCCGTCGGTGAAAACGCCAAAGTGGTGTACGCCAAAGGGGCGAACGTCACCGACGATAAAGACATCGTCACCTTCCTCAACCAGTACGAGGAAGCGGTGAAGGTCGATCCGCGCACGCCGAAGGAGATGATCGACGAAGCGGTCAATGCGGCGAAGCAGTCTGACGTCGTTGTCGCGGTCGTGGGGGAAGCGCAGGGTATGGCGCACGAAGCCTCCAGCCGTACTGACATCACCATCCCGCAGAGCCAGCGCGATCTGATCGCCGCCCTGAAAGCGACCGGCAAGCCGCTGGTGCTGGTGCTGATGAACGGTCGTCCGCTGGCGCTGGTGAAAGAGGACCAGCAGGCTGACGCCATTCTGGAAACCTGGTTCGCCGGCACCGAAGGCGGTAACGCCATCGCCGACGTATTGTTTGGCGATTACAACCCGTCGGGCAAGCTGCCGATGTCCTTCCCGCGCTCCGTCGGGCAGATCCCGGTTTACTACAGCCACCTGAACACCGGCCGCCCGTACAACGCCGACAAGCCGAACAAATACACGTCTCGTTACTTTGACGAAGCTAACGGCCCGCTCTACCCGTTTGGTTATGGCCTGAGCTACACCACCTTCAAGGTCTCTGAGGTGAAAATGTCGGCGCCGAGCCTGAAGCGTGACGGCAAGGTCACCGCCAGCGTCGAGGTGACCAACACCGGCAAGCGTGAAGGGGCAACGGTGATTCAGATGTACGTGCAGGATGTCACCGCCTCGATGAGCCGTCCTGTGAAGCAGCTGCGCGGCTTTGAGAAGGTCAATCTCAAGCCTGGCGAAACCAAAACCATCAGCTTCCCGATTGACGTGGATGCCCTGAAGTTCTGGAACCAGCAGATGAAATATGATGCGGAACCGGGCAAGTTTAACGTCTTTATCGGAGTGGATTCCGCCCGCGTAAATAAAGGCGAGTTCGAGCTGCTGTAACCTTTCCCTCCTTTGCATCCCCCGTCCATCGGGGGATGCGTCTTACCTTATGCTAAAAAGGCATTTTGCCGGGTAAATCCGCCGTTTTAAGCTACGCTTTTCTCTCAAGCCTCTGAAAAAGGCAGCAAAAAAATGAGGATAGTGGAATGACGATTAAATCGGGGATGGTAGTTTCTGCGGCACTACTCGCGGCGCTAAGCCTGCCGTTACAGGCGGCGGAGCCGGTAAAAGTGGGCTCAAAGATCGATACCGAGGGCGCGCTGCTCGGGAATATTATTCTCCAGGTGCTGGAAAGCCACGGCGTGAAAACCGTCAATAAAGTTCAGCTGGGCACCACGCCCGTCGTGCGCGGCGCGATTACCTCCGGCGAGCTGGATATCTATCCTGAATATACCGGCAACGGCGCGTTCTTCTTTAAAGAAGAGAACGATCCAGCATGGAAAAACGCCAAAGCTGGCTATGAAAAAGTCAAAAAACTCGACGCGGAACAGAACAAGCTGGTCTGGCTGACCCCGGCCCCGGCCAACAATACCTGGACTATCGCCGTGCGTAAGGACGTGGCGGAGAAAGGGAAGCTCACCTCGCTTGCGGATCTCAGCCGCTACCTGAAAGAGAAGGGCGACTTTAAGCTTGCGGCGTCCGCGGAGTTTATCGAGCGTCCTGACGCGCTGCCTGCATTCGAAAAAGCGTACGATTTCAAGCTCGACCAGGCGCAACTGCTCTCGCTGGCGGGCGGAGATACGGCGGTAACTATTAAGGCGGCGGCGCAGCAAACCTCCGGCGTTAACGCGGCGATGGCCTACGGCACCGACGGCCCGGTCGCGGCACTGGGCCTGCAAACCCTGACCGATCCAAAAGGCGTTCAGCCGATTTACGCTCCTACCCCGGTTGTGCGTGAGGCGGTGCTGAAAGCCTACCCGGATATTGCTGAATGGCTCAAACCGGTCTTCGAAAAGCTGGATGAAAAAACGCTGCAACAGCTGAATGCCAGCATTGCCGTCGAGGGACTGGATGCCAAAAAAGTGGCCGCCGACTTCCTGAAACAACAAGGGCTTGTGAAGTAACGGGAAAGGGCTGTGCCAATAAAATGTCATAACCGCGTACTGCTGCTTTTGGCCTGCGTGGCCATCGCGGCGGTCGCGTTACCGTTTGTGAACGTCGCGCCTAACCGCCTGATGTCGGGGGAAGGGCGTGCTCTCTGGGACGTATGGTCGTTCACGCCGTGGTGGCTGGCGGCTGCGCTGGCCGCGTGGGTTGCACTGTCGCTCTGGCAAGGGCGAACGGCGCAGTGGCTGACGCTGCTGCTCTCGGAAGGTCTCTTTATCACGCTGTTCTGGAGCGCGGGGCTGGCGGCAACGCATATGGCCTCGGCGGAAAGTCCGCTGGCGAGAACCACGCCAGGCAGCGGCCTGTGGCTCTGGCTGGCTTTGTGTTTACTGGCCAGCAGCGATGCGATTCGTCGTCTCATCGCCAGTTCTGTCTGGCGCTGGGTGCTTAATGCGCAGATATGGTCTATTCCGCTGCTGTTATTGTTCAGTGGTGAACTGAACAACCTCTCGCTGTTAAAAGAGTACGCCAACCGTCAGGAGGTGTTTGATGATGCCCTGGCGCAACATCTGACGATCCTTTTCGGCACGCTGATCCCGGCCCTGCTGATCGGGATACCGCTCGGCATGTGGTGTTATCGTCATCCCTCACGGCAGGGTAGCATCTTTGCTGTACTCAACGTCATCCAGACCATTCCCTCCGTTGCGCTGTTTGGACTGCTGATTGCCCCCCTGGCCGGGCTGGTGAAGTCGTTTCCCGCGCTGGGCGCGGTGGGTATCGCCGGAACGGGGTTAACGCCCGCGCTGATTGCGCTGGTGCTGTATGCGCTGCTCCCGCTGGTGCGCGGCGTGGTCGCGGGCTTAAGCCAGGTTGCGCCGGATGTGCTGGAAAGCGCCCATGCGATGGGGATGAGCGCGCGACAGTGTTTCTGGAAGATACAGCTCCCGCTGGCGCTGCCCCTGCTGCTGCGCAGCCTGCGTGTGGTAGCGGTTCAGACCGTTGGCATGGCGGTGATTGCCGCGCTGATTGGAGCGGGCGGCTTTGGCGCGCTGGTGTTCCAGGGGCTGCTGAGCAGCGCCCTCGATCTGGTGTTGTTAGGCGTAGTCCCTACCATTGCGCTGGCGGTTGTCGTCGACGCCCTGTTTGCCTTATGGCTCGCGCTGCTCAGGAGAAGAGCCAATGATTGAATTTCATGATGTGAGTAAAACCTTTGCCGGCCGCCCGGCGGCAAGCCATCTGAACCTGAACTTTGCCGAGGGGGCATTTTCCGTGCTGATTGGCACTTCGGGCTCGGGAAAATCCACCACGCTGAAGATGATCAACCGGCTGGTGGAGCATGACAGCGGGTTAATTCGCTTTGCCGGGGAAGAGATCCGCAGCCTGCCGGTGCTGGAGCTGCGCCGCCGAATGGGCTATGCCATTCAGTCTATCGGCCTGTTTCCGCACTGGACGGTGGCACAGAACATCGCCACCGTGCTGCAGCTGGAGAAATGGTCGCGGGCTAAAATCGCTGACCGCGTTGATGAACTGATGTCTCTGCTGGGGCTGGAGCCTGCGTTGCGCGAGCGCTATCCTCACCAGCTCTCCGGTGGGCAACAGCAGCGCGTGGGCGTGGCGCGCGCGCTGGCGGCTAACCCGCAGGTGCTGCTGATGGATGAACCCTTTGGCGCGCTGGATCCCGTTACGCGCGGGGCGCTGCAAACGGAGATGACCCGCATTCACCGCATTCTTGGTCGAACCATCGTCCTCGTGACGCACGATATAGATGAAGCCCTGCGCCTGGCCGACCATCTGGTGCTGATGGACCACGGCGAGGTGGTGCAGCAGGGCGCGCCGCTTGCGCTGCTGACCAGCCCGAAGAATGACTTTGTGCGCGAGTTTTTTGGCCGCAGCGAGCTGGGCGTCAGGCTGCTCTCCCTGCGGACGGTCGGAGACTATATGCGCCGGGAGAATGCACCGCCCGGCGGGGAACCGCTACAGGAGCAGATGAGCCTGCGGGATGCCCTCTCCGCGTTTGTTGCGCGCCGGTGCGAAGTCCTGCCCGTGGCGGATGTCCGGGGTGCGCCGTGCGGCAGCCTGCATTTTCGCGATCTGCTGGCCGGGGAGGTGACGCGTGAAGGCACTGCGTGATCCGCTCCTCTGGCTGGTAGCGCTCTTTGTCGCCTTACTGTTTCTGATGCCTCACAGCGCGGCGCTGTTTAACACTCTTTTTCCGGGGCTACCGCGGCCGGTGTATCAGCAGGAGAGCTTTATTAACCTTGCCCTGGCGCATCTCTGGCTGGTGGCGCTCTCAAGCGTCATCGCGGTGGTGCTGGGAGTAGGAGCGGGCATCGCGGTCACGCGACCTGCGGGCCGGGAGTTTCGTCCGCTGGTGGAGACGGTTGCGGCCATTGGGCAGACGTTTCCGCCAGTGGCGGTGCTGGCGATAGCGGTGCCGGTGATGGGTTTTGGTCAGCAGCCCGCGATTATTGCGCTGATTCTGTACGGCGTGTTGCCCGTTCTGCAGGGCACGCTGGCGGGCGTTGCGGCGGTCCCGGCGTCTGTTTTAAGCGTGGCGGAAGGGATGGGGATGAGCCGCTGGCAGCGGCTGCGCAAGATAGAACTGCCGCTTGCGGCACCGGTTATTATTGCCGGGATCCGCACGTCGGTGATCATTAACATCGGGACGGCGACCATTGCGTCTACGGTCGGTGCCAATACGCTGGGAACGCCGATCATCATCGGCTTAAGCGGGTTTAATACGGCTTATATTGTGCAGGGGGCGGTGCTGGTCGCGCTGGCGGCCATCGTTGTCGATCGCCTTTTTGAGCGGCTGGCGCTGTACCTCAGCCGACACCGCCACGAACGATAAACGAGTATCCTGCAAGCATCACGCCGCCGATACCGCTTACGGCCATCAGGACAAAAAGGGTAATAATGGCGAGTTTAGTTGCCTTCATCATGTGCTCCTGTTGTTAACGGAACAATTATACGGTGAAGCGCAGCTGTTAATGAACCATTAAATGCCGTTATGGCTCATCCGGGCCAAGGGAATAAACCGGATAACCATGCTCACGCCACTCCGTCAGCAGCTGTTGCTGCGTGGCGGACGGCACTTCGCCACACCAGACCAGCAGGGTCTGGCCGTCGAAAAACTCGGGTTTGAGCTGCCCCAGCGAGTGCGCAAGGACATCCACGCGCCAGCCCTTTTGGGTGGCGATCCACGCTTCCAGCCACAGACGGGTGGTATCGTGCACGTTCCAGCCGACCACCAGCGCATCTTTTCCTGCCTTATTCTTCGCCGAGGCAAGACAGACGGCAATATAGTTGATCAGCACCCCGTCAAGCATGCTGAGCAGCGCCTGCAGGGTAGACTGTTGGCACTGCAGGCGCCGACGGAGCGGAATGAAAAGATGGGTGATAAGCGTTTTCGCCGGATAATCGCGACCCTGCTCTTTGATCCAGGCGCGCAGTCGCTGCAGGTTACCCGCCTGAAGGAGCCGCAGCAGCGTTTCCTGCTGCTCGCGCCAGAGGCGTTGCGTGTCCGGGTCGTCGTGGCTCAGCAGGGACTTTACTTTCCCGACCTGCACCCCGTTGTCGATCCAGCTTTTGATTTCGCGGATCCGGTCGATATCGGCATCGTTGAAAAGGCGATGACCACCGTCCGTCCTCTGCGGTTTGAGCAATCCATACCGTCGCTGCCACGCCCGTAGGGTAACGGGATTGATATCACAAAGGAGTGCCACTTCACCGATTGTGTAAAGCGCCATATTTGCCCCCTGGCTTACGCGTCCCCAGCTTAACTGTAGACCCACTTTGCCGAACCAGGAAGAATTGATTAATTTTTAAACAAATAATGCGAACCATGCACGATGTGCAGAAAAAGATGTGATAACGGACACGATTTTGCGCTTTTTTGGGGCGCTTCAAAGAAAGTTCAGCCGCATCCGTGTATGTTACGCGTTTTTTAGCGTGTGCGGTTTTGAGTATGTACGAGTTTAACCTGGTGCTGCTGTTGCTTCAGCAGATGTGCGTGTTTCTGGTCATTGCCTGGCTGATGAGCAAAACGCGTCTTTTCATTCCGCTGATGCAGGTCACCGTACGCCTGCCGCACAAGCTGCTCTGCTACGTCACCTTCTCTATTTTTTGCATCATGGGGACCTACTTCGGCCTACACATCGAAGACTCTATTGCTAATACGCGCGCCATCGGCGCGGTGATGGGCGGGCTGCTGGGCGGCCCGGTCGTCGGTGGTCTTGTCGGTTTAACTGGTGGGCTGCATCGCTATTCCATGGGCGGGATGACGGCGCTCAGCTGCATGATCTCGACGATCGTCGAAGGGCTGCTTGGTGGCCTGGTGCACAGCTATATGATTAAGCGCGGTCGCCCGGACAAGGTGTTTAGCCCGCTTACCGCCGGGGCCATTACCTTTGTGGCTGAAATGGCGCAGATGGCGATCATTCTGCTGATTGCCCGCCCGTTCGAGGATGCGCTGCACCTGGTCAGCAGTATTGCCGCCCCGATGATGGTGACCAACACCGTCGGCGCGGCGCTGTTTATGCGTATTCTGCTCGACAAGCGCGCCATGTTTGAGAAGTACACCTCGGCCTTTTCCGCCACGGCGTTGAAGGTTGCCGCCTCGACCGAAGGGATCCTGCGTCAGGGGTTTAACGAAGAGAACAGCATGAAGGTTGCGCAGGTGCTCTATAAAGAGCTGGATATCGGTGCGGTGGCCATTACCGATCGCGAAAAGCTGCTGGCGTTTACCGGCACCGGAGACGATCACCACCTGCCGGGCAAACCGATCTCGTCGACCTATACGCTGCGCGCCATTGAAACCGGCGAAGTAGTGTATGCCGACGGTAACGAAGTGCCTTACCGCTGCTCGCTGCATCCGCAGTGCAAGCTGGGCTCCACGCTCGTCATTCCGCTGCGCGGGGAAAATCAGCGGGTGATGGGCACCATCAAGCTGTATGAGGCGAAAAACCGTCTGTTCAGCTCTATCAACCGCACGCTGGGGGAGGGGATCGCCCAGCTTCTTTCCGCGCAAATTCTTGCGGGGCAATATGAACGGCAGAAAGCCCTGCTGACGCAGTCTGAAATTAAGCTGCTGCATGCCCAGGTCAATCCGCATTTCCTGTTTAATGCCCTCAACACGCTCAAAGCGGTGATTCGCCGCGACAGCGATCAGGCCGCGCAGCTGGTGCAGTTTTTGTCGACCTTTTTCCGTAAAAACCTGAAGCGCCCGTCAGAGATCGTGACCCTCGCCGATGAAATTGAGCACGTGAATGCCTATCTGCAAATTGAACAGGCGCGGTTTCAGTCCCGCCTGCAGGTGTCGCTCTGCGTTCCGGACGAGCTGGCGTATCAGCATCTTCCGGCCTTTACCCTGCAGCCTATTGTGGAGAACGCCATCAAGCACGGTACCTCGCAGCTGCTGGGGATAGGGGAGATAACCATTGCCGCCAGCCGTTTTAACCACCATCTGGTGCTGGATATTGAAGATAACGCCGGGCTGTACCAGCCTTCCGCTTCGGGTGGATTAGGGATGAGCCTGGTTGATAAACGTCTGCGCGCCCATTTTGGCGACGACTGTGGCATTACCGTCGCCTGCGAGCCTGACCGTTTTACCCGTATTACCGTTCGACTGCCGCTGGAGGAAAACGCATGTTAAGAGTGCTGATCGTGGATGACGAGCCGCTGGCACGGGAAAACCTGCGCGTTCTGCTGCAGGAGCAGCCAGACATTGAGATTGTGGGGGAGTGCGCCAACGCCATTGAGGCCATCGGTGCGGTGCACAAGCTGCGCCCGGACGTGCTGTTCCTCGACATTCAGATGCCGCGCATCAGCGGGCTGGAGATGGTCGGCATGCTCGACCCGGCGCATCGTCCCTACATCGTGTTTCTGACGGCGTTCGACGAATATGCCGTTAAGGCTTTTGAGGAGCACGCTTTCGATTATTTACTCAAGCCGATTGAAGAGAAGCGGCTGGAAAAAACGCTCACCCGCTTACGCCAGGAGCGAACCGTCCAGGACGTCACGCTGCTGCCGGAGAACCAGCAGCCGCTGAAATTTATCCCCTGCACCGGGCACAGCCGGATTTATCTGCTGCAGATGGATGATGTGGCCTTTGTCAGCAGCCGCCTGAGCGGGGTGTTTGTCACCAGCGCGGAAGGGAACGAAGGTTTTACCGAGCTGACCCTGCGCACGCTGGAGAGCCGCACGCCGCTGATTCGCTGTCACCGTCAGTATCTGGTGAACATGGCGCACCTGAAGGAGATCCGTCTGGAAGATAACGGTCAGGCCGAGCTGGTGCTGCGCGCCGGGCAGACCGTCCCCGTCAGCCGCCGCTATCTGAAAAGTTTGAAAGAGGCGATTGGCCTGTAAAACTGGTACACTGCGCGCCATTGCATCATCGACATTCGAAGGCTCTATGCTAAGTAACGATATTCTTCGTAGCCTGCGCTACACCCTGAAAGCAAACAATAACGACATGGTGCGCATTCTTGCGCTGTCCGACATGGAATCCACGTCTGCAAATTTTGATACCTGGATGACCAAAGAGGACGAAGAGGGCTTCGTCCGCTGCCCGGACATCATTCTGTCGGGTTTTCTGAACGGGCTGATCTACGATAAGCGTGGAAAAGATGACTCCGCGCCCGAGCTGGCGCTGGAGCGTCGCGTGAACAACAACACGGTGCTGAAAAAGCTGCGTATCGCCTTCTCGCTGAAAACGGACGATATCCAGGCGATCATGACCGAGCAGAAATACCGCGTGTCAATGCCGGAAATCACCGCCATGATGCGCGCGCCGGACCACAAAAATTACCGCGAGTGCGGCGACCAGTTTCTGCGTAATTTCCTGCGCGGGCTGACCCATCGGGTGCATCACCCGAAACCATAAAAAAAGCCGGAGATTATCTCCGGCTTTTTTGTTATTTCACCTGCTGGCCCGGCTTCGCGCCTTCGTCTGGGCTTAACAGGAAGATATCCTTCCCGCCAGGGCCTGCTGCCATCACCATCCCCTCGGAAATGCCGAAGCGCATTTTGCGCGGCGCCAGGTTAGCGACCATCACGGTTTGACGGCCGATCAGCACCTGCGGGTCCGGGTAGGCAGAACGGATGCCGGAGAAGACGTTGCGCTTCTCGCCGCCGAGATCCAGCGTCAGGCGCAGCAGCTTGTCAGAGCCTTCCACGAATTCTGCGTTTTCAATCAGCGCCACGCGCAGGTCGACCTTAGCGAAATCATCAAAGGTGATGGTTTCCTGAATCGGATCGTCCGCCAGCGGGCCGGTTACCGGTGCTGCAGCCGCTTTCACCTCTTCTTTAGAGGCTTCGACCAGCGCTTCAACCTGCTTCATCTCGATGCGGTTATACAGCGCCTTAAAGGTGTTCACCTTGTGGCCGAGCAGCGGCTGCGCCATTGCATCCCAGGTCAGTTCGGTGTTCAGGAACGCTTCAGCGCGGGCTGCCAGCTGCGGCAGAACCGGCTTCAGGTACGTCATCAGCACGCGGAACAGGTTGATGCCCATGGAGCAGATGGCCTGCAGATCGGCATCGCGGCCTTCCTGTTTAGCGACAACCCACGGCGCCTGCTCGTCCACATAGCGGTTAGCCAGGTCAGCCAGCGCCATGATTTCACGCACTGCTTTACCGAACTCGCGCGTTTCCCAGGCTTCGCCAATGGTGGCTGCCGCGTCGGTGAAGGTTTGGTACAGGGCAGGGTCCGCCAGCTCAGCGGCCATTACGCCGTCAAAGCGCTTGGCGATAAAGCCCGCGTTGCGGGACGCCAGGTTCACCACCTTGTTGACGATGTCTGCGTTCACGCGCTGCACGAAATCTTCCAGGTTCAGGTCGATATCGTCGATGCGGGAAGAGAGCTTCGCGGTGTAGTAGTAGCGCAGGCTGTCCGCGTCGAAGTGGTTCAGCCAGGTGCTGGCCTTGATGAACGTCCCGCGGGACTTGGACATCTTGGCGCCGTTCACCGTGACGTAGCCGTGTACGAACAGGTTGGTCGGCTTGCGGAAGTTGCTGCCTTCCAGCATGGCCGGCCAGAACAGGCTGTGGAAGTAAACGATGTCTTTGCCGATGAAGTGGTACAGCTCAGCGGTAGAGTCTTTCTTCCAGTATTCGTCGAAGCTGACGGCGTCGCCACGCTTGTCGCACAGGTTCTTGAAGGAGCCCATGTAGCCGATTGGCGCATCCAGCCAGACGTAGAAATATTTGCCCGGCGCATTCGGGATTTCGAAGCCAAAGTACGGCGCATCGCGGGAGATATCCCACTGCTGCAGGCCGGATTCGAACCACTCCTGCATCTTGTTCGCCACCTGCTCCTGCAGCGCGCCACTGCGGGTCCACGCCTGCAGCATTTCGCTGAAGGACGGCAGGTCGAAGAAGAAGTGCTCGGAATCACGCATCACAGGTGTGGCGCCGGATACCACGGATTTGGGCTCAATCAGTTCGGTCGGGCTGTAGGTCGCGCCGCAGACTTCGCAGTTATCGCCGTACTGATCCGGGGATTTACATTTTGGACAGGTGCCTTTGACGAAACGGTCCGGCAGGAACATGCCTTTTTCCGGATCGTACAGCTGAGAGATAGTACGGTTTTTGATGAAACCGTTCTCTTTCAGGCGGGTGTAGATCAGCTCCGACAGCTCGCGGTTTTCGTCGCTGTGCGTGGAGTGATAGTTGTCATAGCTGATGTCAAAGCCAGCAAAATCGGTCTGATGCTCCTGACTCATTTCGGCAATCATCTGCTCCGGGGAAATCCCCAGCTGCTGCGCTTTCAGCATAATCGGCGTGCCGTGGGCATCGTCCGCACAGATGAAGTTAACCTCGTGGCCGCGCATTCGCTGGTAACGGACCCAGACATCAGCCTGGATATGCTCCAGCATGTGGCCGAGGTGGATTGAGCCGTTGGCGTACGGCAGGGCGCACGTTACCAGAATTTTTTTCGCGACTTGAGTCATAGTAGGCATTACTTCTTTTAACTGTGAAAAGGGTTTTCGATATTACCAAAAGGGGCATTATTAAGTAAGCACAAACCACGGCCTTTCAGGTAAACTTGTTTGTCTAAGGTCTTATTCACAAGAACAAAGGAGTCGGGATGAGTTCTCAATCCCAGGCCAAATCACCGGAAGCCTTACGAGCAATGGTCGCCGGGACGCTGGCTAACTTTCAGCATCCAACCCTGAAACATAACCTCACTACGCTGAAAGCGTTGCACCACGTCGCGTGGCTGGACGATACGCTGCACGTTGAAGTGCAGATGCCGTTCGTCTGGACCAGCGCCTTTGACGCGCTGAAAGAGCAGACCAGCGCCGAGCTGTTGCGCATTACCGGTGCGAAAGCGATTGACTGGAAGCTGAGCCACAGTATTGCCACGCTGAAGCGTGTGAAAAATCAGCCGGGCGTCAACGGGGTGAAAAACATCATCGCCGTGAGTTCAGGTAAGGGTGGGGTGGGTAAATCCTCTACCGCCGTCAACCTCGCGCTCGCGCTGGCGGCGGAAGGGGCAAAGGTCGGTATTCTGGATGCCGATATCTACGGTCCGTCTATTCCAAACATGCTGGGTGCGGAAAATCAACGTCCAACCTCGCCGGACGGCACGCATATGGCGCCGATCGTGGCGCACGGTCTGGCGACCAACTCCATCGGTTACCTGGTGACCGACGATAACGCCATGGTCTGGCGCGGCCCGATGGCCAGCAAAGCGCTGCTGCAGATGCTGCAGGAAACGATGTGGCCGGATCTGGATTATCTGGTGCTGGACATGCCGCCGGGCACCGGTGACATTCAGCTGACGCTGGCGCAGAACATCCCGGTAACGGGGGCCGTTGTGGTCACCACGCCGCAGGATATCGCGCTGATCGACGCCAAAAAAGGCATCGTGATGTTCGAGAAAGTGGAAGTGCCGGTGCTCGGCATCGTCGAGAACATGAGCATGCACATCTGCAGCAACTGCGGACACCATGAGCCTATCTTTGGTACGGGTGGGGCGGAAAAACTGGCAGCGCAGTATCACACCCAGCTGCTGGGGCAGATGCCGCTGCATATTTCCTTGCGTGAAGATCTGGACAGCGGGAAGCCGACGGTCGTCAGCCGTCCGGACAGCGAGTTCGCTGAGATGTATCGCCAGCTGGCGGGGCGCGTTGCGGCGCAGCTGTACTGGCAGGGTGAAGTGATCCCGGGTGAAATCGCCTTCCGGGCGGTGTAATTCCTCAGCGCTGGATTGCCGGGTGGCGGTTTCGCCTTACCCGGCCTACGAAATACGATTTTGTAGGTCAGGTAAGCGAAGCACCACCTGACTTTACCCAAGCCGGTAATGCATAAGATAGTACTCTCCCTCAGGAGAATTCCCCGTCGCCTCAATGTGCCAGCCGTGCCGCTGGTAAAACGTAATAGCCCGCGCATTTTTCACCAGACACTTGAGTGAGCCCGTGCTGGTAAACGTCTTCTCTACGTGCTCAAGCAACACATGTCCGACGCCCAGGCTCTGATACTGCGGGTCGACAAACAGGTTGTGCAGAAAATTATCGTTCGTCCAGACTGAGGCGAAGCCAAGTCGGTGCCCATCCTGCTCCGCCACCCAAATCTCTTCGTCCAGGGTTGCCGCGTCAAAATCTTCAAGCTGCCACGCAGAACTGTCCAGCCACGGCCAGGCTTCACGCCGGGCGTGGAGGTAGAGCGTACGCAGGAAAGGGCGGTCGCTCTCCTGCCACGGACGGATTACGATCGTATCAGCGATGATAGAAAATATCTCCATTGTAGGCTTTGTAGATTTTGCCATCTGCATCGCCAATCAGGACGTAGTTTTCGCCCATGTAGGTCCAGTGGGTACCAGCATCCGGTGCCGGAAGATTACGCAGCTGGTACTGTTTAATGGTGTACTCCGGCGTTTGATACTGCGCCGGTGCCGTATCGCCGATTTTAAACTTCGTGAAATCGGCGATGAACTCTTGTTCTTCATAGGCCTTGATGCCCGATGGCGCAGCGGCGGTTTGCGGGGCAGAAAACGCGGAGCCCGCCAGAGACAGTAATACACCCAGAAGCAGCAATTTACGCTTAGCCATTTTTTCTCCAGTGATATTGTTTCAGAGACTTTCGTCTGCAGGGCACACAGCACAAGACAGACGGTCTATTTTAAGTATCAAAGCATGATGCGTTTGATAAAAAATGTAACAAAAGTGGAGGGGTTTGGGTAGTCGATAACGGTGATGCTCATCATTGCGGTGAATGTTGATTGTGCGGAATATTTGTTATTTTTATTATTTTATTAATCTATTCTGAAAATAAGTTTATACGTCAAAATAGCACCGTTAAGCGAATGCTTTCGTAAGGGATAACATTTAATATCGCGGCGCATAAAGTATTATTACTCTCCGTTTTCTTGCGCAATTGTGCGCTGTTTTTTAACTTTTTAAACGACAGCGAACGTGTGTTTTACAGCATCACGGGGAAATAATAAATAACGATATTTCAAGGAATTGCTTGCTTTCTTTTGCGAGTTAACTACCCAGCGCAACGATAAATCAACATTTTATATAAATGAAAAATACAACTGCTCTTTTACTGTCCTTTCTGACGCTCAGCCAGCTAACAGGATGTGTATTTTCACCAGGCCAGAACTTAAGTCTTTCCGGGAAAAAAGTCACTACCGGTGAGGAAATTAACGATCCGCTGGACAAACGCGTGGAAGTTTTTCCTTTAACCCCTGGATTGATTGAAAAACTGCGCCCACCCGTTTCTAAATCTCAGGCAAATCCTACTCTGGATGAGCAGCTCAAAAACTGGGAATACCGCATTGGCTCAGGGGACATTTTGACGGTCACCGTCTGGGATCACCCTGAACTCACGACGCCCGCAGGGCAGTACCGTAGCGCGAGCGACGCGGGCAACTGGGTTAACGCCGATGGTACGCTTTTCTACCCCTACGTTGGCAAGCTGAAAGTGGCGGGCAAAACGGTTTCGCAGGTACGTGAGGAGATCACCGCGCGGCTGGATGAGGTTATTGAGAGCCCTCAGGTGGACGTCAGCGTTGCCTCCTTCCGTTCTCAAAAAGCCTATATCACCGGAGAGGTTGAGAAATCGGGCCAGCAGCCAATAACCAATATCCCATTGACGGTAATGGATGCGGTGAACGCCGCGGGCGGTCTCTCTGCGGATGCCGACTGGCGTAACGTCGTGCTCACGCATGATGGCCAGGACTCGCGCCTTTCACTCTATGCTCTCATGCAACATGGCGATTTAACCCAAAATAAGCTGCTTTATCCGGGCGATATCCTGTTTGTTCCCCGGAACGACGCGCTGAAAGTGTTTGTGATGGGCGAGGTGGTTAAACAGAGCACCCTTAAGATGGATCGTAGCGGCATGACGCTGGCCGAAGCCCTGGGGAATGCAGGCGGGCTGAACCAGAATATGGCCGATGCAACCGGGATTTTTGTTATTCGCCCGGTTTCACGAAAAGGCGAGAAAGACAAAATCGCCAACATCTATCAACTCAATGCGGAAGATGCCTCAGCCATGGTGCTGAGCACAGAATTCGAGCTGGAACCGTACGACATTGTCTATGTCACGACGGCACCGCTTTCACGCTGGAATCGTGTGATCGCCCAGCTGGTACCCACCATCAGTGGCGTACATGACCTGACCGAAACCGTCCGTTACATCAGGTCGTGGCCGCAATAATGTTCAATTCAATTCTCGTGGTTTGCACCGGCAATATTTGCCGTTCACCGATTGGTGAGCGGCTGTTGCGCCAGCAGCTACCCGACGCGCAGGTGACCTCGGCAGGTATTTTCGGGCTTGAAGGACGCCCGGCGGATGCGACTGCAAAGGCAGTCGCCTTACGTCATGGCGTTTCGCTGGAAGGTCACGTGGCGCGTAAGGTCACACGTTATCTGTTACAAAAATCCGAT
The DNA here is from genome assembly GCF_014895875.1 of Enterobacter cloacae complex sp. P12RS. NCBI lineage: Bacteria > Pseudomonadati > Pseudomonadota > Gammaproteobacteria > Enterobacterales > Enterobacteriaceae > Enterobacter > Enterobacter cloacae complex sp. P12RS. The sequence continues at coordinate 210,636 of NZ_JADBQO010000015.1, forward strand.
TTGATTCTGGTGATGGAGCCAGAGCATCTTCGTTTTATTGCCTCAGTGGCGCCGGAGAATCGGGGGAAATCGCTGTTGTTTGGTCAGTGGCTGGAAACAAAGGACATTCCCGACCCGTATCGCAAAAGCCGGGAAGCCTTTGAATATGTTTTCGAGCAGTTAGGAAAAGCCAGTCAGGAATGGGCTCGTCGTTTGCGTCAACAAGGAATGAAGCAGTAATGTCGTCTCATAAATCAGACAAATTTGGTGCTGCGACACCGCATGATAATGAAATTGATCTCATTCAGCTGTTGGCTGAGATGTTTGATCATCGGGTAATGATAGCGTGCATCACGCTCCTGTTCACCGTATGCGCCGGGATCTATGCGTATAGCGTCACACCGATCTATCAGGCTGATGCCCTTGTGCAGATAGAAGCGAAGCAGGCCAACTCGTTGCTCAAAAGTTTAAGCCAGTTTGGTACCGATCTTTCACCTGATGTTGCGCCCGAACTCTTGCTGCTCAAGTCGCGGATGATTCTGGGAGAGACCGTTGATAAGCTTGGGCTAACATACAGCGTCAAACGGCGCGTGCTGCCCGTCATTGGGCCGCTGCTGGAACGAGGGCGTAAAGCCGGTGAACTGACAATTGGCGCGCTTACCCTTCCTCTTCTGGAAGACAAGCCACAGGAACTTTTACTGACCGTTCAGGAGCAGGGCCGGTATCACCTCGAAGGAAAAACGCTTGAGGCTGATGGCGTTGTTGGGAAAACGCTGGTTAAAGACGGAGTAACGCTGCTTGTCACCTCGCTCAGTGCGGCACCAGGCACCCGGTTTGCCCTCAAAACCGTCACAAAGCTTGAAGCAATTAACGCCCTTCAGCGCCGGCTCATTGTTTCTGAGTCGGCGAAGCAGAGCGGAATTATCAGCTTAACGCTGACGGGCGAGGACCCTGACAAGATCGCCGTGGTGCTCAACACCATTGCTGAAAATTATCTCAGCCAGAATATTGCGCGCCAGGAAGCTAAAGATACCCGCAGCCTGACGTTTTTACAGGACCAATTACCTAAAATCAGGCGCGAACTGGATGAAGCCGAAGCACGACTGAACGCCTACAGAGAGCAGCGCGATTCTGTCGATCTATCCCTTGAGGCGAAGACGGTCCTCGATCAGGTTGTTAATGTGGAAAATCAGCTTAACGAGCTGACGTTCCGCGAAGCAGAAGTTTCTCAGCTTTTCAAAAAGGATCACCCAACCTACCGCGCCTTACGGGAAAAAAAACAGACCCTGGAGCAGGAACGTACGCGCCTGAATAACCGCGTCTCATCCATGCCTTCTACGCAGCAGGAAATTTTGCGTTTAAGCCGTGACGTTGAGTCCGGGCGCACCATCTACCTGCAGCTGCTGACGCGTCAGCAGGAGCTGAATATCTCGCGCTCCAGCGCCATCGGAAACGTGCGGATCATTGACCCGGCAGTAACGCAGCCTGGACCCGTCAAACCGCACAAAGTGATTATCATTGTGTTCGGTATGCTGGTGGGATTGATGCTCTCTGCAGGAACGGTGTTGGTGCGCTCTGCGTTTAAACGGGGCATCACCTCGTCTGAACAGTTGGAAGCGCAGGGAATGCCTCTTCTGGCTACGCTCCCGCGTTCAGTGTGGCTATGGAAAAAAACGCATTTGCGCAGAAGGACGCTTTTTGCTTCCCACTGGAAGCACAGGACGTCAAACGTACCTTTCCTGCCCGTTGACCGACCGGCGGATATATTTGTCGAGGCGGTGCGCGGGTTACGCACCAGTCTGCATTTTACCATGATGAATGCCGTTAATCGGATAGTGGTGATTTCAGGTCCTTCGCAGGACTGCGGAAAGACTTTGGTGAGCACTTCGCTGGCGTCGATTGCCGCTCAGGCAGGTCAACGGGTACTGTTTATTGATGCGGATATGCGCAAGGGATATGTTCACAATATTTTCAAACTGAACAACCAGCATGGCTTGTCCGGCGTGCTGGGGGGAAGCGTAGAGTGGCAGGATGCGATTCAACGCTTCGAAAAAGGTGGCTTTGATGTCTTGACCTGTGGGCCTCAGCCTTCGCATCCTGTCGAGCTGCTTATGAATGAGCGCTTCCAGACGGTAATGTCACGAATAGACAAAGAGTACGACATCGTGATTGTCGACACGCCACCGGTGCTGGCCGTGACGGATGCGCTACTCGTCGCCAGAGCCGCGGCAACCACGTTGCTGGTTGCCCGTTTCGGTAAAACCAGCGTCAAAGAGATCGAAAACTGTCGGAAGCGTCTGCAGCAGATGGGCGTCCAGGTTGAAGGCGCGATTCTCAATGATATTGTGAAATCCGCTGCGTTCTATTACCACTCGGGTTATAGCCATTACAACTACGGCTATACCCCGGAATAAAGTGACGCGACACTTCTTTACAGCATGACGCCGAATAGCCCGCTAAGATGACCTCCGTTAAATCGAGAGGTCATGATGGATAACCGTAAATTGAGTCGCCTGCGCCGCTGGGCGCGGGAAGGGATCATACTCATTCTGCTTACGCTGGCGGTCATGTGGGGCGTGGATCAATACCGAAAGCCGTCATTACCCGCCAGCTTTAGCGCAACGCCTATGCAGAGCATCGACGGTAACATTCACGATATCGCGGCGCTCAGCAAGGAGCGCCCCCTGCTGATTTACGTCTGGGCAACCTGGTGCAGCATCTGTCGTTATACGACACCTGCGGTCGATAAGCTGGCAAAAGAGGGCGGTAACGTCGTAAGCATTGCCATGCGCTCCGGTGACGATGCAAAGCTCGCTCGCTGGGCTGAAAAGAAAAACCTGAGTATGCCGGTGATTAACGATGCAAACGGTGCCGTGTCGCAGCAGTGGCAGGTGAGCGTAACGCCGACGCTGGTGATTGTGTCAAAGGGGAAAGTAGTCAGTACCACAACGGGCTGGACGAGCTACTGGGGATTGAAAATCAGAATGTGGTGGGCAGGCGTATAAAGATAACCCCTCTTCCGACGGAAGAGGGGTTTTTGTATTACTTCGCGAGAACTTCCTGCGCGGTGCGCTCAACCAGCGACAGCAGGATTTTGATATCCTCCAGCGTCACGGTTGGGTTCAGCAGAGTCAGCTTCAGGCAGGTGATGCCGTTATGCTCGGTCACACCGACGTTTGCACGGCCGGATTCCAGCAGCGCATCACCAATTTTCTGGTTCAGCAGGGCGATGCCCGCGTCGTCCATCTGCACCTGGCCACGGAAGCGGAACAGCACGCTTGCCAGCTGTGGCTGCATAACCAGTTCCAGAGCAGGCTGCTCTTTCACGTAGGCCGCAACCTGCTGCGCCAGCGTTACGCCGTGATCGATGATCGCCGCGTATTGCTCCTGACCCAGCGCTTCCAGGCTCATCCACAGCTTCAGCGCGTCGAAACGACGGGTGGTCTGCAGAGATTTGGACACCAGATTAGGCACGCCCGCTTCTTCGTCGAACTCAGAGTTCAGGTAGGCCGCCTGATAGCGCATCAGCTCATAGTGACGCGCTTCTTTCAGCAGGAACGCGCCGCAGCTGATGGTCTGGAAGAACTGCTTGTGGAAGTCCAGGGTGACGGAATCCACCAGCTCGATGCCGTCCAGGTAGTGACGATACTGATCGGACATCAGCAGCGCGCCGCCCCAGGCCGCGTCAACGTGTACCCAGATATTCTGCTTCGCCGCCAGTTCAGCAATGGCACGCAGCGGATCGATAGCACCGGCATCGGTAGTACCTGCCGTCGCGACGATGGCCAGAATCTGCTCCCCGTTCGCGTTGCACTGCTCGATTTTCGCCGCCAGATCGGTCAGATCCATGCGGGAGAACTCGTCGGTTTTCACCTGCACTACGGACTGATAGCCCAGGCCCATCAGTGCCATGTTTTTCTGCACGGAGAAGTGCGCGTTTTCGGAGCACAGCACGCGAATTTTGCGCAGATCGCCCACCAGACCGTCCTGCTGAACGGAGTGGCCCTGACGCGCGAAGAATGCGTCACGCGCCAGCATCAGACCCATCAGGTTGCTCTGGGTACCGCCGCTGGTGAACACACCCGCGTCGCCAGCCTGATAACCCACGCGGGTACGCAGCCACTCGATAAGTTTGATCTCAATAATGGTTGCGGACGGGCTTTGATCCCAGGAGTCCATACTCTGGTTAGTGGCGTTGATCAGCACTTCCGCCGCCTGGCTTACCACCAGGCTTGGGCAGTGCAGGTGCGCCACACACTGCGGGTGATGAACGGACAAGCTGTCTTTCAGGAAGAACTCCACGGCGCGTTCAATCGCCGCTTCGTTGCCCAGCCCTTTCGGGTTGAAATCCAGCTTAATACGGTCGCGCAGCTCCGCGACCGTTTTGCCCTGGTACATCTCAGGCTGCTTCAGCCACTGCATCACAGCCTGAGTGCTTTGTTCAATCGCCTGCTGGTAAGCTTCAATGCTCTGCGCAGAGGAGAACAAAATTGGGTTTGAATCTGACATCGTAATCAACTACTCCGGTTACGCCGGGCGAACGCCCGCAGCAAGCAGTGCCTGCTCGAATTTATCCAGGAAGATTTTCAGCTCTTCGTCGCTGATCAGCAGGGAAGGCAGCAGGCGCAGAACGATACCGTTACGACCACCACGCTCCAGAATCAGACCGGCTTCAAAGCACTTCTTCTGAATCAGCGCAGACAGCTCGCCGTCGCCAGGGAAGCAGCCCATATGGTCAGCAGCTTCGTGTGGCTTAACGATCTCGATACCGATCATCATGCCCAGACCGCGCACGTGACCGATGACCGGATAACGTTTTGCCATCTCTTTCAGCTGGCCTTTCAGCCATTCGCCCTGTGCAGCCACTTTGCCCGCGATGTTCTGGTCTTTCAGGATTTTCAGCGTCGTCAGGCCGGTTGCCATTGCCAGCTGGTTGCCGCGGAAAGTACCGGTGTGGTGGCCTGGCGCCCATGCGTCGAACTGCTTTTTGATACCGAGCACGGCCAGCGGCAGACCGCCACCAACCGCTTTAGACATCACGATGATGTCTGGCTCGATGCCCGCGTGTTCGAAGGCGAAGAATTTACCGGTACGGGCAAAGCCAGCCTGAACTTCGTCGAGGATCAGCAGAATGCCGTGTTCCTGAGTCACTTTACGAATGCGCTGCAACCACTCAGCCGGAGCCGGGTTCACGCCGCCTTCGCCCTGAACGGCTTCCAGGATCACCGCGGCAGGTTTACGCACGCCGCTTTCAACGTCGTTGATCAGGTTGTCGAAGTAGTAAGTCAGCGCTTTCACGCCCGCTTCACCACCGATACCCAGCGGGCAGCGGTACTCGTGCGGGTAAGGCATGAACTGCACTTCTGGCATCATACCGTCAACCGCTTCTTTCGGAGACAGGTTGCCGGTCACGGACAGTGCGCCGTGGGTCATGCCGTGGTAACCGCCAGAGAAGCTGATGATACCGCTACGGCCGGTCACTTTTTTCGCCAGCTTCAGCGCCGCTTCAACGGCGTCGGCACCGGATGGACCGGTGAACTGCAGGCAGTACTCTTTGCCCTGACCAGGCAGCAGAGAGAGCAGATATTCAGAAAACGCGTCTTTCAGAGGCGTAGTCAGATCCAGAGTGTGTAACGGCAAGCCGCTGGTAATGACATTTTGGATGCTTTTCAGCACATCAGGATGGTTATGGCCAAGCGCAAGGGTCCCTGCGCCTGCTAAACAGTCAAGGTATTCTTTATTATCTGCATCGGTGATCCACACGCCTTCTGCTTTAGTAATCGCTAAAGGCAGTTTGCGCGGATAACTCCTGACGTTAGATTCAAACTCGGCCTGACGGGCCAGATAGGTTTCGTTGCTTTTGTGGGCATCTACGGTGTCAATACGGACTTTATCCGTCATCATATCACTCCTACAACCGCCGCTTCGCTATGAGCAACGATTGAATAAAAAGTTAAAAAACAGATGGGGCCTGAAAAAAACGCCGCCAATATAGAGCCTTTTGTCACGGGGCTCAATGGTTAATTTGTTTACTGTTTTGTGACATGGAGCACAGGAGAGGCAATATCACCATTTTTAAAAAGAAAATTGCACTTTATTGGCAATAAAAACAATTGCTTATTCGGCATTTGTTTAGGTTGTTACATGACAGAAAAGAGTGTGACAAATCGTGCCATTGGCTGACAAAAAAAGGGGGTATGCTGCCTTCATACCCCCTTATTCTTCCATCAACGACAAAAAGCGGTAGTCACATGGCGCGCGCAATGGAATCACGCATTAAAAATGGACTTTCAACGCGCGTCGTTTCCCGGTGTTGTGCTCCGTTAATAATGTGCAGGGCGCTCAGGCGACCAATTTCGTAGTGGGGCAACTGAACCGTTGAAAGAGGCGGCAAAAACAGCTCGCCAATGCCCACCATATTGTCATAGCCGATAACCGCGACATCTTCAGGGATGCGAAGCCCTTGCGCCAGCAGCGTCTGGTACACCATAAACGCGATACGATCGTTACCGCAGATAACGGAATCAAACCGCGGGATGCCGTTCCGGATACGCGCCAGCAATGCGGTCGGAATATCACGATAATGCTCATCCCCGTGCGCCATATACGCATTTTCCAGGCTGTCCGGGTCGATTCCGGCTTCACGGCAGGCGCGTTCAAGCCCCTGACGGCGCCGGGTTGTGGCCAGATGGCCCACAGGTAAATGCAGACACAGGGGCTGCCGATAGCCTTCTGCGAGTAATGCCCTGACGGCGGCGTACTGCCCCTGTTCATCATCCGGGATATAGCTGGCGACCTTTTCACCGACACTCTCACAGTTGGCCAGCACGCAGGGGAGGGTGAGCAGCTTGGCAGGAAGAGGAACCTGACGTAACCCCATCGTGGTGTAGATAATCCCGTCAGGCCGGTGGGAGAGCAGAAGATCGACAATGGCATCCGGATTGTCGTCAGCAAACATATTCATGACGAAGCTATTCCAGCCGTGCATCCTGGCCGTCTCTTCAATGGACAGCGTAATCTCCACCGAAAAAGGTGTCGTGACCGTATCGAGCGCCAGCACGCCTATGGTTTTAGGCGAAGCATTCGCGCCGCGTATTTTCTTGGCGGACAGATCGGGAACGTAGCTGGTTTGCTCGATAGCCCACTGTACGCGCGCCAGCGTTTCCGGTTTAAGGCGCTCCGGGCTGTTAAGCGCGCGGGAAACCGTCATCAGCGATACGTTAGCCAGCTTTGCGACGTCCTTCAGGGAAGCCATTTTCTTACTCCGTTTATGCTCTGTGAGAGGGTATACAACTAAGTCGCTGATGTAAAAGGAAGGCTGATGACCAGGTTAAGTCATGCTTACCGCAGTGATAAATTTATGATCGCGATCTCACTTCCTTAATGTTAACGTTAACTTTCGTGATTAACATCTTAAATCTTCATCAGGCAGCATGAGAAAGCATGGATGTTAACGTTACCATTGGATCATTACTCCAACACGAGAATGCCATGATGAAAACGCATCACTCTCACAGCTATCCCTTACTGAGCGCATTACTGTTTTTCTTTTTTGTCACCTGGTCATCTTCCGGCTCGTTGCTCTCTATCTGGCTCCACCAGGAAGTGGGGTTAAAAGCGGGGGATACGGGCGTTATCTATGCCGTGCTTTCCGTCTCCGCACTGTTTGCTCAAATCTGCTATGGATTTATTCAGGACAAACTCGGCCTGCGCAAAAACCTGCTCTGGTTTCTGACCAGTCTGCTTATTCTTTCCGGTCCGGCCTTTTTGCTGTTTGGCTATCTGCTGCAAATTAACGTGTTGCTGGGCAGTATTTTCGGCGGGATTTTTATTGGCCTGACGTTTAACGGTGGGATTGGGGTGCTGGAATCCTATACCGAACGCGTGGCCCGTCAGAGCCAGTTTGAGTTTGGCAAGGCGAGAATGTGGGGATCGCTTGGCTGGGCGGCGGCAACCTTTTTTGCGGGGCTCCTGTTTAACATCAATCCGAAGCTGAATTTCGCTGTCGCGAGCGGCGCCGGGCTGGTGTTTTTTGTTTTGCTCGCGCGCTTGCGGGTCTCTTCCGCACCGCACGCCATGCAGGAAGCGGTGTCCGGTGGCAAGGTGACGCTGGAAGACGCATTGCGCCTGCTGACGCTGCCGCGTTTCTGGGCGCTGGTGTTTTTTGTTATCGGCACCTGCATTTACGGCGTATACGATCAGCAGTTCCCGGTCTATTTCTCATCACAGTTCCCGACGTTGCAGGAAGGGAACGCCATGTACGGCTATCTCAACTCCTTCCAGGTTTTCCTTGAGGCGGCGGGCATGTTTTGCGCCCCGTGGCTGGTGAATCGCCTCGGCGCGAAAAACGGCCTGATATTCGCGGGAATGGTGATGGCAATGCGTATGGTGGCATCTGGTCTGGTTGAGGGGCCGGTGCTCATCTCCATTACCAAGCTGCTGCACGCGGTAGAACTGCCCGTATTGCTGGTCTCGATATTTAAATACAACAGCTTACATTTTGATAAGCGGCTCTCTTCCACGCTCTATCTGGTGGGCTTTGCCTGTACAAGCTCGGTGATTGCGTCTGTGCTGTCGCCGCTGGCGGGTTACAGCTATGAGAAATACGGCTTTGCCCAATCCTATCTCATTATGGGGCTGTTAGTTTTCAGCACCACGCTCATCTCCATCTTCCTGTTGCGCTCGGGTAAGTCTTCTTCTGACCCGCTCATGCCGCAACCCTCCACTATCTGACTGAAAAGAGTAAATAAATGATGTATTCCATTGCCAAAGCTGAACAATCATTACAGGCCAAACGCGGCGATCTTAACCTGCGCTGGTATCCGCGTTACCACCTCGCCGCGAGTGCCGGCTGGATGAACGACCCGAATGGTCTGGTGTGGTTTGACGGCTGGTATCACGCGTTTTACCAGCATCATCCGTACTCGACCCAGTGGGGGCCGATGCACTGGGGCCATGCGCGCAGCAAGGATTTAGTTCGTTGGGAACACCTCCCGGTGGCGCTGGCACCGGAAGGGCCAGAAGATAAGGACGGCTGCTTTTCCGGCTCGGCGGTGGTGGATGGCGATACGCTGGCGCTGATTTATACCGGCCACAAATTCCACGGCGATCCGGATGACGAGGCTAACCTTTACCAGGTGCAGTGCCTGGCAACCAGCCGTGATGGCGTCCATTTTACGCGGCACGGAACGATCGTTGACACGCCGCCTGGGCTGCATCACTTTCGCGATCCAAAAGTGTGGCGGGAAGGGGAGCGCTGGTACATGGTTGTCGGCGCGCGGGATGGCGAGACGGGCCAGGTGCGCGTTTACCGTTCTGACGACCTGCGCGAATGGCAGGATATGGGCGTGCTTGCGGTGGCTGAAAAAGAGATGGGTTATATGTGGGAATGCCCGGACTTTTTCACCCTCAACGGCAAACGCGTGCTGATGTTTTCACCTCAGGGGCTGGCTGCGGAGGGATTCAAAAATCGCAATCTTTTCCAGAGCGGCTACCTGCTGGGGGAGTGGCAGCCCGGCCAACCTTTCGTGCGTGAAGGTGAGTTTGTGGAGATGGATAGCGGGCATGATTTCTATGCGCCGCAAAGCTTCCTGACGCCTGACGGCCGCCGCATCGTTATCGGCTGGCTGGACATGTGGGAATCTCCCCTTCCGGAACAGCAGGACGGGTGGGCTGGCATGCTCTCTTTACCGCGCGAGCTGACGCTAAGCGCGGATAACCGCCTGCAGATGCGGCCAGCCAGAGAAGTGGAAAGCTTGCGGGGAGCGTGGTTCCCCTGGCCGGTGAGCACGCTCAACAATCAGCAGATCGTTCAGGTGGAAAGCTGCGATGCGATGGAGATCATTCTGCAGTGGGACTGTGCTAACAGCAGCGCGGAGCAGTACGGCATTCGTCTTGGCGACGGATTCCGTCTCTACGTTGATGCGCAGATGCAGCGCCTGGTGCTGGAGCGTTATTATCCGCAGTATGGCCTGTGCGGTACCCGAAGCGTCGCGCTTAACCTGAACGACACGCTAAGCCTGCGCCTGTTCGTTGACAGCTCGTCAGTGGAAGTGTTTGTCAATGAAGGGGAGGCGTGCCTGAGCAGCCGCATTTATCCTGATGAAGGGGCGCGCGAACTGACAATGTTTGCCTGGACGGGAATCGCATCGCTTATTGAGGCCGGGGCGTGGCAGCTAGAGTAATACGTTAAGGCCTGCAAATTAAAAAGGCGACAGGTATCGCCTCTGTTTCTATTTAATCTTTGTTGCGTAGCCTTCAAACTTTCCTTCTTTACTCACCGCTAATTTGCCTTTAGCAGGATAGTAAATGAAGGTGTACAGCCCTTGTGAATAAACTTTTGCCTGAGGCTCATTTTCATCCAGCGCGCCCAATACGCCATCGACATCCAGGATCTCGCCTTTAATTGTGATCTTCATTCCTTCCCATTTAAAGGCGTGTATCGCTTTGGCCGCCTGAGCATGTTGTTTCACGTCTTTTTTAGCCCAGATACCCGTACCCTCTGCGGCATCACGCGCGTTCGCCCATGCTGCATTTTGTGCGGCTTCATTATAAGCATTCTGGCGATTTTGCTCAGCCAGGTAGCAGGTATCTTTGCTAATGCCCTGGCGCTCACATTCGGCCATGCGCTGAGCAGTTGAAGTACACGCAGAAAGCAGGATGGCAGCACCAGCTATTAATACCGCTAAGAGTGACTTTATCATTACGATGATACCTTTGGTGAAATATATTCTATAGAAGAAGGTTTAATAGCCGTAAATATAATAAGCCTGATACATAATACCTAACCATGCGCCAACGATAATAAGCATCAGGTACACTATTACAGAGATAACAATGTATTTTGTCATACTGGTTATTTATTAAAAGCCAATCCCTACGCCGACTGAAGCCCCCATATTATTTGCTGTGTCATCAGAGAAGCTCACTTTACCAACCATATGTTCGTTAAAGTTAACCGACGCCCCAACCGCTAACGCGCTTTCACCGTTGTAAGTCGCACCGCCAGCCGAGAACATCACGCGCTGATTTGTTTGCACCTGAGGTAAACCGGCCATCGCCATCGCGCCGCTGATACCTGCGTTTGCTTCTTTCTTGTTATTATCGACTTCCTCACGCAGCGATTTAAATTGCTGATTAGCGTTGTTATTCAGAGCCTGTAATGTCTGTTTGGTCGCCTGCAGCTCCTGAGCCTCGGCCGTAACCGCCTGACTATTAGTAGCGACTTTAGCCTGTGTTGTCGTGTCTACCTGCGTGCGTGTCACAGTGGTCATCACGCCATTTTTTCCATCTTTGCCGTCTTTACCGTCTTTACCATTCGCTCCGTCACGTCCGTTAGTTCCGGCAACGCCCTGTGCGCCGGTATCGCCTTTCTCACCCTTAGCGCCGTCTTTTCCATCAACGCCGTTAGTTGGTTTTGGTGCATTCTCAAGAGCTAACAGGCGGCCATCTTGTATACCGTTAGTAGCTTCAACAGTTGCAAGGCGGCTATCCTGGACAGCGTTAACAGTTTCAATATTAGTAATTGCAGTTCCGTTAGTCAGCACGCCCTGTAATGCCGCATCACCTTTTTTATTAGCGGTGTCAGCAAGATCGCCTGCTAATTTAGCTTCATGATCGACACTAGAGACAGAAGTCTGAAGAGAGGAAATATTATTGGCGTTAGTGCTGATATTACCATTACTTGTGTCAATCTCGTTTTGCATCCGCTCACGATCGCCTTGTAAGTTATAGATCTGCCCGTCTTGTTTTACATTTTCAGCTTTCATATTATCCAGATTATAAGCGGTTTTGTCAGTGCCCTGAACCTGAATAAAAGTACCTGAATTGAATACGTTATCGTTAAGGTTTATGTTTACATCAGCTGCTTGAGTTACGTTCATAGAGCCAGTGAAAATAACACCAAATACAAAAGCAGTAACGGCATTTTTAACAACTTTCATTTGTAAAACACTCATCATTTAAAAAGTAAAAATGGGCAAGGCTGGCTATCCTGGCGTGTTGATGTAACGTCTGGTTACGCCCGATTAAAATAACGGAGTTACGTTAAATTTTGAATAAATCACTTAATTCGTAACGTGCAGTAACTATCAGTTAATGCGAGCTTTGGGATATTGATCTAAATCATAAATAGCATCTATAGCTAATCAGGTCTGCTGTGATAGAAATGGCATTATCCCAATAATTACAGTTAGATACAGATCAGTAGAGATTTGAAGTGAAAAAAGTATTAAACACTAATCAATAAGAAGCTCTTAAGTGTTATGGTCGAAAATGATGCAGAATGTGTAAAATAGTTAATTCAAATTTATAGATTTTTCTACATTCTTTATTATCGAATCCTTCTTGTCTTTTGAATGAAAGTTATGTTGAAACTGTCATGAGTGCTTTAGATGCAGGCGAAAAATATTTGTGTTGAAAATTTATTCAAGAATGTATCTAACGTTGATTGCTATAAATTAGTAAGAGGATTGTTATACAAAAG
>NZ_JADBQO010000016.1:0-52568 GCF_014895875.1 Enterobacter cloacae complex sp. P12RS
CCACGAGCTTTTTCTTCTGGTGCGTTATCGATCTGGTCGAATGCACGAGCAGAACCACCGTAGGTTTTAGCCAGAACGGTAGTGATTGCAGCGGTCAGCGTTGTTTTACCATGGTCAACGTGGCCGATAGTACCGACGTTAACGTGCGGTTTTGTACGTTCAAACTTTTCTTTAGACATCGATTGTCCCTCTAAGACACGGATAAATCGGTGATATCACCACATCAACCAGGCGAAATGCCTGAATTGTTGAATACAGTAAAATTGAAACAGAGAGAAACGGGAAGGAGAAGTGAAGTGGTGCTGATACCCAGAGTCGAACTGGGGACCTCACCCTTACCAAGGGTGCGCTCTACCAACTGAGCCATATCAGCACGTATTGGAGCGGGCAGCGGGAATCGAACCCGCATCATCAGCTTGGAAGGCTGAGGTAATAGCCATTATACGATGCCCGCATCCTGAAACTCGGCTACCCAGTTCTTTCTGTAACAAAAAAAGAGATTTCTCTCTTTTTCAGTTTGAGCTGGCTAATTTTTCCAACCAGCTCCGGCGGCATTTACGCTGCCAGAAAGTGGTGGTGGGGGAAGGATTCGAACCTTCGAAGTCTGTGACGGCAGATTTACAGTCTGCTCCCTTTGGCCGCTCGGGAACCCCACCGGACTTGATGGTGCCGACTACCGGAATCGAACTGGTGACCTACTGATTACAAGTCAGTTGCTCTACCTACTGAGCTAAGTCGGCATCAAGTAGCGCGCATTCTATGGATACCTGCGCGGTCATGCAACTAAAAATTTGCATAAAACGTTCTTTCGCTCACATTTTATGCGAACGCAGCGCTAAGCGATGTAAAAGTAGCTATTCCGGGTCAAATAATCAACATACAGGCATGATTTACATCGCATACACCGTAGCGTGACGGCTTCCGCGTAACGCAGCGCTTTCCATCTTTTTTCTTATTATTCCCGCCATCTGGTGTTAACCTCCTGCCCATTGTCCAAAATTAACTGTGTGATGAGCCACGTCCCGGCAGCATAGCGCTGGCTCACTGAAGCATGCTTATGAGCAAAAAAGAGCAAACGTTAATGACGCCTTATCTTCACTTTAACCGCAGCCAGTGGGCTGCCCTGCGTGATTCCGTCCCTATGACGCTGACGGAAGGTGAAATCGCACGGTTAAAAGGGATAAACGAAGATCTGTCCCTGGAAGAGGTGGCAGAAATTTATCTCCCCCTCTCTCGCTTGCTTAACTTCTATATCAGCTCCAACCTGCGCCGTCAGGCGGTGCTGGAGCAGTTCCTCGGAACCAATGGTCAGCGCATTCCTTATATCATTAGTATTGCGGGCAGCGTGGCCGTGGGTAAAAGCACTACCGCACGCGTGCTGCAGGCGCTGCTGAGCCGCTGGCCGGAACACCGCAGCGTTGAGTTGATCACCACCGACGGCTTCCTGCACCCGAATGAGGTCTTAAAAGAACGCGGGCTGATGAAGAAGAAGGGCTTCCCGCTCTCTTATGATATGCACCGTCTGGTAAAATTTGTCTCTGACCTGAAATCTGGCGTGCCGCACGTCACGGCGCCGGTCTATTCACACCTGATTTACGACCGCATCCCGGATGGGGATAAAACGGTAGTCCAGCCGGATATCCTGATCCTTGAAGGTTTGAACGTGCTGCAAAGCGGCATGGACTATCCTCATGACCCGCATCATGTGTTCGTTTCGGATTTCGTCGATTTCTCTATCTATGTTGATGCGCCGGAAGATCTGCTGCAGAACTGGTATATCAACCGCTTCCTGAAGTTCCGCGAAGGGGCATTCACCGACCCGGACTCCTATTTCCACCACTACGCCCAGCTTTCTGAAGAAGAGGCGATTAATGTGGCCAGGGGGCTGTGGAATGAGATCAACTACGTGAACCTCAAAGAGAACATCCTCCCGACGCGCGAGCGTGCGAGCCTGATCCTCACCAAGAGCGAGAAGCACGCCGTCGACCAGATTCGCCTGCGAAAATAGTCAGGCAGACATAAAAAAACCGGCTTAGCGCCGGTTTTTTTTCGTTATGCGTGCGGCTTCTCGCCATTTTCATCCTGATCGACCGCAAAGCAGGCGACCAGTTGACCGCCATAATCCTTCAGCTGCGGCTGAAGCTGGGTGCACGGGCCAAAGCGGCGGCTGCAGCGCGCGTTGAAGGCACACCCCGGCGGCGGATTCAGCGGACTTGGCAGTTCACCCGTCAGCTTAATGCGCTCGCGACGATCGTCCGGGTTCAGACGCGGCGTCGCAGACAGCAGCGCCTGGGTGTACGGATGACGAGGATTACTAAAGATCTGCTCTTTGGTCCCCTTCTCCACGCAGCGTCCCAGATACATCACCATCACTTCATCGGCAATATGCTCCACCACCGACAGGTCATGGGAGATGAAGACATAAGACAGCCCCAGATCCTGCTGGAGATCCATCATCAGGTTCAGCACCTGCGCGCGCACGGACACGTCGAGCGCCGAAACCGGCTCATCGGCAATCACCACATCCGGATCGAGCATCAGCCCGCGGGCGATAGCGATACGCTGACGCTGGCCGCCGGAGAACATATGCGGGTAGCGGTCGTAATGCTCGGTTTTGAGGCCGACCTTCGCCATCATTGCCAGCGCTTTTTCACGGCGCTGCTCTTTGCTCAGATTGCTGTTAATCAGCAGGGGCTCTTCCAGGATCTGTCCCACTTTTTTACGCGGGTTCAAAGAACCGTACGGATTCTGGAACACAATCTGGATTTTCTGGCGGCGCAGCTTCTGCGCCTGCGGGTCGTGCTTGAGCAGATCCTGGCCCTGATAATAAAGCTCACCGCCGGTCGGGACTTCAATCATCGTCAGCAGACGGCCCAGCGTCGATTTCCCGCAGCCTGACTCCCCCACCACCGCCAGCGTTTTACCGCGTTCGAGGTTAAAGGAGACGCCGTCCAGCGCTTTCACCAGGCGCTCAGGGGCAAAAATCCCCTTTTTCACCGGGTAGTGTTTTTTCAGGTCGATGGCCTGCAACAGCGGCTGCTGCGTGGTGGCCTGTTGCGTACTCATAGTGTTGGCCTCCCGGCATCATCGAGTGGGTAGTGGCATTTTGACTGTCGACCGTCGGCCATCTGATTCAGCTCTGGCTCCTCAACGCGGCATTTGTCCGTCGCATACGGGCAGCGCGGATTAAGCAGACAGCCCTGCGGACGGTCGTATTTGCCCGGAACCACGCCCGGCAGCGACGCCAGACGCGCTTTGTCCTGAGCAAACTCCGGCAGCGCGCGCAGCAGTGCCTGCGTATACGGATGACGCGGCGCGCGGAAGATATCGTGCGAATTTCCGGTCTCAACCACCTGGCCCGCGTACATCACGATGATCTTGTGTGCCGCTTCGGCCACCAGCGCCAGATCGTGCGTAATCAGCACCAGCGCCATGTTCTCTTTCTGCTGCAACTCCAGCAGCAGCTCGATGATTTGCGCCTGAATGGTCACATCCAGCGCCGTTGTCGGTTCATCCGCAATCAGCAGCTTTGGTCGACAGGCAATCGCCATGGCGATCATCACGCGCTGGCTCATCCCACCGGAAAGCTGGTGCGGGTATACGTCCAGCCGCGATGCCGGATCAGGAATACCCACCTGGTTCAGCAGGTCGATCGCGCGCTGGCGACGGGTTTTCTTGTTACCACCCTGGTGCACCTTAATCGCTTCCATAATCTGGAAGCCGACCGTGTAGCACGGGTTCAGGCTGGTCATCGGGTCCTGGAAGATCATCGCCACTTCGGCGCCCACCAACTGGCGGCGCTGTTTCTCAGAAATGCGCTTAAGGTCCTGACCGTTGAACTGCAGGTTTTCCGCCATCACGCGGCCCGGGTAATCAATCAGCCCCATGATTGCCAGTGAACTCACCGACTTACCGGAACCGGACTCCCCGACGATACCAACCACTTCGCCCTGATTGACGCTGTAGCTGATGCGGTCCACGGCGCGAAACGGGGTGCCTTCGTCGCCGAAGTGCACCGATAATTTATCTACATTTAATAACGCCATCTCGTGCCTCTTACTGCTTCAGTTTGGGATCAAGCGCATCACGCAGGCCATCACCCATCAGGTTAAATGCCAGCACCGTCAGCAGGATTGCCAGCCCCGGGAAGGTGACAACCCACCAGGCGCTTTGTGCGAACTGCAACACGTCGGAGAGCATGGTGCCCCACTCCGGTGTTGGCGGCTGCGCACCCATGCCCAGGAAGCCAAGAGCGGCCATATCAAGAATGGCGTTAGAGAAACCGAGCGACGCCTGAACGATCAGCGGCGCAAGGCAGTTAGGGAAGATATTAACGAACATCTGGCGCATCGCACCGGCACCCGCCACGCGAGAGGCGGTGACGTAGTCGCGGTTCACTTCCACCAGCACCGCCGCGCGTGTTAATCGCACGTAGTGAGGAAGCGCCACGAAGGTCAGCGCCAGGGCGGCGTTACCGATCGACGGGCCGAAGATCGCCACCAGCACCAGAGCCAGCAGCAGGCTTGGCAGTGCCAGCATGATGTCGACGATACGCATAATGATGTTATCAACGATGCCGCCGAAGTAACCGGCAACCAGGCCGAGGATGATCCCCATAATCAGGGAGAGCACCACCACCAGACAGCCAACCAGCAGCGACAAACGCGCGCCGTACATCAGACGCGACAGCACATCGCGGCCCACATCATCGGTACCCAGCAGGTGCGCCAGACTACCGCCGTCCTGCCAGGCAGGAGGTGCCAGCAGCGCATCGCGGAACTGATCCGCCGGGTTATATGGCGCCAGAAAGTTCGCAAACACCGCAATCAGGATCATGATAGCGACATACACCAGCCCGACTACCGCGCCTTTATTGCGCTTGAAGTAGTGCCAGAACTCCTGCAGCGGCGTCATTGGAACCGGTGCAGCAACAGCTTTGTTTTCAGAAACCTGTGACATGATGGCCCCTTACTTCTTATGACGAATACGCGGGTTCACCACGCCGTACAGCAAATCGACCAGCAGGTTGACGAGGATAATCATCGTCGCGACCAGCAGCACCCCACCCTGCACCACCGGATAGTCACGGCGTTGCAGCGCATCAATCAGCCAGCGTCCGAGGCCCGGCCAGGAGAAGATGGTTTCCGTCAGGATCGCCCCCGCCAGCAGCGTACCCACCTGGAGGCCGATAACGGTCACCACCGGCAGCATGGCGTTACGCAGCGCGTGGACGATGATGACGCGCATGCGGGTTAAACCTTTGGCGCGCGCGGTACGGATGTAATCTTCACCCAGCACTTCCAGCATGGAGGAACGGGTCATACGCACGATCACCGCCAGAGGAATGGTGCCCAGCACCATGGCAGGCAGGATCATGTGCGCAACGGCATCAATGAAGTTGCCCTCCTCGCCCCAGATGGCCGTGTCGATCAGCATAAAGCCGGTTAACGGATTGGTATCATCAAGGAAGACCATATCGCTGACGCGTCCGGAGACCGGCGTCAGGTTCAATTGCACCGAGACCAGCATGATCAACATCATGCCCCACCAGAAGATAGGCATGGAGTAACCGGTCAGCGCCAGACCCACGGCGGTATGGTCGAAAATAGAGCCACGCTTAACGGCAGCCAGTACCCCAACAGGAATACCCACCGCAGTGGCGAAAATCATGGCGCAGATGCCAAGCTCCAGCGTCGCTTTAAAACGCGGCACGAACTCGTCCCACACCGGAAGACGGCTTTTTAACGAAATCCCTAAGTCACCGTGCATCACGCCCCAGATATAGTGGAGGTACTGCTGCCACATCGGCTTATCGAGGCCGAGTTCAGCCAGCAGCTGCGCATGACGTTCAGGGGAGATACCACGCTCGCCCGCCATAATCATTACCGGGTCGCCGGGGATCATATGGACGAAGGCAAAAGTGAGAAGGGTGATACCGATAAACGTCGGGATAACAAGTCCCAGACGTCGGAGGATGAACTGCAACATAACCCGGATTCTCTCTGATGACGCACGGCCAGTGGCGTGACGTCTGTATTGCTCACAAATCTTATTCCCTCCCCTTTCAGAGAGGCAATAAAGCACTGCTGCCGGGTGGCGCTACGCTTACCCGGCCTACATACCGTAGGCCAGTGCAAGCGCAGCGCCGCCTGGCGTTGCTTTTAATTATTCAACCGATACGTTTTCGAAGTGGTGTTTGCCCAGTGGATCAACCACGTAGCCCTTCACTTCTTTACGCACTGGCTCATACACGGTGGAGTGAGCAACAATCAGCGCCGGAGCCTGATCGTGCATAACAACCTGAGCCTGCTTGTAGAGTTCAATACGTTTGTTGTGATCGTCAGTCGCACGCGCCGGCTGGATCAGGTCTTCAAACGGCTTGTAGCACCAGCGAGAGTAGTTAGAGCCGTCTTTCGCTGCCGCACAGCTGAACAGGGTGGCGAAGAAGTTGTCCGGATCCCCGTTGTCACCGGTCCAGCCCATCATTACCGCCTGGTGCTCACCCGCTTTGGCGCGCTTCAGATACTCGCCCCACTCGTAGGTCACAATCTTGGCCTGAACGCCAATTTTCGCCCAGTCAGCCTGGACCATTTCCGCCATACGGCGTGCGTTCGGGTTGTACGGACGCTGTACCGGCATCGCCCACAACTCGACGGTAAAGCCTTTATCCTGGCCCGCTTCTTTCAGCAGCGCTTTCGCTTTCTCAGGATCGTAACTGTAGTCCTTAACGTCGTCGTTATAGCCCCACATGGTTGGTGGGATCAGGTTCTTGGCAGCAACGCCCGCGCCCTGGTAAACGGCCTTGATGATCGCTTCTTTGTTCACCGCGTAGGTCAGCGCCTGACGTACTTTCACGTCATCAAACGGTTTCTTCTCGGTATTGAAGGAGAGATAGCCCACGTTCAGGCCCGCCTGCTCCATCAGGTTGATGTTTTTGTCCTGCTTCATGCGCGCGATGTCTGCCGGGTTCGGGTACGGCATCACCTGGCATTCGTTTTTCTGCAGTTTAGCGTAACGTACGGACGCATCAGGCGTGATGGAGAAGACCAGACGGTCGATCTGCGGCTTGGTGCCCCAGTAGCCCGGGAAGGCTTTATACAGAATACGGGAGTCTTTCTGGTACTGCAGCAGTTGGAACGGGCCGGTACCGATTGGGTTCAGGTCCACTTTTTCCGGCGTGCCGGCTTTCAGCATGTTGTCCGCATACTCTTTAGAGAGAATAGAGGCGAAGTCCATGGCCAGGTCAGCCAGGAATGGCGCTTCCGGACGGGTCAGCACGAACTGAACGGTTTTATCGTCTACTTTTTTCACTTCGGCGATCAGGTCAGGCAGACCCATCCCTTCGAAGTATTCGTAGCTGCCGCCAGACACTTTGTGGTACGGGTTCTGGGCGTTTTTCTGACGGTCGAAGGAGAACACAACGTCGTCGGCGTTAAAGTCACGCGTTGGTTTGAATTCTTTGCTGTCCTGCCACTTCACGCCCTGGCGCAGGTGGAAGGTATAGGTTTTGCCGTCTTCGCTGATGTCCCACTTCTCGGCCAGACCCGGAATCACTTCCGTGGTGCCGGTTTTGAATTCAACCAGACGGTTATAGATCGGTACAGAGCTTGCGTCGTAAGTCGTACCAGAGGTAAAGAGCTGTGGGTTAAAGCCTTCCGGCGAGCCTTCAGAACAGTAAACCAGGGTTTTTGCCTGTACGCTTGCTGCCACGGTCATAGCCACCAGGCTCAGACCAAGCTTCAGCATCCCTGACTTCTTCAAGGAAATACTCATTATTCTGCTCCAATGTGATGTTTTGCTTTGTTGTGTTACGCCGCCAGACCTTTATTTATTTTTTACCCGGTCCGGTCGGAGGTGCCCGAAGGCGTTAAAGGGATGGAGAATCCTTTCAGAAGAGCGTTTGAGTTGCAGCGCAGATCGTCCCTGAAATGCCCCTCATGCCCTACAATCTGTCAACAGAATGTGAAAACGTCAATACAGGTGACGGGGATTTGCGCCGAGTGTGAGAAACCGCAAACAAAGATTAAAAAAACCCTGAACGCCAGTTTTCAGCAGGGAAATTTATGCTACTCGCCAACTTGCAGCACAAATATCTTCATATTTCGCAACAATCAGTGATTAACTTTTATTCAGAATGGGTAAATTTTCTTGCAGAATGGTGATTATCTGAGCACTAAATACCGCGAACGTTAAAACGCACAGCGAAAAATGCTGAGGTTATCCATAAGCAACGCGAAAAAAGATCAATCTATATATAAAAAAATACAATGGATTATGTCACAAAATCGTTAACAGGCAGGAAGAAGCGGGGATAAGGGGCATTTTACTGAATCAGGATGAGTAAGCCGTTAATGCAAAAAGGGCTAACCTTGCGGTTAGCCCTTTTCAGAATGTGGTCGGCGAGAGAGGATTCGAACCTCCGACCCACTGGTCCCAAACCAGTTGCGCTACCAAGCTGCGCTACTCGCCGAATGCGGAGCGCATCTTACTGCTGAGGTGCGCCCCCGTCAATCCCTTATTTTCAAAAAGCCATTCAACTGGCGATATTCTCGCCAGAGCAGCTACTGCGCGGCTTTTGCGGTGTTATCAGGGAGTTTACACCAGTTGTTGTTTTCGTTAATCCCACCGTTCGGTGAGGTATAGCCGAGGCAACCCATAATGGTGTCGTACAGCTCAACGTGACGACGCGGCACCTTCATTTCCGCCTCTTTCTTAAGCTGAGCAAACATCTTCGCTTTCTCCGGATTTTCAAGATATTTATCCGACATCCACATGATCATCGGCACGCGGAACTGCTCGGGCGGTGCCAGCTTGCGCGGCGTACCGTGCAGGTGCTCTTTCTCATTAATGGACTCACCGTGGTCTGCGGCGTAGATAACAATCGCTTTTTTATCACGCAGCTGGTCGATCACCCGGCTCAGGAAGGTATCCACATACAGTACCGAGTTATCGTAGGCGTTGATCAGCTCCTGCTTGCTGCAGTCTTTATTAATGCCTACACACTCAGGCTGCCATTTCGCGAAATCGCGCGTGTAACGCTGGTAATAACTGTAATGCGATCCTTTGGTATGCAGAATGACGAGATGTTTGCCCTGCGGGTGATTCTTCAGAGACTGGGACATCTCCTCAAGCAGCAGCATGTCGTCCACGTTTTTCCCGCGGTTGCGAGGCTCGGCACCAATCTGCTCACGATACGCGATGTTATCTGCCAGCGTGTTGGTGTAGAACCACATCTCACTTTGCATGGCGAACAGATCGGAGCTAAATCCAAGCTGCTTCAGCACGGCAAAGACGTTTTGTTCTTTCAGAGTACGTTGCGGGTTATCGCTCGCTCCGCCTTCACGCACAAACATACAGCGCAACGAGAGCTTCGTGGCGGTATCGCAGGAATAGCCGCGGTAAGCCACCAGATTCTTCTCCTGCGCCAGTTTCGGCGTGGTATCGCGGTCATAACCGAGGATACCCATATGATCCCAGCGCGTCGTTTCACCGATGACAAAGACTACGTAAGTATCATCCAGCCCGTCAGCCGGCGCCTGGTAGGTGAACTTTTTGGTCGGGTTAATCAGCGATTTCACATCGCTGGATTCGTCCGCCTGCGCCCAGGCGTAAAGACCTAACGCGGACAGCCAGTTGGACGGCAGATACGAGTTAGCCACTACGCCGCCATAGCTCGGCATATCCACGCCCGTCGCTTTTTCGATCCGTTTTTGCTGTTTTTCCATCAGGCGAATCGGCGCCCACACCAGCAGGCCCGCCAGCAGAACGACGGCGACGTTGCGGATGCGCTGTCCCCGGGTACGCAGCTGGCGTAACAGGGTATAACGGCAGGTATTACTCCAGATAAAGAAGAGCGGGATCAGGCAGGTCAAAATCGTCCATATGATGAACCCTTGACCCACCACCTCTTTCGAGAGGTCGATGTCCGTGGTCATCACCGAGGCGACAATACCGTAGCCAATGACCACGTTCATGAATGTCATGTAATAGCTTGCGGCGGCAGAGATAATCACCACCAGCGAGGCCAGAATTTGCCATGTACGTCGGCCAAAAAGTGAGAGCAGGCGTAACAGGAAGAAGGTTGCCAGGATAGAGCCAAACACTTCGATGACGGCAAAAATTCCATTTCTTACGCTGAGGTGTTCGAAATAACCTTCCACACGTCTGAACAGTACCGCGCCATTCAGAAACAAACCGATATAGACAGCCAGCATCAGACACAATCTTTGCTGGGTAAGAGACCTAATATATTTCATGCAAACAACCCTGGGGGAAGGGGTATAAAGACCCGCCGAATCTCAGTGAGAAAGCTGACAGAGTAAGTAGATGCGAGCGAAACCGTTATCAGAAACGTCTACAAGCGCGATAAGTAGACCACAGCGGGAAAGAAAAGTGGCAGCAGAGAGTGTGATCGAGGAAATTTTTTACAAAATAACAAGTCCGGAAGTGATGTTGAGATAAAAAAAAGAGGCCCTGAGGCCCCTTTTCATCGAATCATGCATGCGCTTCTTTATACACCTCGCGCTGCGGCTGACGAATCGTTGTGGACAGCGCCAGCGAGATAATCAGCAAGGCAAATATCACGCAGAAGGTTACGTAGAAGCCACCGAACAGCGAGGCAATCAGCGACCCGCAGATACTGCCGATACCGAAGCCGAGATAAATGACGCCGTAGTTTTTCGCCAGATTGTTGAGGCCGAAGAACTCGCTTACCAGCGACGGGAAGACGGTAATGGTGCCGCCGAAGTTAAAGGCGACGCAGGCAATCGCCGCAAAGAAGGTCGCCTCGTTCAGCGGAGCAAACAGCAGCGCCGCCATGCCCACCAGAGAGATGACCTGCCCCAGCGTAATCACGCGGATGCGGGCGATTTTGTCAGACAGGATACCGAGCACCAGACGACCCGAGAGGTTAGCAATGGAGATGACCGTCACCGCATTCGCCGCCGTCGCGGCATCCAGTTTTACCATCCCCTGCGCGATATCTTTCGCCACACCGATGACATACAGACCGCTCATGCAGGCCGTCAGGAACATCACCGCCAGCATCCAGTACTGCGGTTTACGCATGGACTGCGCGAGGGTGAAATCGTTCTCCACCACGCCGTTAACGGATTTCACTTCCTGCTGCGGGGCATCTTTCATCAGCGTGGCGCCAAACAGAATCATCACCAGGACAATAGCCCCCCAGATCATGAACGTTTTTTCGAGGCCAACGGACGCCAGCAGTTGAGAGTCGATAAATTTAAAGCCAAGGCTGCCCAGGCCATAGGAGCCGATAGCAAACGCGGAGATTAAGCCTTTACGCTCCGGGAACCACTTCACGCAGTTCGACAGCGTCAGCAGGTAACCTGCGCCGTCCGCCAGCCCCACCAGCACGCCGGCGCTCAGCCACAGCATCATCAGGTTGCTGGAATGCGCCGTCAGGAAAAAGCCCAGGCCCAGCAGAATGCCGGAGGCCATGGTCACGCGCTTCACGCCGAAGCGTTCCTGAAGTTTGCCCGCCACGGAAGAGGAAATCGCTAATCCAAGACTCAGTAAGCCGAAGGAGAATGCCACCTGGCTTATCGGCGCGCCGAGCTTATCAGACAAGGCGCTGTTAAACAGACTCCAGGTATAGACCGAACCCAGTGCGAACTGGGTGATGATGGTGCCGAATAGCGTCAGCCAACGCGTGCGGTTATAGGTTGAGGTGTTCATGGCAGTATCCTGCAAGAGAAATTAAGGAAATTCGCTGAGGACACGATAAACAAAACCCCAAAACGCCAGGGGTAAAACGGCATGAAATGCAGGAGAAACGGAATGAAATGCCAGGAAGCGGGAATGAACGACCTTGCCGGAGAAGAAAACGTTTAAAGGTGAGTGACCACTATCACCACAACCCTCGCCGTTATTGTATTAAATATGTTACCGCAGCGTTTAAAAAAGTAACAACCCTAAAATTTGGCGCTTAAGCCCAGGGTGTACAAATATTCTTCTTCCGACTGCTGGTTGTAGCTGATCTTCGCCCAGGGGTGTAAATCGCCGTACTGGGTATCAACACGCCACCCCAGCGAGTTCACGCTGGCATGCCAGAGGGGTTCGGTAAGCGACTGCGCGGTGGTTGTATCACTAAACGTATTTACCGCTGTGGGTGGAGTACCCTCTGTGCGCCACGCCATGACCGGCCCGGTTGTGATATGCCCCGCCACGGGAAAATTCCAGCCAACGCTCAGAACGGTTTCCGCATCCGACCCGGATGGGTCGTTCAGCGCAAAGCCCGCAGCATTCTGCGAATGGTTAATACGCTCCGCGAGAATATCTTCATAACGAGGTTGGTGATCGGCGTCCCATGTATAGCGTTCTGTCGTATTACTTTGTGCATCTGAAACGATATATTCCTGTTGCCACGCAAAAGCGGTGTTACATATAAGCAGGCAGGCTGAAACGCCCACCAGGCCAGAAGCAGCATGGCGACCACTGATTTTTTTTATCATCATCAAAGCGACTCCAGAAAGAGCCGAGTTCGGCGATATATGTCATTGTTCGAAGAGGTATTGGGGCATATAGCCCTGTATTAACTATTGTCTCTTTAGCAGACACGTCAAGCCGGGCAGATTGAAATTTTTGCGTTTATCGTATCAGGAAGGGAGATGACCTATGCAACGTTGCGGTTGGGTAAGCCAGGATCAGCTTTATATCGATTATCACGACAAGGAATGGGGCGTACCGGAAACCGACGGTGAAAAACTGTTTGAAATGATTTGCCTTGAAGGCCAGCAGGCCGGTCTGTCGTGGATCACCGTTCTGAAAAAGCGTGAGAACTACCGCAATGCCTTCCACCGGTTCAATCCGGCTGCGGTAGCCGCCATGACCGACGACGACGTGGAAAGGCTGGTTCTGAATCCCGGTATCATTCGCCATCGTGGTAAAATTCAGGCCATTATCGGTAACGCGCGTGCTTATCTGGCGATGGAGCAAAACGGCGAACCCTTCTCAGCATTTGTCTGGTCGTTTGTGGATAACGAGCCGAAGGTGACGCGGGCCGCCACGCTTGCAGAGATCCCAACTTCGACCCCCGCCTCGGATGCCCTGTCGAAAGCGCTGAAAAAACGCGGCTTCAAGTTTGTGGGCACCACCATCTGTTACTCCTTTATGCAAGCCTGCGGGCTGGTCAATGACCATATTACGGGCTGCATCTGCCACCCGGAGGGCAACCATGATCCGCAAATGGCACAGTGAGAATACCGCTCAGCTCCTGAGACTGTGGCTTGAGAGCACCACCGAGGCGCATCCGTTTATCGACGCCGACTACTGGAAAGCGAACGAAGCGCTGGTGCGGGATGAATACCTTCCCGCCGCCGAAACCTGGGTCTGGGAGGAGAACGGCACGCCGCGCGGTTTTATCAGCGTCATACAGTCGCAGTTTGTGGGGGCGCTGTTCGTTACGCCAGCGTATATCGGAAAAGGCATCGGGCGCGCGCTGCTGAACCATGTTCAACAGCGCTTCCCGCACTTAACCCTGGAGGTGTATCAGAAAAACGTCCGGGCGGTGAATTTCTATCATGCTCAGGGCTTTCGCATTGAAGACAGCGCCTGGCAGGATGATACCCAGCACCCGACGTGGATCATGAGCTGGCAGGCGGATCAAACGCCGTTAAGGTAAGCTCGGGCCCCTCATATTTCTCGACCCAGGCCAGCGCCGTGTTCCCTGCACAACCATTCCCCAGCTTCGAGCTGGGGAGATCTTTGGTCAGCACGTTAACCGCCCCGTTTTTACAGATCCCACCTTCGGTGGGCTCAAGGTCGGGCCAGGCTCCCTGATGAATACAGATCACGCCTGGCTTAATCCCGTCGCTGACCACCGCCCCTGCCAGCACCTGCCCACGCTGGTTCCAGACGCGCACCACGTCACCGTCCGCAATCCCACGCGCTTTGGCGTCTAAAGTATTCAGCGTAATTGGCTCCCGCCCGGCGACCGCATACTGCTCGCGCAGAGAGGTGTAGTTAAGCTGACTGTGCAGACGATGCGCCGGATGGGCAGACAGAACCTGCAGCTGATCCGGCTGAGCGTTGCCGTGCCACTCGTCCGGCTCCAGCCACGAAGGGTGTGGCGGACAATCGGCATATCCAAAGCTGGCGATGCGCTCGCTGTAGATCACAATCTTGCCGCTCTCGGTTTTAAGCGGATGGTTTTCCGGGTCGCGACGGAAATCGGCGAAACGGACAAATCGGGCGTTCTGTTCGCTTTCCGGCATTTCGAGAATCTGGTTCGCCTCCCAGAATTCAGCAAATGGCGGAAGCGTCACGCCCTGCGCCGCACCGCGCTGTCCGGCGATCTGGTAGAAACTCTCCAGCCACTGCAGGTCATTTTTCCCTTCGGTAAAGCGTTCGCGACCGCCCGCTTCCCAGAGCTCGCTCAGTTCAGCAAACACGTCAAAATCATCACGCGCTTCATCACGCGGGGCCACCACGCGCTTCATCGGCACCATATGCTGGTTGCTGTAATCGCCGGTCATGGTGAGATCGTTACGCTCAAACGACGTGGTCGCCGGCAGCACGATATCGGCATGTTTGGCCGAGGCGGTCCAGAAGCACTCGGAAATCACGACTAGCTCCGGCTTTTGCCAGGCGCGGATCAGGCGATTGGTATCCTGATGGTGCGTGAAGTTTGCCCCGCCCGCCCACCAGACAAACTTAATGTCCGGGAAGTGGCGGTCCAGACCGTTATGCTGATAAAAACCGCCCGGGTTTTCCAGGGCTTCAACGATTCGCGCTACCGGGATTTTATCCACGGCATCCACGCCGCCCTGCACCGAGCCTTGCAGGGACGCCAGCACCGCCGCTTTACGCGTTGGGTTACCGCCATTCGCAAAGTGATAGGAAAGACCAAAACCGCCGCCCGGCGTACCAATCTGTCCTAGCATCGCGGCAAGCGTCACCAGCATCCAGTGTTTCTGCTCGCCAAACTGCTGGCGCTGCATCCCCCAGCCGGACATTAACATCGTGGTATTTTTATGGAACAGTGCCGCCAGTTCGCGGATTTTAGCGGCTGGAACGCCACAAATTTCCGCGGCCCACTCTGCCGTTTTCACTACCCCATCAGATTCGCCCGTCAGGTAGTCGGCGAATTTGTCGAAGCCGGATGTACACCGGGCGAGGAAATCGCGGTCGTGCCAGCCGTTCTCCACCAGCGTATGGGCGATACCCAGCATCATCGCCACGTCGGTGCCCATATGAGGAGCAATCCACTCGGCGCTGTCGCCGAAGAAATCCATGGTTTCAGAACGCATCGGATCAATGCAGATGATGCGTTTGCCGCTTTTGCGCAGCGCGTCGAAATACCCAATCCCCTGCTCGTCGCTGGCATTCCAGGCAATTTTCAGCGTGTTCAGCGGGTTGGCGCTCCACAGCACCACCACGTCGGAGTGCTGCAGCACCAGCGGCCAGCTGGTCTGCTGCTGGTACACTTCGTTCCCGCCCACGACGTACGGCATGATCGCCTGCGCCGCACCGGTGGAGTAATCCCCGAGATGGCCGGTATAGCCCCCGGCCAGGCTCATGTAGCGCTGCAGCAGGGTCGAGGCCTTATGCAGCACGCCGTTCGAGCGCCAGCCATAGGAGCCGGCAAAAATGGACGATGGGCCATAACTGTCGCGAATGCGCTTATGCTGCGTATGGATCAGCGCCAGCGCATCGTCCCAGCTCACGCGAACAAACTCATCCTGACCACGGATCCCCTGCGGCTTATCCGGCGAGGCCAGAAAACCTTTGCGCACCATCGGCCAGCGCACGCGCGTTTTGCTGTGCACCTGATCGCGTACGACGGTCTGTAACGAATTGGGATGTTGTGTTGGCAGTGCCCCACGGGACGACAGAACATTTTCGCCATCGGTTTCGACCAGCATCGGCCCCCAGTGGGCGGCGGTCAGAATGGTTTTTGTTGAGGTGCTCAAGCGTGCGCTCCTGGTTGCGTGCAGGTTTACGGCCTTCTCGTTGAGGTCGTTTATGGTTTGTCACAAATTTCAGAGTTATACCCGGAATTTTCTCCGTATCTGGACGTCATAATCAACTGCCACGCTCGCCGTGGCAAAGAATAAAAAGGATTAAGGAAAGAAGATGAAAAAACGCGTACTCGTTATTGCCGCTCTGGTGAGCGGTGCACTGGCTGTTTCTGGCTGCACAACCAACCCTTACACCGGTGAGCGCGAAGCGGGTAAATCCGGCATTGGCGCAGGTATCGGCTCGCTGGTCGGCGCAGGCGTTGGGGCACTCTCCTCCTCCAAGAAAGACCGCGGCAAAGGTGCGCTGATTGGCGCAGCGGCAGGTGCGGCGCTGGGCGGCGGCGTCGGTTATTACATGGACGTGCAGGAAGCGAAACTGCGCGACAAAATGAAGGGAACCGGCGTGAGCGTCACCCGCAGCGGCGATAACATCATCCTGAACATGCCGAACAACGTGACCTTTGACAGCAGCAGCGCCACGCTGAAACCTGCGGGCGCGAACACCCTGACCGGCGTGGCGATGGTGCTGAAAGAGTACAACAAGACCGCCGTGAACGTGATTGGCTACACCGACAGCACCGGCAGCCAGGATCTGAACATGCGTCTGTCTCAGCAGCGTGCCGATTCCGTGGCCAGCTCCCTGATAACCCAGGGCGTTGAAGCAAACCGCATCCGCACCAGCGGCATGGGCCCTGCCAATCCTATCGCCAGCAACAGCACGGCGGAAGGTAAAGCGCAAAACCGTCGCGTAGAGATTACGTTGAGCCCGATTCAGTAATCCCCGAGGGAGAGGGCCGGGGTGAGGGCAACAGACCGCACACCCCGGCATGAACCACTTGCCATCGTTGATTTTCCCGCTAAGGTATTCTCACTAAATTCAGGGAAATCAGCGATGAGCAAACCAGCCCGGGCCACCATCAGCGACGTGG
Organism: Enterobacter cloacae complex sp. P12RS; assembly: GCF_014895875.1. Taxonomy (NCBI): domain Bacteria; kingdom Pseudomonadati; phylum Pseudomonadota; class Gammaproteobacteria; order Enterobacterales; family Enterobacteriaceae; genus Enterobacter; species Enterobacter cloacae complex sp. P12RS. Next base: position 16,910 of record NZ_JADBQO010000016.1, read on the forward strand.
CGAAAGCCGCCAAAACCGGTAAAACCAGCATTTCGCGCTACCTTAACGGCGAGAAACATCTGCTGTCCGACGCATTGCTGGCGCGTATTGAACAGGCCATTGCCGATCTCGACTATCGTCCCAGCCTGATGGCGCGCGGGCTCAAACGCGGTCGCACCCGTTTGATCGGCCTTATTATCGCCGATATCACCAACCCCTACTCCGTCAACGTCCTCAGCGGTATCGAGGCCGCCTGCCGCGAGAAGGGCTTCACGCCGCTGGTCTGTAATACCAACAACGAAGTCGACCAGGAGCTGCACTATCTCGATCTGCTGCGCAGCTACCAGGTGGAAGGGATTGTGGTTAACGCAGTAGGCATGCGTGAAGAGGGCCTGAACCGCCTGCAGCAGTCCTCCCTGCCAATGGTCCTCATCGACCGTAAAATCCCGGAATTCGCCTGCGATGTCGTCGGGCTGGATAACACCCAGGCAGCCACAACCGCGACCGAGCACCTGATCGAACAGGGCTTCGAAGCGATTCTTTTTCTGAGCGAACCGCTGGGCATGGTAAATACCCGACGCGACCGCCTGGCGGCATTTCGCGCCACGCTTGCGCGTTATCCCGGTGCGATCGCCGAAAATGCCGAAACGCCGCTTCACGAAGCCGACCAGATCGACAACACCCTGCGCCAGTTCCATACCCGCCATCGCGGGATGCGCAAAGCCGTTATCTCCGCCAACGGGGCGCTGACGCTTCAGGTCGCCCGCTCGCTCAAGCGCATTGGCCTGCACTGGGGCAGCGATATCGGTCTGCTGGGCTTTGATGAGCTGGAGTGGGCGGAGCTCGCTGGCGTGGGTATTACGACCCTTAAACAACCCACCTGGCAGATTGGCTATGCCGCTGTAGAACAAGTGATTCGTCGTATTGAAGGTACCCGCGATGCCGTACGCGAGCAGGTCTTCTCCGGCGAGCTGATCGTTCGCGGCTCCACCGCCCGTTAATTCTCCCTTGTGATAGCGATCATAAATTCGACATCCTGATCTTTTCTTTGGAACCGGTTCCATCTAGCGTAATAGTATTGATATGTTGCGATGGAGTCCGAAGATGGGCAGGAAAATCATGGTGGTCACCGCCGCGTATGGCGCGGAACAGGTGCGACAGGCAGGCGGTCAGCGGGCGATGCTCCCCGTTATTGCAGCCGCAGGGGCAGACGGCGTGGAGATCCGCCGCGAACTGTTTAACAGCGATGAGCTGCTGGCGCTGCCTGCACTGAGCGAATCCATCGAGCTAATGGGTCTGCTGGCGTGCTACTCCGCGCCCGCCGCCCTGTTTATGCCCGACGGCACCCTTAACCCGGACCTGCCCCTCTATCTCTCTGAGGCCAACACCCTTAACGCCCTGTGGCTGAAGGTTTCTCTCGGCCATTTCAGCGACACACAGCCTCTCGACGCCCTGCGCGCCCTGCTGAATGCCAGCGGTATGGCGCTTGTTGTGGAGAACGATCAGACCGACTGCGGGCAGCTCGCGCCCATGCGGCGCTTCCAGGCCGCCTGTCGGGAAATGGCGTTGCCCGTCACGCTGACCTTCGACATGGGCAACTGGCTTTGGGTCGGCGACTCCCCCGAAGAGGCCGCGCGTCACCTGGCCCATGCGGTGAGCTATATCCACGTTAAAGCCGCCGTTCCGCATAAAGATAACTTCCGCACCGTGGCGCCGGACCGCGCAGACGCGCGCTGGCTGGATCTGCTCGGCCAGCTGCCTGCAGATGCTCCGCGCGGTATTGAGTTCCCGCTGGAAGGGGCGGATTTAACCGCCGTTACCCGTCATTACGTCAACCTGCTGCGCGAGGAGTAAATCATGCACAAAACGCTGGATGCCATCACGATCGGCGAGGCTATGGCGATGTTTGTCGCGACCGAAACGGGCGAACTGAGCGCGGTAGAGCACTTTATCAAACGCGTAGCGGGCGCAGAGCTGAACGTCGCGACCGGCCTGGCGCGTCTCGGTCTGAACGTCGGCTGGGTCAGCCGCGTGGGGGATGACAGCTTTGGCCATTTCGTTCTCGACTCGCTGAAAAAAGAGAATATTGATGCCGCAGGCGTCACCCTGGACGGACGCTTTCCTACCGGCTTTCAGCTTAAATCTAAAGTCGAGAATGGAACCGATCCCATTGTGGAGTATTTCCGCAAAGGTTCGGCGGCAAGCCATCTCTCAACGGAAGATTACCACGCCGGCTATTTTGCCTCCGCGCGCCATCTGCACCTGAGCGGCGTGGCGGCGGCGCTCTCTGACAGTTCCTATGAACTGCTGGACCATGCGGCAACGACCATGAAGTCGCTGGGCAAAACGATCTCTTTCGATCCGAATTTGCGCCCGGTGCTGTGGAAAAGCGAAGCGGAAATGGTCGAGAAGCTGAACCGCCTGGCGTTCCAGGCGGACTGGGTTCTGCCGGGCCTGAAAGAGGGGATGATTCTGACGGGTGAAAATACGCCGGAAGGCATTGCTGATTTCTATCTGAATCAAGGGGTAAAAGCGGTGGTGCTGAAGACCGGCGCCGATGGCGCATGGTTCAAAACGGCAGACGGCGAACAGGGCGCGGTCGCGGCGGTGAAGGTTGAGAACGTTGTCGACACCGTCGGCGCGGGCGATGGCTTTGCCGTAGGCGTCATTAGCGCCCTGCTGGAAGGCAAACCGCTGCAGCAGGCCGTCGCGCGGGGCAATAAGATTGGCTCGCTGGCGATTCAGGTGCAGGGCGACAGCGAAGGATTGCCAACGCGAGCAGAGCTCGGCGTTTAAATTCCCTCTCCCTGTGGGAGAGGGCCAGGGTGAGGGCAGCATGCCACACCAAATAATTAAGCCACCGTGTACCCTACAGACAACGGCGGTAACAACCTCAACAACAGAGGCAAGCCTATGAACAGTTCGACCAATGCAGTAAAACGCTGGTGGTACATCATGCCAATCGTGTTTATCACGTACAGCCTGGCGTACCTCGATCGTGCCAACTTCAGCTTCGCGTCCGCGGCGGGGATCACCGAAGACCTCGGCATCACCAAAGGTATTTCATCCCTGCTGGGTGCCCTTTTCTTCCTGGGCTACTTCTTCTTCCAGATCCCCGGCGCGATTTACGCGGAACGCCGCAGCGTGCGTAAGCTGATCTTCATCTGTCTGATCCTGTGGGGCGCCTGCGCGTCACTGACCGGCGTGGTGAACAATATTCCTGCCCTGGCCGCCATTCGCTTTATTCTCGGCGTCGTTGAGGCAGCGGTCATGCCGGCGATGCTGATTTACATAAGCAACTGGTTTACCAAATCTGAACGTTCACGCGCGAATACCTTCCTGATTCTCGGTAATCCGGTCACCGTACTGTGGATGTCGGTAGTCTCCGGCTACCTGATCCAGTCCTTCGGCTGGCGCGAGATGTTTATCATCGAAGGGGTACCCGCAATTATCTGGGCATTCTGCTGGTGGGTGCTGGTAAAAGATAAGCCTGCCCAGGCGAAGTGGCTTTCCGAAGATGAAAAAGCCGCGCTGCAGGCGCAACTGGATAAAGAGCAGCAGGGGCTGAAGGCGGTACGCAACTACGGCGAAGCGTTCCGCTCCCGCAACGTTATCCTGCTCTGCGCGCAGTACTTTACCTGGAGTATCGGCGTGTACGGGTTTGTGCTGTGGCTGCCGTCGATTATCCGCAGCGGCGGCGAGAACCTTGGCATGGTGGAAGTGGGCTGGCTCTCTTCCGTACCGTATCTCGCGGCGACCATCGCGATGATCGTTGTCTCCTGGGCGTCGGACAAGCTGCAAAACCGCAAGCTGTTCGTCTGGCCGCTGCTGCTGATTGCCGCTTTCGCCTTCATCGGCTCGTGGGCCGTGGGCGCGAATCACTTCTGGGCCTCTTATACCCTGCTGGTGGTTGCCGGTGCCGCCATGTACGCCCCGTACGGTCCGTTTTTTGCCATCATCCCGGAAATGCTGCCGCGTAACGTCGCGGGCGGTGCAATGGCATTGATTAACAGTATGGGCGCGCTGGGGTCGTTCTGCGGATCCTGGTTCGTCGGCTACCTGAACGGTGTGACCGGCAGCCCATCCGCGTCGTACATCTTTATGGGGGTAGCGCTTTTCGCCTCCGTGTGGCTTACTTTGATTGTTAAGCCTGCTAATAATCAACAGCACCTCGTCGGCGCACGCCACGCCTGAATCCTTAAAAATCAACGGAGATTAGCATGAAGCCGTCCGTCATTTTGTATAAAGCTCTGCCGGAAGATCTGCAGAAACGCCTGGAAGAACACTTCACCGTTACGCAGGTGAAGAACCTGAGCCCGGAGACCGTGGCGCAGCACGCCGATGCGTTCGCCAGCGCCGAAGGCTTGCTGGGTTCAAGCGAAAAAGTGGATGTCGCCCTGCTGGAGAAAATGCCGAAGCTTCGTGCTACCTCAACCGTTTCCGTGGGTTATGACAATTTCGACGTGGATGCCCTGAACGCCCGTAAAATCCTGCTGATGCACACGCCGCATGCCCTGACGGAAACCGTGGCAGATACGCTGATGGCGCTGGTGCTCAGCACGGCCCGTCGCGTGGTGGAAGTGGCCGAGCGTGTGAAAGCCGGCGAATGGACGAAAAGCATTGGGCCGGACTGGTTCGGCGTGGATGTGCATGGCAAAACGCTGGGCATCGTGGGTATGGGGCGTATCGGGCTGGCGCTGGCGCAGCGCGCGCATTTCGGCTTCAACATGCCGATTCTGTATAACGCGCGCCGTCATCACAGTGAAGCAGAAGAACGCTTCAACGCGCGTTACTGCGAGCTGGATACGCTGCTGCAGGAAGCCGATTTTGTTTGCCTGATCCTGCCGCTGACGGATGAAACGCGCCATCTGATTGGCAAATCCGCGTTTGAAAAAATGAAGAAGTCCGCCATCTTCATCAACGCGGGTCGCGGCCCGGTGGTGGATGAACAAGCGCTGATTGAAGCGCTGCAAAACGGCGAGATCCACGCCGCGGGTCTGGACGTGTTTGAGCAGGAGCCGCTTCCGGTGGATTCCCCACTGCTGAGCATGCCAAACGTCGTCGCCCTGCCACACATCGGCTCTGCTACCCACGAGACGCGCTACAATATGGCGGCGACGGCAGTAGATAACCTGATAGCCGCGCTTGCTGGAAAAGTAGACAGGAACTGCGTTAACCCGCAGATCCAACAGTAGAAACGAAAAAACCCGCCAGAAGGCGGGTTTTTGAATTTTGTGCTACTGGGTTGGAAGCTTACAGGCTTACAACGTTACCAGCTGCTGGGCCTTTAGCGCCGCTTTCGATGGTGAAGGAAACTTTCTGACCTTCGTCCAGAGATTTGTAGCCATCGTTCTGGATAGCAGAGAAGTGTACGAACACGTCTTTAGAGCCATCGTCAGGAGTGATGAAGCCGAAACCTTTATCAGCGTTGAACCATTTAACCAGACCAGTCATTTTAGCAGACATAGAAATTACCTTATTAACAAAAATATTGTGCCTTCCGGCTTGATGGATTGCGTTACAGATTTTTAAGCGATGAAGGAAGGGTCACTACGAAGGGTATCTATGGATAACAATCTGGACTGCTTTACTAAACTGCTTTAGGTCTGTGTAACAAACCGACGCGAACAGTTATACCGATGTGGTAGAGGAATGACAAGCGTTATTTTCTGAATGCCGAAAAAAAACCCCGCCTGAGGCGGGGTTTTTCTGTTTATTCTGTAGCAGCGACTGCTGCGCCCCACGCCTGGCTAAAGGCCTGGTGCTGGGCAGCCAGCGGCCCAATCAGCGTATTGTACTGACTTGCCTGCTGCGAGGTTGGGAACTGAATGCCGTTGGCAACAAAGCTCACCTGTGTCCCCTGCTGCGAGATGAAATCCCCGACCTGAACCAGCTGCTGAGTGAAGACCTGCGCGGCCGGAATCAGCGGTTGTATCGCTTCAGACGGTTTCGTCACTACTTTCTCATACACTTTATCGAAGACCGGTTTGAGATCCTCGCCCTGCTTCAGCGCAGAACGTGACGCGTCAGCCTGCATTTTCGCATTTTGCAGCTGCTGGCTCAGCACGCCGAGCGCACCGTTGGACTGGCGCAGCGGCTCGCGCTGAGTCATATAATCCTGGGGAACACGGATGGCGTTCACGCTATCCACTACCGGGCGGATACCGGAGTCCATCGCCTGGCTCACCTGCTGTGAATACCCATAAAGAATGGCGTAATCGGACACAAAGGGGCCAAACTGTTTTTTCTGATCCGCAGTCAGCGTCGGCAACCGCTCGCCGCTGCGCATCACTGTATTCTGCAGAAAATCGATAAACGCTTTGCGCTGATCGCCTTCTTTATCAAAACACCCACTCAGGCTAACAACCATCAACAACGCCGCAATAGGCGCAAACCAGCGAGAGCAGGACTTTCCTGTCGCCATTTTATTACTCCTTTCACCCAAAAAAGCGCACACCGGCACACGCGTGCCCGACGCTGACAAGGATAGTCCAGGTCAGCCTTGCAAGATACTCTTTTCATGTAAAACGACTATTGCCGATTTATTTCTTACTATTTACAAAAAAATACCTGGCGAAGCCGACATATGGTTAATCAGGGAATTAGCATAACTATCCAGATAGCTGAATCGCGTAAAGCGATCGTTACCGCACGATTAATCACAGCCGTGACGATCCTTGGTTTGTATTAGGGACTATTCTTAATTGGCTCTCTGATGTTCTTGATCACGATGTGAGATTTAAGAGGAGTTCTCAATGGAATATAAAGATCCTGAGTTTGAGCTGCTGAGCAGTCTGGAACAGATCGTTTTTAAAGATGTACCGCAGGCCATTACCCTGCAACAAAAATCCAATCCCTTTACAGAATATGAGCAATTGCGCAAAGGGACAGGACTGAAAACTGAAGAATTCGCCAGAGCGATGGGTGTCAGCGTGGCTATGGTGCTGGAGTGGGAGTCAAAACGAGAGAAACCCACCCCAACCGAGTTAAAGCTGATGCGCCTGATTCAGGCCAACCCTGCACTCAGCAAACAGATAGCGTAGTAAAGTTTGAACGCCCCCGCCTCTGCGGGGGCTTGTGTTTAAAGGCTCTCGAAACGCCAGCCCGTCTCTTCCCACACCATCTCGTGCGTCAGCGTTAACCCTTTTAAAAACGCATCATCGTGTGACACCACCAGCAGCGCGCCGGGGAAACCAGCCAGCGCCGCTTCAATAGCCTGCACTGAAGCCAGATCCAGATGGTTGGTCGGTTCATCCAGCAACAGCAGCTGCGTGGCCTCCCCGCGCCAAAGCACGCAGGCCAGCGCAGCCTTCAAACGCTCACCACCGCTCAGTTCCGCCAGCGGGAGCGAGACTTTGTCGGCCCCCAGCTGAAGCTGGGCTAAACGGGTACGTAAAATACCTTCTTCCAGGGGCGTATTGCCCAGGTTGAGGTGCGTCATGACCGACTGCGACAGATCGAGCCGGGAAAGATGCTGATCGAGATAAGCACAGCTGACCGACACCTTACAGGTTCCTGAGCGTGGACTAATGTCGCCGAGGATGGCTTTCAACAGCGTCGATTTCCCGCAGCCGTTCGGACCTTTTAGCGCCACCCGCATTGGCCCATCCATCCGCCAGCTAAGCGGAGGAACAGGCACATGCGGCAGCACCAGATCTTCCAGCACCAGCACCTGTTTACCTTCCGGGATCTGACTCCCCGGCAGGGTAAACATCACCGGGTTATCTTCCTCAACCCGCTCACGCGCCTTGTTTACCGCGGCATTCAGGACTTCATTTTGCTCGCTGTGCTGTTTTTTCCAGGCGCCGATACGTTCCTTTGCCGCGCCTTTGTATTTGACGCGTTCAAACGATGCGATATTCAGGGTATCGACGGTGCGTAATGTTTTTGCCGAGCGCCGCTGGCTGTCGTCATGCTCTTTTTGCATGCGCGCGCGGGTGCGTTTGCGCTCCGTGGCCGCATGTTCCAGCGCCGCGCGGGCCGCCTGCTGTTCGGCATCACGCTGGGTTTGATAATCCGCATAATTCCCGCCGTAGCTGCGCAGGCCGCCGCTGCTCAGCTCAAGAATACGCGGCACCTGCGCCAGCAGCTCACGGTCATGGGAGGCGACGAGCACGCCGCCCTGATAACGGGCAAGCTGGTCGTAGAACCACGCCCGTCCTTGTCGATCCAGATGGTTAGTCGGTTCGTCCAGCAGCAGGAAATCCGCTTCAGCCGTAAATGCCCCGCACAGCAGCGCGCGAATACGCTCGCCGCCGCTGAGCTCACCGGCTGGCTTATCTGGATCAAACGGCGGAAGTTTCGCCCGGGCAAACGCCTCGCCAAGACGTTCAGCTAAATCCCAGAATCCATCAAGCATTTCCAGATCGTCAGGCTGGTAATCGCCGCTGTCGATACGCGCTCGCGCCGCGAAGATGGCCTCGTACCCGAGCAGCTCAGCCAGCGTCGTGTGCGGCAAAATGTCCTGCTGCTGAGCCACATAGACATGTGTTCCGGTACGTTCAATATGCCCGCTTGCAGGCTCATCAAGCCCCGCCAGCAGACGCAGCAGACGCGTTTTCCCGCTGCCGTTACGGCCAACCAGAGCGCACAGAGACGGCTCCAGAGAAAAACTCAGCGGACCAAAAAGGGTATCGCCCGTCGCAAACTGACAGGTGACCTGATGCAAAATAAAAGAAGGGGACTGCGCAAAATGAGCCATAAGCACTCCTGAATGAAATCAAAACATCCCCTGCCCACGCGGTGGCGTTTAGCAAGGATCGAAATTCATCAGTCGTGTTTGTTCATTTTTGGGGGGCGCTCCAGAGCGAGAAATTTAACGGAGATAAGGATAGCGGTAATGGGTTGACCATTTCAAGGTTAAATTTTGGACGATTTGTACTCCCTCTCCCTTTGGGCTGAGGGATCCCCACCAAATATTGCTTGCACAGACGGCCCCCTCTCCCTTGAGGGAGAGGGCTGGGGTGAGGGGAAGCATACGACTCTGGTGGTCATTCCGTTCACTTTATGTTCCTTGCTACTCTGTAACGACAATACCCGTGAACGTGCCAGGGTGGCTCAGTCGCCACCACCCTGGCTACCCGGGCTCCCGGCGGTAAATCGCCGCTACGCGGTACCTTCGGCTTATTCCTTCCGGCTTATCGGGGACGGGCGGAGGTAACATCCCTGTAAAGCCCGCCCTCTCGGCGCATCCATGCGCCTCGCCCCGGCCTGCAGGAAACGCCTCAGCGATTTACAGCCGGACCATAGCGTCGCTGTAAGACCTCTGCCCGCAATATGTTTTTCATTGCGGTAATTTTGCGAGTCTCTTTCCAGAAATGGTAATATCCTCAGTGGCATAGCTCAAATCTATTGCCGCCTGTTTTGATGAGCAGTAAGTTCTCTTTGCACCTGCAAAATCAGGTGCCGGGTTTAGCATCCTGGCTTATCTTATCGGCGGCACATTATGTGCAGCATGCTTTGCTACATCTCAATGGTGGGCTGAGCAGGGGCATCGAAAGATGCGCCGGTATCCGATAAGGCCGGTAATGCTAACTCTGTTCAGTCCACCACCAGCGAAGTTAGCATTTCCGGTGGTGGAAGCTTTATCACTTATCGGAGGCTGCCAATATGGCTACTACCCCAACCCAAGCTCATTCTTTATTCACCCTGCCCTTCAACCACGCCACCGACTTCACCGAACTGGCGGATAACTGCGAACGTTTTACCGACGCACTGGTAGATTGCGAAGAACCCGCCCCAAAAATGGCGCTTTACGGCAGACTTTATGCCTGTCTGAATCTTCTGCAACCCACGCTTCTGGAACCTGTTCCGGACGCTTTAAAAGCCAGCCTGACCGTGAAGGAACTCCCGTCACGCGTTCCGGCTTTCGAACCCGAATGCGATCAGCTGGGGCGCTACTGTCAGGAGCTTACGCAGATGCTGATGAACGGCTCACTGCCGCGACAATCTGAAATCGTGATGGAAGATTTGCTGTGCGAGCTGGTCAGCTACTTTGCTGATACGCTGAAGGCACCGCGCTGGCTGCAGACAGACGAAGGCACAATCGCGATCGGCTAAACCTGCCGGATGGCGCTGCGCTTATCCGGTCTACAAAAGACCCATAAAAAAACCCGCCGAAGCGGGTTTTTAGCATGTGTTACAACGGGCACATTACTGCAACAGCGAAATATCCGCCACGCGCAGGAACAGCTCGCGCAGTTTTTCGAGCATGGAGAGACGGTTAATACGCAGTTCTTTATCTTCCACGTTCACCATCACTTTCTCGAAGAAGGCGTCGATCACTTCACGCAGCTCCGCCAGCTCCACCAGCGCTTCCTGGTAGCGACCTTCCGCGAAGTACGGCTCGAGCTTGTCGCGCAGCACCACAACCTGCATCGCCAGGGCGATCTCTTCCGGCTCTTTCAGCGTCGCGGCGTTTACGCGCTCGTTCAGCGTCTCGTCGGATTTCGCCAGGATGTTGGATACACGCTTGTTGGCCGCCGCCAGAGCAGATGCCGCATCCAACGTACGGAAGTGGGAAACCGCCTTCATACGCGCATCGAAATCAGCCGGACGGGTTGGACGACGCGCCAGCACCGCCTGAATGGTGTCGACGGTGTAACCTTCGTCCTGATACCACGCGCGGAAACGGCCGAGCATAAAGTCGATCACGTCATCCACCACGTTCGCGTTGGTCAGCTTGTCGCCGTACAGACGCACCGCTTCTTCGGTCAGGGTCTGCAGATCAAGGTTCAGGTTCTTCTCAACGATGATGCGCAGCACGCCCAGCGCGGCACGACGCAGCGCAAACGGGTCTTTATCGCCTTTCGGATGCTGGCCGATGCCGAAGATACCCGCCAGGGTGTCCATCTTATCGGCAATCGCTACAGCGCAGGCAACCGGGTTGGACGGCAGATCGTCGCCCGCAAAGCGCGGCTGATACTGCTCGTTCAGAGCTACGGCCACGTCTTCCGCTTCGCCATCGTGACGCGCGTAGTGCATGCCCATTACGCCCTGGGTGTCGGTGAATTCGAACACCATGTTGGTCATCAGGTCGCATTTGGAGAGCAGGCCCGCGCGGGTCGCGTGGTTAACATCGGCACCGATTTCACGGGCGATCCAGCCGGACAGCTCCGCGATACGGTCGGTTTTGTCGCGCAGCGTACCCAGCTGCTGCTGGAACAGCACGGTCTGCAGGCGCGGCAGGTTATCTTCCAGACGCTTTTTACGGTCGGTATTGAAGAAGAACTCGGCATCCGCCAGACGCGGGCGCACCACTTTCTCGTTACCGGAGATAATCTGGCTCGGATCTTTCGATTCGATGTTCGCCACGAAGATGAAGTTTGGCAGCAGCTTGCCGTCGTTGGCGTAAACCGGGAAGTACTTCTGGTCACCCTTCATGGTGTACACCAGCGCTTCTGCCGGAACGGCCAGGAATTTCTCTTCGAATTTCGCGGTCAGCACAACCGGCCATTCCACCAGAGAAGTGACCTCTTCCAGCAGGCTGTCGCTCAGGTCGGCATTACCGCCAATCTTACGCGCCGCTTCTTCCGCGTCCGCTTTAATTTTGGCTTTACGCTGTTCGTAGTCGGCAATCACTTTACCGCGTTCCAGCAGGATCTGCGGATACTGGTCGGCATTGTCGATGGTGAACTCTGGCTCGCCCATAAAGCGGTGGCCGCGGATCACGCGATCGGACGCCACGCCCAGAATGGTCGCCGGGATAACGGTATCGCCCAGCAGCAGGGTCACGGTGTGTACCGGACGCACGAAGTGAACGTCGGACGCGCCCCAGCGCATCAGCTTAGGAATCGGCAGCTTAGCCAGCGAAGTGGCGATCATGTTTGGCAGCAGCGCTTCAGCGCTTTCGCCTTTCACGTGGGCACGATACAGCAGCCATTCGCCTTTATCGGTGGTCAGACGCTCGGCCTGATCGACGGTGATGCCGCAGCCGCGCGCCCAGCCTTCGGCAGCCTTGCTTGGCTTGCCTTCCGCGTCAAACGCCTGGGCAATCGCCGGGCCACGTTTTTCAACTTCACGATCCGGCTGAGACGCCGCCAGATTTGCCACTTTCAGCGCCAGACGACGCGGTGCAGCAAACCACTCAATTTTACCGTGCGCCAGGCCAGCGTTATCCAGCTCGGCGATCACGTTCGCAGCAAAAGATTCAGCCAGGCTGCGCAGGGCTTTTGGTGGCAGCTCTTCGGTGCCGATTTCCACCAGGAAAGTTTTCTCAGACATGGCCGCCTCTTATTTGTTTCGGTTGCACATCGGGAAGCCAAGGGCTTCACGGGACGCGTAGTAAGCTTCTGCAACGGCTTTGGTCAGGGTGCGAATACGCAGAATGTAGCGCTGACGTTCAGTCACGGAGATCGCTTTGCGGGCGTCCAGCAGGTTGAAGCTGTGGGCGGCCTTCAGAATACGCTCGTAGGCAGGCAGCGGCAGCGGAGTTTCCAGCGCCAGCAGCTGCTGTGCCTCTTTCTCGTACTGCTCGAAGCAGGTGAACAGGAAGTCCACGTCCGCGTATTCGAAGTTATAAGTGGATTGCTCCACTTCGTTCTGATGGAACACGTCGCCGTAGGTGGTTTTACCCAGCGGGCCGTCGCTCCAGACCAGGTCGTAAACGCTGTCTACGCCCTGAATGTACATGGCCAGACGTTCCAGACCGTAGGTGATTTCACCGGTGATTGGCTTACATTCCAGACCGCCAACCTGCTGGAAGTAGGTGAACTGGGTCACTTCCATGCCGTTCAGCCACACTTCCCAACCGAGCCCCCAGGCACCCAGCGTTGGGTTTTCCCAGTTGTCTTCCACGAAACGGATGTCGTGGATGGTTGGATCCATACCCAGCTCTTTCAGCGACCCGAGATACAGTTCCTGAATGTTGTCGGGTGATGGCTTAATCACCACCTGGAACTGATAGTAATGCTGCAGACGGTTCGGGTTTTCACCGTAACGACCATCGGTCGGACGACGGGAAGGCTGCACATACGCGGTCGCCATTGGCTCTGGCCCCAACGCGCGCAGGCTGGTCATCGGGTGTGAAGTGCCGGCGCCGACTTCCATGTCCAAAGGTTGAACAATGGTACAGCCCTGACGAGCCCAGTAATCCTGTAAGGTCAGGATCAGGCCCTGGAAGGTCTTGGTATCAAACTTTTGCATAGTATTTCGTGCTGGATACGTGTGGTTTTAAATGGAAGGGACCAGTATACCCGCTGGCTGCAAGATATACAGTACGAAACGGGGTTGTTTAGGGAAAATTGGGAAATAAGCCTTCCGGCCAGAACGCTGGCGGCGTCTGGTTGTTGATTATGCGAGCAGGCTAGCGCATGGAGAGATGTAAAAACTGACCGTCCGCATCAAACGAGCAGACAAAGCCCTCTTTACGCGCAGTATACCCTCTAAGCTCATAGCTGCCCTGAAAGCGCTCGAATCCGATGACGTTAATTTTCTGAACGTCCGAGTTATAGCGCCGAGCGGCCCGCTCTTTACAGAGCGCTTCCATATTCAGCGAACGCTCCGGGCTTATTTTTCCCTGCTGCGCTTTTTGCACGGGGACTTCCTGTGGCGCACTGCATCCTGCCAGCATCAACAGCAGAAAGAGTGATGCCACACGCTTCATCATCATTTTTATTACCGTCCTGGTCAGCGGCTGTTATTTTTAATATCAACACTTTTATAGATTAAGGTCTGCCATTCTGCGAATCTCGCGGTCTCCCGGCAAGCCTGCGCATAAAACTCAGAATTTTCCAAACGAAGACTTTTGGACAATGGGAGTCCCACTCACTTTACAGGGAATAAGAGGAACTGATGCCGTCAAAAATTAACTGGATTGATAACCTGCGCGGAATAGCGTGTCTGATGGTGGTCATGATCCACACGACGACCTGGTATGTCACGAATGCCCACAGCATCAGCCACGTTAACTGGGATATTGCCAATATCCTCAACTCCGCGTCGCGCGTCAGCGTGCCGCTGTTTTTTATGATTTCCGGCTTTCTCTTTTTTGGCGAGCGTAGCGCGCAGCCGAGGCACTTCATCCGCATCGCGGCCTGTCTGGGGTTCTACAGCGCCGTTGCCCTGCTCTATATCACCCTGTTTACCTCCATTAACGCCGGGTTATCCCTCAAATATTTGCTGCAAAAACCGGTTTTCTACCACCTGTGGTTCTTCTTCGCCATCATCGTTATCTATCTGGTCTCTCCGCTCATTCAGGTGAAAAACGTCAGCGGGAAAATGCTTCTGGCCCTGATGGTGGTGATTGGCATCGTCGCCAACCCGAACACGGTCTCGCAGAAAATCGACGGTTTCGAATGGTTGCCGGTAAACCTCTATATCAACGGCGACACCTTCTACTACGTGCTTTACGGCATGCTGGGGCGCGCCATCGGGATGATGGACACGCAAAAGCGCGGTCTGAACTGGCTCTGCGGAGCGCTGTTTATCGCCGGCGTGGCGGTGATTTCACGCGGGACGCTACATGAGCTTCAGTGGCGCGGCAATTTTGCCGATACCTGGTATCTGTATTGCGGGCCGATGGTCTTTATCTGTGCCGTATCGCTGCTCACGCTCGTTAAAAACACCTTGAACGCGCGTCCCCTTCCCGTGCTGGGCTTTATCTCGCGGCACTCGCTGGGAATTTACGGTTTTCACGCGCTGGTGATCCACGCCCTGCGAACAAGGGGCGTTGAGCTCAAAAGCTGGCCGGTGCTGGATATCGTCTGGATTTTTGCCGCTACGCTGGTTATCAGCCTGCTGCTGTCGATGCTGCTGCAAAAAATCGACACGCGCCGCTTCGTCAGCTAACGCTGCGCTGCCGGGCGCGGTGGTACTGGCGCGGGGAGGAGAAGCCTGCCGCCAGCGAGGCCTGTTCCACGCCGCGCCCCTGCATCAGCCACTGCTCCGCCACCGCCAGACGCAGCTGCTCCAGATAATCACGGACGCTAATTCCTAAATGCGTCTGGAAAAGCCGGGTGAGATGGCGCGGGCTGACGTGCGCCAGTGCGGCGATATCAGGCAAGCTCCACGTTTTTTGCGGCTCGGCGGTGAGCGCATCCTGCGCCCGATGGATCGCCGGATGAAGATGGTTGCGATAGCGCAGCCACGGTGAAAGCTGGGGATCGTCACCGGAACGGCGGAACCAGACCACCATCTCGCGCGCCACGGCCAGCGCCTTTTCGGGACCGCACAGGCGGTTAATCATATGCAGCGCCAGATCGATGCCCGACGTGATCCCCGCGCTGGTCCAGATATTCTCGTCCTGTACAAAGATACGGTTTTCTTTAATCGTCGCCGTGGGAGCCACAGTGCGTAAACGGCTGATAACGTCATGGTGGGTTGTGCACTGTTTGTTATTCAGCAGGCCCGATTTCGCCGCCAGCAGCGCACCAGAACAGACGCACATCACCGTGATATCCCGGCGCTGAATGACCGGCTGCAGGCGCATTAGCCAGTGCTGGATCTGCTGCGCCTGCGGCGTTGAGAACTGAACGCGGGAGTCGCTCCCCCCCGGCAGGACCAGCAGACTCCCCGGAGGCAGACTTTCCGGCAACGGCTGGATGCCGCCCATCGTCAGGCCTATCGACGTCGGCACGTCCGGTTGCGGCCCAATGTAATGCAGACGAAACGCGTCGCCAGCCAGCACAAAGGTCTCCGCCGGGCCTGACATATCCAGTGCCAGTACCCCGGGTAACATCACGAACCAGACGTCGATGCGCATTACAGTGACTCCAGCGTCTCCGCTACCGTTTTAATTTCGGCAAAACGCCCGGCCAGTACCGTCTCGGTACGATGGCGAATTTCCGCTGCGCTCAGGGTAATGCCCTTGTACATCATGGGAAACGTCAGCGTTGCCTCGCTCACAAACGTCACAGCATAACCCAGATCGGATGCTACCCGAGCGGTGGTTTCACAGCATTGTTCCGTGCGAATGCCGCAGATAATCAGCTGGTTGATATCACGCTCGCGCAGCCAGCGGTCAAGCCCGGTATCCGTGAAGGCATTATGGACGTGTTTCTGGAAAACCACATCCGGCTGATGACGCAAAAAGGCCATCGGTTTGACATAGCCGCTTTGCAGCATGAAGGGGCCGTCTTCATCCACATGAAAAATATCAACGACAGGAATACCGCGCGCCTGGCAGCCTTCAATCAGCCCCAGCATCGCCTGCTGAAAGGCAGGAATGTCGCCCTCCTGCCAGTAAGGGCGATGATGGAAGGACTGCTGAGTATCAATATTGATGAGTGCAATGCGTGACATGATAAATCTCCTCGCCAGTGGGTGTGTCACCATACTGGCAAGGAAAGAGAGGCACGCACAGACCAAAAAAGGACATCTTCGTGCCTCTGTCGGACAAGCGAGTTTATGACATCAGCGGCAGCAATTGCTGATAGATTTTGCGGAACACCTCGCGCCTTTCGGCATAACGGGCATGTCCTGCCGCGTCAGGCACATGCGCCTGTTCAAGCGTAAGCTGCGGCAGCAGCTGCGAAAGCGGCTTGTCCGGGTTCATAGCGATCTGCGCCAGACGCGCGGCACCGAGCGCGGGGCCAACATCCCCTCCCGTGCGGAAATCCAGCTGCAACCCGCTGATATCCGCCAGCATCTGTCGCCAGTAAGGGCTTCGCGCGCCGCCGCCAATCAGGGTGACGCTCGACGGTTTCAGGCCGCAGTCGTGCACCACATCCATTCCGTCGGCCAGCGCATACCCCACACCTTCCAGAACCGCACGCGCCAGCTCTGCCGGGCCGTGCTGATGGGTTAGGCCAAAGAATACCCCTTTCGCTTCCGGGTTGTTGTGCGGCGTACGCTCGCCAGAAAGATAGGGTAAAAACCAGACGGTACTCGCCGCGTCATCCGCCTGCTGCGCTGCCGCAATGAGTGCCGGAACGTCCGCCATGCCGGTAAGCTTCGCCGCCCAGTCCAGGCAGGATGCCGCGCTCAGCATCACCGACATCAAATGCCATTTTCCCGGAAGCGCATGACAGAAACTGTGCACAGCGCTTTCGGGATTGCTGCGATAGCCGTCGCTGACGGCAAAATAGACCCCAGAGGTTCCCAGCGACAGCATCGCCTGCCCCGCCTCAACCATCCCGACACCCACGGCACCCGCCGCGTTATCGCCGCCCCCGGCCACCACCGGTACGGCAGGCATATTCCAGCGTTCCGCAACGTCTGGCAGCAGCGTACCCGTCACCTCACAGCCTTCGAACAGCGCGGGCATATGTTCCCGGGTCAGATGGCAGGCATCCAGCATCGCCTCGCTCCAGTCGCGCTTCGCCACGTCGAGCCACATCGTGCCTGCGGCATCGGACATGTCAGAGGCGAAATCGTCCGTCATACGAAAGCGCAGATAGTCTTTCGGCAGCAGGACTTTCGCCACCTGACGGAAAATCTCCGGCTCGTGGCGCTGTACCCACAAAAGTTTTGGTGCGGTGAAGCCCGGCATCATCAGGTTGCCCGTAATCTCGCGGGACGTGGGCACACGCGCTTCAAGGATTGCGCACTCTTCCGCACAGCGGCCATCGTTCCAGAGAATAGCCGGGCGCAGAACGCGATGCTGGTTATCCAGCAACGTTGCACCATGCATTTGTCCGGCAATGCCCAGCGCTTTCACGTCGCGCAGGCTGTGCTGCTCGCCTAAGGCTTTCATCGCGCGATCCGTCGCCTGCCACCACTGCTCCGGGTCCTGCTCCGACCACAGCGGATGCGGGCGTGAAACCTGCAGCTTTTCAGTCTGCGTTGCTAACACGTCGCCCTGCTCGCTTAACAGGATGGCTTTCACACCCGATGTGCCAAGATCGATCCCGATATACATTGTGGTGACTCCTTTGACAGAAATGCCCGGTGGCGCTTCCGCTTACCGGGCCTGCATGCTGTTATTTATCGAACAGGTAGTGATTAACCAGGTTTTCCAGCAATTCCTGATGCCCGCTCTGGTGCTGCGGCGCCAGTTGCTGTTGTTCAGCGTACTTCGCGATGTCCGCAAGCGATAACTGACCCTTCAAAATTTGCTGGCCCAGCTCACTGTTCCAGCCGCTGTAGCGCTTCGCCACGCGCTTATCCAGCTCGCCGTCTTCAATCATACGCGCCGCCACTTTCAGCGCCAGCGCCATGGTGTCCATCGCGCCAATGTGGCCGTAGAACAGATCGTATTTGTCGGTGCTCTGGCGACGCACCTTGGCGTCAAAGTTAAGGCCGCCGGTGGTGAAACCGCCCGCTTTGACGATCTCGTACATCACCAGCGCATTCTCTTCCACGCTGTTCGGGAACTGGTCGGTATCCCAGCCCAGCTGCGGATCGCCGCGGTTCGCATCTACCGATCCGAAGATGCCCAGCGCAATCGCAGAGGCAATTTCGTGATGGAATGAGTGGCCCGCCAGGGTAGCGTGGTTAGCCTCAATATTCACTTTGATCTCTTTTTCCAGACCAAACTGCTTCAGGAAGCCATACACGGTGGCGACATCATAGTCGTACTGATGCTTGGTTGGTTCCTGCGGTTTAGGCTCGATCAGCAGCGTGCCGCGGAAGCCGATTTTGTGCTTATGGTCGACAACCATCTGCATAAAGCGGCCAATCTGCTCGCGCTCCTGGCGCAGGTCGGTATTGAGCAGGGTTTCATAGCCTTCTCGGCCGCCCCACAGGACATAGTTTTCGCCGCCCAGCTGATGCGTAGCGTTCATTGCCGTCACCACCTGCGTAGCCGCCCAGCTAAACACTTCCGGATCCGGGTTGGTGGCCGCACCCGCACCGTAGCGTGGGTTGGTGAAGCAGTTTGCCGTACCCCAGAGCAGCTTCACGCCGCTTTGCTGCTGTTTTTCTGCCAGCACGTCCACCATCTGCGCAAAATTGTTCAGGTACTCTTTCAGCGACGCCCCTTCCGGCGATACGTCAACATCATGGAAGCAGTAGTACGGCACGTTCAGCTTGTGGAAGAACTCAAACGCCACGTCGGCTTTGCGTTTCGCCAGCTCGATGGCCTCACCCGGCTGTTGCCACGGACGGTCAAAGGAACCCACGCCGAACATATCGGCGCCGTTCCAGCAGAAGGTATGCCAGTAACAGGCGGCAAAGCGCAGATGATCTTCCATGCGCTTACCCAGCACCAGCTCATCCGGATTGTAGTGACGAAATGCTAAAGGATTGGTCGTTTTTGGGCCTTCGTAACGAACGCGATCGAGTTGGTCGAAATAAGCTTGCATATTGAGCTCCATAATCAGGGTATGCGGCGAGTCGTTGATTCAGGAGTAATAGTGAATAGACATTTTGGGTTGCTCAATTACGTTATTTCACACTGCTATTGAGAGAATGCACAACTGTGCGCTGGCTCGCAAAATAATGCGCAGACAAACTATTTTTCGGCGCGCATTCCAGAATCAAATGTAATTAAGGCGTTACGAATTTTAAAATCCGATCGCGGTCATAAATTCAGAAATAAACCAAATATCGTAATGAGAAGATAAAAATCTGTAATTGCCAGCCCGCCTTTCCGCGTTAAAAATTTGCTGCGACCCAGCAGTGAATGTTTCTTTTATCTCAGCAACACATACCCCTACAAAAAGGCCTAATAATTATGAAGATAAAGAACCTGACCCTAACGCTCTGCACTACGCTCCTCCTTGTAAGCTTTGCAGGGCATGCCAAGGAGGTCAAAATTGGCATGGCGATTGATGACCTGCGTCTGGAGCGCTGGCAAAAAGATCGCGATATTTTTGTGAAAAAAGCGGAATCACTCGGTGCGAATGTGTTTGTTCAGTCGGCTAACGGCAATGAAGAAACGCAAATGTCGCAGATCGAGAATATGATCAACCGGGGAGTCGATGTTCTGGTCATTATCCCTTATAACGGCCAGGTATTAAGTAACGTGGTGAAAGAAGCGAAGCAGGAAGGCATAAAAGTTCTCGCTTATGACCGCATGATTAATAACGCCGATATTGATTATTATATTTCCTTCGACAATGAAAAAGTGGGCGAATTACAGGCGCAAAGCCTGATCGACAAAGTGCCTCAAGGCAATTATTTCCTGATGGGCGGTTCGCCGGTGGATAACAACGCCAAACTGTTCCGCGAAGGGCAAATGAAGGTCCTTAAGCCGTACATCGACAGCGGCAAAATTAAGGTGGTCGGCGATCAGTGGGCCGACGGATGGTTACCAGAAAATGCCCTGAAGATTATGGAAAATGCGCTGACGGCCAATAACAACAAAATTGATGCTGTCGTGGCCTCCAACGATGCCACAGCAGGCGGGGCTATTCAGGCTCTGAGTGCCCAGGGGCTGGCCGGTAAAGTCGCGATTTCTGGTCAGGATGCGGACCTGGCGGGCGTAAAACGCATTATTGCAGGAACTCAGACCATGACGGTCTACAAACCGATTACCGAACTTGCCAATACGGCGGCGGAAATTGCCGTTGAGCTGGGCAACGGTAAGCAACCTAAAGCAGATGCAACGCTGAATAACGGCCTGAAAGACGTTCCGGCTCGCCTGCTCACGCCAATTGAAGTCAATAAAGAGAACATTGACGCCACCGTTATTAAAGACGGTTTCCACAAGAAGAGCGAACTGTAATCCGGCGCTGCCCCTGCTCTGCGGGGGCGCATCACGTTGTACTGTTCTTCCCTCGGGTTATGTGGAGCAGTTATGCCTTATTTACTTGAAATGAAAAGCATCACCAAGCGCTTCGGCGCGGTGAAAGCCGTCGACAACGTCAGTCTCCGGTTGAACCCTGGAGAAGTGGTTTCGCTGTGTGGCGAGAATGGTTCGGGCAAATCAACGCTGATGAAAGTCCTGTGTGGGATCTACCCGCACGGCAGTTACGAAGGCGAAATTGTCTTTGCTGGTGAAGTCATCCAGGCGACGCACATTCGCGACACCGAACGTAAAGGCATCGCCATCATCCACCAGGAGCTGGCGCTGGTGAAACATCTCACCGTGCTGGAGAACATCTTCCTCGGAGCCGAGATTTCCCGCCACGGCGTGCTGGATTACGACACCATGACGCTCCGCTGTGAAAAGCTGCTGGCGCAGGTGAGCCTCAACATTTCACCGGATACCCGCGTGGGCGATCTGGGTTTGGGGCAACAGCAGCTGGTCGAAATTGCGAAGGCGCTGAATAAACAGGTCAGGCTGCTGATCCTCGATGAGCCAACGGCGTCACTCACCGAACAGGAAACTGCGGTTCTGCTCAATATCATCCGCGATCTGCAAAACCACGGTATCGCCTGCATCTACATTTCGCACAAGCTGAACGAGGTAAAAGCCATTTCGGACACCATCTGCGTGATCCGCGACGGGCAACACATCGGCACGCGTGAAGCTGCGGGCATGAGTGAAGATGACATCATCACCATGATGGTGGGCCGCGAGCTGACCGCGCTCTATCCGAATGAGCCCCACAGCCAGGGCGATGAAGTGCTGCGCGTGGAAAACCTGACCGCGTGGCACCCCGTTAACCGCCACATTAAGCGGGTCAATAACGTTTCGTTTTCCCTTCACAGCGGCGAAATTCTTGGGATTGCTGGGCTCGTCGGTGCCGGGCGCACCGAAGCCGTGCAGTGCCTGTTTGGCGTGTGGCCAGGGCGCTGGGAGGGCACGATATATATAGACGGCCAGCCCGTGAGAATCGACAACTGCCAGCAGGCGATTGCCCGCGGCATTGCCATGGTGCCGGAAGACCGCAAAAAAGACGGCATCGTACCGGTCATGGCGGTGGGTAAAAACATCACCCTTGCGGCACTCGATCGGTTCTCCGGCGCGCTGAGCAGCCTGGATGATGCCGCCGAGCAGCAGTGCATCCTCCAGTCACTTGCCCGGCTGAAGGTCAAAACCTCCTCGCCGGAACTGGCGATTGGCCGACTGAGCGGCGGTAACCAGCAGAAGGCGATTCTGGCGCGCTGTCTGCTCCTCAATCCACGCATATTAATCCTTGATGAGCCGACGCGCGGGATCGATATCGGTGCCAAATACGAAATCTACAAACTGATTAATCAGCTTGTACAGCAAGGGATTGCCGTCATTGTCATCTCGTCTGAGTTACCCGAAGTGCTCGGCCTGAGCGACCGCGTGCTGGTCATGCACGAGGGGAAACTGAAAGCCAACCTGATTAACCAGAACCTGACGCAGGAGCAGGTGATGGAAGCCGCTTTAAGGAGCGAACGTCATGTCGAAAAGCAATCCGTCTGATATCAAAGTCGCTGTTCCGACGCCCGGCGCGTTCGCGGGGCTAAAAGCGCTGAACCTGCAGGTTTTCGTGATGATCGCGGCGATTATCGTCATCATGCTGTTCTTCACGTGGATGACGGATGGCTCGTACTTAAGCGCGCGTAACGTCTCAAACCTGCTCCGCCAGACCGCCATCACCGGCATCCTGGCCGTGGGCATGGTGTTCGTGATCATCTCTGCGGAAATCGACCTGTCGGTCGGGTCGATGATGGGTCTTCTCGGCGGCGTGGCGGCCATTTTTGACGTCTGGCTCGGCTGGCCGCTGCCGCTAACCGTCGCGGTTACGCTGGTACTGGGGCTGGTTTTAGGGGCCTGGAACGGCTGGTGGGTTGCCTATCGGAAGGTGCCATCGTTTATCGTCACCCTGGCGGGAATGCTGGCCTTCCGCGGGATCCTGATCGGTATCACCAACGGCACGACCGTCTCCCCGACCAGCGCGGCGATGTCCCAAATTGGCCAGAGTTACCTCCCGGACAGCATAGGCTTTACGATCGGCGTGGTGGGACTGCTGGCGTTTGTCGCGTGGCAATGGCGTGGACGTATGCGCCGTCAGGCGCTGGGTCTTGCGTCGCCAGCGTCAACGTCCGTGGTAGGACGTCAGGCGCTGACGGCGGTCATTGTGCTGGGCGCCATCTGGCTTCTTAACGACTATCGCGGCGTTCCGACGCCGGTACTGCTGCTGGCGCTGTTACTGCTCGGCGGCATGTTTATGGCGACGCGCACCGCGTTTGGCCGTCGTATTTATGCCATCGGCGGCAACCTTGAAGCTGCTCGCCTGTCGGGTATTAACGTCGAACGTACCAAGCTGGCGGTTTTCGCCATTAACGGCCTGATGGTCGCTATCGCCGGGTTGATCCTCAGCTCGCGTCTGGGGGCAGGCTCTCCTTCCGCCGGTAACATCGCCGAGCTGGATGCTATCGCTGCCTGCGTCATCGGTGGCACCAGCCTCGCAGGCGGTATCGGTAGCGTGGCGGGCGCGGTCATGGGGGCATTTATCATGGCGTCGTTGGATAACGGGATGAGTATGATGGACGTTCCGACGTTTTGGCAGTATATCGTCAAGGGGGCCATTCTTTTACTGGCAGTCTGGATGGACTCTGCCACCAAGCGACGAGCCTGATAACCGCATTGTGACTTAACTGGGAAGCGAGCCATGTTTGAAAAGCGTCACCGCATTACGTTGTTATTCAATGCCAACAAAGCCTACGACCGTCAGGTGGTAGAAGGCGTGGGTGAATATTTGCAGGCGTCGCAATCCGAATGGGATATTTTTATTGAAGAAGATTTCCGCACCCGTCTGGAGAACATCAAAGACTGGCTGGGTGATGGCGTTATCGCCGACTATGACGATCCCATCATTGAGCAGCTGCTAACCGACGTCGACGTGCCGATTGTGGGCGTCGGCGGCTCGTATCATTCACCCGAACACTACCCGCCGGTCCACTACATCGCCACCGATAATCATGCCCTGGTCGAGGCCGCCTTTCTCCATTTAAAGGAAAAAGGCGTCCATCGCTTCGCGTTTTATGGTTTACCCACCACCAGCGGCAAGCGCTGGGCCGTGGAGCGTGAACATGCGTTTTGCCAGCTGGTCGCACAGGAGAAGTACCGCGGCGTGGTCTATCAGGGGCTGGAAACCGCACCGGAAAACTGGCAGCACGCGCAAAACCGCCTGGCGGACTGGCTGCAAACGCTGCCACCGCAAACCGGCATTATTGCCGTTACGGACGCCCGGGCCCGACACGTGCTGCAGGTCTGCGAACATTTGCATATCCCGGTGCCCGAAAAACTGTGCGTGATTGGCATTGATAACGAAGAACTGACCCGCTACCTGTCCCGCGTGGCGCTCTCCTCCGTAGCACAGGGCACACGTCAGATGGGCTATCAGGCAGCAAAGCTGTTGCACCGTCTGCTGGATAAAGAGGCTCTGCCGCTTCAGCGCCTGCTGGTTCCCCCCGTCCGCGTCGTTGAGCGTCGCTCAACCGATTATCGCTCCCTAAGCGACCCGGCCGTCATCCAGGCCATGCACTATATCCGCAACCACGCCTGCAAAGGGATTAAGGTCGATCAGGTCCTGGACTCGGTGGGCATTTCCCGCTCGAATCTGGAGAAGCGGTTCAAAGAAGAGGTGGGCGAAACCATTCATGCCGTCATTCATGCGGAGAAGCTGGAGAAGGCCCGCAGCCTGCTTGTCTCTACGTCACTGTCGATCAACGAAATCTCGCAGATGTGCGGCTATCCTTCGCTGCAGTATTTCTATTCGGTGTTTCGCAAAGAGTATGACACCACGCCGAAAGAGTACCGGGATCGCCACAGCGAGGTGCTGATCTAGAAAAGAAAACGCCTTCCAGTGGAAGGCGTTTTTTTGAGATTACATATGGGCGGCGATTAAGCGCTGGTTATCCTGGTACATAGCAAACAGATAGTTGTTATAGCTCTGTCCCTTCGTCGAATAACCTTTCAGCTTGTGGATCATCGTACTGGCCGTCACTTCCTGGTCCGCTTTACGCAGCTGAGCGCGTGATTTACGGAACGATGAGTAGGCCGGGTGCGTGTTCAGATTCACCACATAGGCGTTCACGGAATCTTTCACAGATTCAAACTGCGAATAGCCTTTCACCTTGCCAGGCGCATTCGTACAACGCCCTTTCGCACATTTCATGCCGAACAGGTTGTTGTTATTACGCGCCAGCTTAGAGGTTCCCCAGCCGCTTTCGGCTGCTGCCATGGTCGCTACCATGCTGCCTGGGATAATGTCCACACGCTCAAGGAGAGCATTCCACGGTACGCGACGCGTGTTACCGTTCCAGCTCAGTTTGTAGCGCTTCGTGATGTCTTTCAGACGCGCGCGTTCAGACGGCGACCAGCGGCTATCGTACTGTTTTGAAATTAACCAGTTACGATCCGCCGTAATCGCGGCATTTTGACTTGTTATGTAAGGCATTACCGTCCGGAGAAACGCTTTTTTTCTTGGTGTTCCGGAAGGGTATTTTCGCAAATCAGGAAGTGAACTACTCTTTGCACTATTGCGAGAATACTCTTGTTTACTGCTAACCTTACTACTTGTCGTCTTTATTACGTGGGCTTTCTTACTCGTTGTATCCGTGTGCGTCTTCGCAAGCACCCCACCCGAAAATGTCGTGGTGAGTAACATGAGTATCGCGGCCCCATATCGTCGAATGGGAGTCGATATCATTAGGTCTCCTGGTCGGATGTAATCATCCCAACACCTTATTTTTTTCACAAATTTGAGAGCGGAATCTCAAATCATATCAAAAATAGACTTCAAGAGCACGTATAGAAATAGTCCAAATCCGAAACTATGTCACCTGAAACTTGCTCATAAAAACATCATTCCTGAAAAAATGTGTGCGATATCGCAGATAACTGTCTCATTTCGCGCGGGATCACTCATCCTCACAGATCCTCCCGACAGAAAGCGATGGAGGATGAGTTTTTAACCACAACCTGATGGCACACTGGTCAAAAATGCCGCGACAGGAAAATGGAATGAAACGCACCGCATTAGCTTTTCTGATGTTACCCGCTCTGGCACATGCCGACTGGTCATCGCCGGGGTTTAGCGCATTTCGCGCCGAAGGCACCGGGGTTTTCACCAGCCAGGCAAAGCTTACGAAGGGTACGCGTCCTCTGACGCTGGGTTTTGACAAGACGTGCTGGCAGCCTTCGGAGGCGATAAAACTCAATGAGATGCTGTCGCTCAAGCCCTGCGACGGGTCTCCGCCGCAGTGGCGCCTTTTCCGCGACGGTGAATACCAGATGCGGATTGATACCCGATCCGGCACGCCCACGCTGCTGCTGACAATTCAGAGTACCGCAGAACAGCCGGTTGCAAGCGTTATCCGCCAGTGCCCGAAGTGGGACGGTAAACCGCTGACGCTGGACGTCAGCCATACCTTCCCGGAAGGCACCGTGGTGCGTGATTTCTACAGCAAACAGACCGCGACAGTGCAGAACGGAAACATAACCCTGCAGCCAGACGCCAGCAGTGGTGGCCTGCTGCTGCTTGAGCGCGCCGAAACCGACAAACCAGCGCCGTTTAGCTGGCAGAACGCCACCGTCTATTTTGTGCTAACCGACCGCTTTGTGAATGGCGACCCGGGCAACGACAACAGCTACGGTCGTCACAAAGACGGCATGCAGGAGATTGGCACCTTCCACGGTGGCGATCTCAAAGGGCTCGCCAGCAGGCTCGACTATTTACAGCAGCTGGGGGTGAACGCGCTCTGGATAAGTTCCCCGCTTGAGCAGATCCACGGCTGGGTAGGCGGTGGCACCAAAGGGGACTTCCCACACTATGCCTATCACGGCTACTACACCCAGGACTGGACGAAGCTCGATGCCAACATGGGCACCGAGGATGATCTGCGCCATCTTGTTGATGAAGCGCACAGGCGCGGCATTCGCATCCTGTTCGATATCGTCATGAACCACGCGGGCTACGCGACGCTTGCGGACATGCAGGAGTACCAGTTTGGCGCGCTGTATCTGCAGGGTGATGAGCTGAAAAAGACCCTGGGCGACCGCTGGACGGACTGGAAGCCGGGCGCGGGCCAAAGCTGGCATAGCTTCAACGATTACATCAACTTTAGCGACAAAGCCGCATGGGAAAAATGGTGGGGCAAGAAATGGATCCGCACCGACATTGGTGATTACGACAACCCCGGCTTCGACGATTTAACCATGTCGCTGGCGTTCCTACCGGATCTGAAAACGGAATCCACCGCCCCTTCCGGATTACCCAACTTTTATCAGCACAAGCCCGATACCCACGCGAAAGCCATCCCGGGATATACCCCGCGCGACTATCTCACCCACTGGCTCAGCCAGTGGGTGCGCGACTACGGCATTGACGGTTTCCGGGTAGATACCGCGAAGCACGTCGAGCTTGCGGCCTGGCAACAGTTAAAGGACCAGGCTAGTCAGGCGCTGGCCGCGTGGAAAGGGGCCAACCCGGACAAAAAGCTCGATAACGCACCGTTCTGGATGACCGGCGAGTCCTGGGGCCACGGAGTGATGCAAAGCGACTATTACCGCCACGGTTTCGACGCGATGATCAACTTTGATTATCAGGAGCAGGCGGCAAAAGCGGTGGATTGCCTGGCCGATATGGATCTCACCTGGCAGCAAATGGCGGAAAAGCTGCAAAGCTTCAACGTGCTGAGCTATCTCTCCTCCCATGACACACGCCTGTTCCGCGAAGGAGGCCAGCGCGCTGCGGAGCTGCTCCTGCTGGCACCGGGCAGCGTACAAATCTATTACGGTGATGAATCCGAGCGTCCGTTTGGCCCGACG
Organism: Enterobacter cloacae complex sp. P12RS; assembly: GCF_014895875.1. Lineage (NCBI taxonomy): Bacteria > Pseudomonadati > Pseudomonadota > Gammaproteobacteria > Enterobacterales > Enterobacteriaceae > Enterobacter > Enterobacter cloacae complex sp. P12RS. Next base: position 44,403 of record NZ_JADBQO010000016.1, read on the forward strand.
GGGTCTGACCCGCTGCAGGGTACACGCTCGGATATGAACTGGCAGGACGTGACGGGCAAGCAGGCCTTAACCGTCGCCCACTGGCAAACGCTGGGCCAGTTCCGCGCCCGCCATCCGGCGATCGGTGAAGGCAAGCAAACCACGCTGTCGCTGAAAGAGGGGTACGGCTTCGTACGCGAGCACAAGGGCGATAAGGTGATGGTGGTATGGGCGGGTAATCAATAATTATCCCCCCCTCACCCTGGCCCTCTCCCCGCATGGGGAGAAGGCCGGGGTGAGGGGTGAAACCCACCAGAACTATTCACTACATAAATCCCACTCCGCCATACAAAACAACAAATCCGACCACATCTCCCGATTTGCACCAGCACAGTGCTAGCGTTATGGTTACCCACTTTCAAAATAAGCTCGATAGAACACCTGCTATGACGTTTTCACTTTTTGGCGACAAATTCACCCGCCATTCAGGCATTACTCGCCTGATGGAGGACCTCAACGACGGGCTGCGCACACCGGGTGCCATCATGCTCGGCGGCGGAAACCCGGCGCAAATTCCGGAGATGACAACCTATTTCCAGACGCTGCTCGCGCAGATGCTGGAAAACGGCAAAGCGACCGATGCGCTCTGCAATTACGACGGTCCGCAGGGTAAAACCGAGCTACTGACTCTCCTTGCCAAAATGCTGCGTGAAGAGCTGGGCTGGGATATCGAACCACAGAATATTGCACTAACAAACGGCAGCCAGAGCGCGTTTTTCTACTTGTTTAACCTCTTCGCAGGGCGTCGTGCCGACGGCACCACCAAAAAGGTGCTGTTCCCGCTGGCACCGGAGTATATCGGCTATGCTGATTCCGGCCTGGAAGAGGATCTGTTCGTCTCCGCGCGCCCGAACATCGAGCTGCTGCCGGAAGGCCAGTTCAAATATCACGTCGATTTTGAACACCTGCATATTGGTGAAGAGACGGGGATGATCTGCGTATCGCGCCCGACGAACCCAACGGGCAACGTGATTACCGACGACGAACTGATGAAGCTGGATGTCCTGGCGAATCAGCACGGCATCCCGCTGGTGATCGACAATGCCTACGGCGTGCCGTTCCCGGGCATTATCTTCAGCGAAGCACGTCCGCTGTGGAACCCGAACATTGTCCTGTGCATGAGCCTCTCCAAGCTGGGTCTGCCGGGCAGCCGCTGCGGCATCATCATCGCCAACGAGAAAATCATCACCGCCATTACCAATATGAACGGCATTATCAGCCTTTCACCAGGCGGTATCGGTCCGGCGATGATGTGCGAAATGATCAAGCGCAACGACCTGCTGCGTCTGTCTAATGAAGTCATCAAACCGTTCTATTACCAGCGCGTTCAGGAGACGATTGCGACGCTTCGCCGCTACTTACCGGAAGAACGCTGCCTGATCCACAAACCTGAAGGAGCGATTTTCCTGTGGCTGTGGTTTAAGGATTTGCCGATCACTACAGAACTGCTCTATCAGCGACTGAAAAAGCGTGGCGTGCTGATGGTGCCGGGCGATTACTTCTTCCCGGGTCTGGATAAGCCGTGGCCGCACACGCACCAGTGCATGCGCATGAACTACGTGCCCGATCCGGCAAAAATCGAAGCGGGCGTTAAAATTCTCGCCGAAGAGATCGAAAAAGCCTGGCACGAAGGCAATTGTTAAAAAATAAGGCTCTTCAAATGAAGAGCCTTATTTTTCCGTGATCTGAATCTTAAATTAAAGATATATCCTGTAGTATTTTAGTTATCCTCGCCGTTAAGTTTCCTTAAGAATATTCCTTTAATTTACATTCACTAACTACCCCTTCAATAATTAAGAAATAATTAAAGATCCTAACTTATTGTTATTTTGAATTAATCACCTGCAATACAGAAATATACCGTCCCTGGTGGCTTTCATGCATATTTTAAAATATTGCATATACTCACTAATACGCCGCTCGGCGTTCTTTTGCGTGGAGTATTCATATGCTACCTAATAATGTTAGTCGCATCAGCGCTATTGCTGTTGCGGTACTGCTCGCGTTCTCTCTTTCTGCCTGCAGTGGAAGCGGTGGCGGCTCTCATCACTCAACGGCCAAGAATAACCCTGCGACAGGAAGCAGCAGCGGCTCAGGTGATGGAAGTGGCTCAACCGCCAGTAATGGCGGTTCGGGCAGCAACGGTTCGGGTACCGGAACGGGTTCAGGTACCGGTACAGGCGCTGGTGGCGGAACGGGTTCAGGCTCAGGTTCAGGATCGGGGTCAGGCTCAGGCTCAGGCTCAGGAGGCAATGGCAGCGGAGGCACCGGAAATGGCAACACGGGCGGTGGCGGCACCACTACCGCTGGCGTCAATACGATACTGGGTGATGCCGGTAAAACAGTGACCAGCGTCGGATCGACGGTAGATGGTCTCGGAAGCCAGCTTCCAACGAATAATCCCGTCACGTCAACCGTCTCAACCACCGTTAGCGGCGTTGGCAGCGCCGTGTCCACCGTGGGGACAGGCGTCACGACTGGCGTTGGCGATCCAAACAACGCAAACGGTGTGGGTACAACGGTTAAAGGCGTGACCACGTCGGTCACCTCCCTGGGCAATACCGTTTCAACGGTAGGCACGGGCCTGGCGAGTTCCACTTCCGGAACACCGGTCAGCGGCGTAACCGGCCTGACGGGCAGCGTGGTCAACAGTACCGGGCAACTGGTCAGTAACACCGGCACGGGGCTCACTAACACGGTAAGCAGCCCTGCGGTCACTCAGATAACAACCGATACCACGACAGTGGCTAACAAGACGCTGGGCGGGGTACAGGGTGTGACGCAAAGCGTGGGCACCACGACGGGGCTCGGTACACCGGTCAACGGTCTGCTGACCCAGGTGGGTAACACCGTCAGCGGCGTGGGGACCAACGTCAGCAACAGTAATAGCGGGCTTAACGGTGTCGGTCAGGTCGTTCAAAATGTCGGCCAGACGGTGACGGATAGCGGTACGCTGGTCAAACCCGCCTCTTCAACAAGCGGAGGAGGATCGGGCTCTCTCACAGCCAATGCAAATGTGGCGGCCACGAACAACAGTCTGGGTGCAACGGTCAATACGACTCTCAATACCCTGACTGCGGGCGTTACGGCCAACGCAGCAACAACATCAAGCCAAAATACGTCAACATCGAATCCGGTTAACGGACTCAACACGTTAACCACCGGTCTGCTGACGCCAAAACAGTAATTTTATTATTGCCTATCTGCGCCCCTGGTTCAGGGGCGCTTTATACAGCGACACTCACCCCAACCGGGGATGACGAACAGGGATAGCGCGATGAAAAACCACTTCCTTTTTTCGCTGACGGGGCTGGTTGTGCTGAGCATGGCCCGCGCCGATACACTGCCCTCTATTATTAATCCCGATAACCCGGCGCAAGTTTCTCGTAATATTGCCCCCGAACAGACTGAGGCCGTCCCACAGCCGAAAGTCAAAATAGAAAAACCGCAGTCAACGCTGACGCCTGAAACGCCCATTACCATTAATCATATTCAGTTTATTGGCGGCACGCGTTATCCCTTAAAGGAATTACTTCAGCCCTTCAGACCTTACGCCGGAAAAACCGTGCCGCTAAAAACGCTCACGGGGCTGGTAAATAATATTACGGCGCGCTATAAGGCCGACGGTTTTTCGCTCTCCTATGCCTGGCTGCCGGATGATAATTTCCAGCAGGGAAATATTAAAATTGTTCTGGTTGAAGGGTATGTCGCTCACAGTGACATCACCAGTAATAACCCTCACATCGCCGAGCGTCTTAAACGATTGTCAGAAAAAATCATGGCGGAAAAACCCCTGTCTCAGGATACGTTCGATCGCTATAGCCAGCTGATGACCCGTACCCCAAACGTTCCGGTCACGGCCAACGCGCAGCTGCCAACCAATATCTATGGCGCGGCAGCGATGCAGATAACCGGTAATCAGGAGCGGAGCTGGAATATCGCCTCCACGATCGACACCCGTAAAGGGCAAGATTTAATGATGCTGAACGGCACGCTCAGCAACATGACAAGCTATGGCGATCAGTTGGGCGTGGCCACGCTTGTGCCGTTAGATAGCAACACGCGAAAAAACTATGTCGGCCTGAACTGGCAGCAGTTTTTAAATGATGAAGGGCTGACGATGCAGCTCAAAGGCAGCTATTACCGTGAAGATCCGCGAGATTTTTCGCCCCTGCTCACTTTGCCGAATAATATCCAGGTCGATTCAAAGCAAAAAACAACGCAGTACAACGGCGGCGTGACGTTTGGCTATTCCCTGCTGCTGACGCAAAAATCCCAAATTAATCTGACCGGCGGTTTTGATTATACCGACCGCCAGGATGATTATGCTCTACAGGCCAGACTACAGGGCAAGACCTATAGTCTGGACTCCGTCAACCAACACGCGCGTTATCCTGCGCTGGAAGTGGGTATCAACGGTGCGCATCAATTCACCGCAGCCAGCATCAGCGGCCGACTCAACGTCCGTCAGGGTATTGATGCGATGGGGGCCGATATCGTCTCAGCCCCTAAACCCAATATGAATTTTACGCTCACAAAAAGCTACCTGGACGCTGCCTGGCTGTTTGCCGACAAGTGGCGGCTATCAACGTCCTGGGAGGGAGACTGGTCAAACAACACGTTGCCAGAGCCCGAACGCGTTAGCTTCGGTGCCCAGCGGTTTGGCCGTGGATACCAGGACAGTGAAGCAAGCGGTGATTACGGCTATGGCGGGCAGGTAGAACTGCGCTATATCCAGATGCGAAAAGAGAGTACCTGGCTTGCCACCATCCAACCCTACATCCTGGCCGATACCGCGCAGACCTGGTTTAACACCTCCGGTTTACCTCATCAGCGGCTCGGGTCAGTGGCGACCGGCGTGATGGTAGGCGATACCCGCCACTATACCATCACGGTTGAGGCGGCAAAGCCCGTTGGGGATGTTCCGACAGATAGCCGCAACAGAGACTGGCGCTACAGTCTGACGTTTACGTGGAATTTCAATAAAATGCAGTAAGCTTTTCAGCCCGAATACTGACAGGATCAACGCAGCATAGTGGGTGGGGCAACGTCAGCGCGGTAGACCGCGAAAGCGGCATGATGGTCATTAAACCGTCCGGTGTGGAATACGACGTGATGACGGCGGAGGATATGGTGGTGTGAACATCGCCACGGGCCAGGTTGTCGAGGGTAATAAAACATAAACAAGAAAAATAAAACATAACGATATATATATAATACTTAATAAACTAGACGGCATCAGCCTTATTTATCTGTTTTTAGTTTAACGAGTCTGTGATCTAAACCTCGGAAATATTTTTTTGCTGCTAATTAATTCTGGCTAGCATTGAATGACATGCATTTTAATGCTATTCCATCAAGACACACAGTAGAAAAATAAGGGTGTCCAATGGAATTTACAGAAAGATTAAATGCATTATCTACTAAAATCAGACAACAAATTGAAGTAATCAATACCGAAGAAGCAACAAAAACTGCGTTTGTGATGCCTTTTATTCATAATGTTTTAGGTCACGATGTTTTTGATCCTTCTGAAGTCACCCCTGAATTTGTATGTGATATAGGCACTAAAAAGGGCGAGAAAATTGATTATGCAATAATGAAAAATAATGATGTACAGATACTTATTGAATGTAAAAAAATTGGCGAGCCGTTAAATATTAATCATGCATCGCAGCTTTTTAGATACTTTCACGTTACAAATGCACGGATATCAATCTTAACAAACGGGCAAATATATAGATTTTATACCGATCTTGATGCACCTAATAAGATGGATGAGAAACCTTTTTTGGAAGTCGACCTACTTGATATTGATGAAAATGTTGTCCCTGAATTAAAAAAATTGACAAAATCATCATTTGATCTTGAATCAATTATTAATGCTGCTGGAGAATTGAAATACGTCAGTCAGATTAAAAGAATACTACATTCACAACTAAACAATCCTGAGGATGACTTCGTTAAATTCTTCGCATCCAGAGTATATGACGGGATGCTAACCCAAAAAGTAAGAGAGTCATTTCTAAATCTTACGAAAAAGGCCGCAAGCCAGTATATAAATGATCAAGTTAATGAGAGGCTTAAATCAGCTATTACTGGTATTACTCCTACCCCCATCGAACCTCCAATCGAAACACAGCCTCTCGAAGAAGACGATCATAAAGATGAAAATGATATCGTTACAACTTTAGAAGAATTAGAAGGTTTTCATATTGTAAAAGCAATTACTCGGACTGTACTGGAGGCACCGCGCATTACCCATAGAGACACAAAGAGTTATTGTGGAGTCCTTGTAGACGATAACAACCGCAAACCCCTTTGCCGATTGCATTTTAATCGCTCACAAAAATACATCGGTCTTTTCGATATAGAAAAAAACGAAACGCGCCATCCCATAGCGATGGTGGATGATATTTATATTTTTGAGGATATTCTAAAAGCAACCGCAGCTCTCTATAGTTAATTTTTACCCAGGCAGCACGCGACGTGCTGCCTCAGCCAGAAATGCGCTTCGATTACCGAACTGAGGATGCTCGCTGACAAAAGAGTCAATCTTTACCAGCAAACGCCGAGGCATCGTGATGTTGATACGCTCGGTCCTGCCGTCGAACTGTTTCATATTGATATCTACCAACAGCCATTGCCCGCCGATGAAATCCTCAGGACGACTTTCCAGATGCGCTTCCACATTACCCGGAAGAGGAAGTGCTTCATCCATTTCAAACAGCGCTTCGAAGTGCGCGGTGAGCGCCTCACGTGCATCCTGAAAAGCGTCGTCCAGGGAATCACCTGCAAAAAAACAGCCTGGAACGTCAGGAAAAAAGCCGCTGGCGCTACCGTCGGTGTCAGAATGAATGTAAGCCGGATAAAACATAACTACTCCTGATATCAGTGTTTAATTCCCGCCTGCCGCCATATCTGCGCGAGCGTGCCCGGTTTAATATCCTTCTTAGGATGTGGGACAGTAACCAGCCCTTTCTGTTCGGGATGGCGAAACTGATGATGGCTTCCTTTCGTTCTGACACATTTCCAGCCGTGGCCGATCAGAACGGTAATGACATCCGCACTTTTCACATCCCAGTCCTTCCATGATTATACACATGATACACACCATTGCTATCGGGTCGAAACACATTAGCGCATAAGGAACATCAGTGCAGCCGTGTTTTGGCGGAACAGGAAGAAGCATCGAGAAATGAAAAAGGAATACGTTGTATTGCAGATAAAAATGCAGGCAAGATCGTAGGCCGGGCAAGGCAACGCCGTCGCCCGGCTTTACCGCATCAGAAGCGCCAGGTCAGGCCGGTCATTAGCGCGAAGCTATCATCGCGGTCGATCATCGGGCTGTTCTTCACGTCATCAGGCAACACGGTGTAGACCGCGCTGGCGTTGAGGTACAGCTTCTGGGTTAACTGATATTTAGCTACCAGACCAATGTAGGGCGTCCAGCTGTCGCCGGCGGTGTATTGATCCAGCCCTGAGCGGCGTGACTCGCTGCCGGATACGCCGTAGTAGTAGTCGTTATAGCTCTCGTCGCTGTAAAAAACACCGACAGAAGGCGTCAGGGTCAAACGCTCCATCCTGATTGGACGGAAGTAGGATACCTCGCCCACCACGCCGCCGCTTTCATCCGTGGCATCGCCTGAGACCGCCACTTTCAGAGAACCCCAGCTTTCGTGGCGGTAGTACGCACCGCCGAGGAACGCAGAGGCTTTACGCTCATCAAGCTGCTTCATCTGGTGGTCGTCGTTATCATCCGGATCAAAATGCAGCGGCATCCAGGATGCGGTCAGGCTGAGTTCATTTTTTGCGTCTTTCCACAGGATCCATCCGCCCGTGGTCTGGCGAACATAGAAGCGATCGCCCTCATAGCTAATTAACGGCACCGCGGTGGTATTTTCGTTATAGCCTTTATAAGGAGACTCATTAAATACGGCCCCCGCGCCAAGTGAAAAATCACCGGCCATTGCAGAAGAGGTTGCAAATAACGTGGCAGCAATCAGTAAATTGTATTTAATAGTCATGTGAAGTAATCCATTTATACGCCAAATAAGCGGGGCGAATAATAATGGTTACAAATTTGCCGGTGCAACGCTGCAGTTTATATAATATTATATATAAAAC
>NZ_JADBQO010000017.1:0-85136 GCF_014895875.1 Enterobacter cloacae complex sp. P12RS
CCATGTCCCCGGACTGTACATGGGAGAGGGCCGGGGTGAGGGCTTCAGGCCGCAGAGGACAGCCCACCTACCCCTTACGAATCAAATACCGGTACGGCAGCGTTTCCGTCTGCTGTGCCACCAGTTCATGCTCCATAAAGGTACAAAAACCGGGAATATCGCGCGTGGTGGCCGGATCGTCGGCAATAATTAGCAGCGTTTCACCGGTCTGCATGTTACGCACGGTCTTACGTACCATCATTACCGGCTCCGGGCAGCGAAGGCCCTGGGCATCAAGGGTGTGGTCTGGGCTGGAAAACAGGTCGGTCATGATCTTCTCGGTCAGATAAAAACGGCAGTAGTTTACGCCCCGGCGCGAGCAATGCAAACCAGGTTAACGATTGCGCAAAAACTAACCATTGCAATGTCCAGCCAAAGCAGTATCATGCTGCGGTTTTTATTGGGTTCCCTCACCCCAACGTATAAAAAGGTCACAATATGACGCAGTTCTCTGAATCACAGCGCGTAAAAGCGTTGTTCTGGCTTTCGCTTTTCCATTTGCTGGTGATCACCTCCAGCAACTACCTGGTGCAGCTCCCGATCTCCATTTTTGGTTTTCATACCACCTGGGGCGCGTTCAGCTTTCCGTTTATTTTCCTCGCCACCGATCTGACCGTGCGTATCTTCGGCGCACCGCTGGCACGCCGCATTATCTTTGCGGTCATGCTTCCGGCGCTGTTCATCTCGTACGTGATCTCCTCCCTGTTTTACATGGGAAGCTGGCAGGGCTTTGAGGCGCTGACACACTTCAACCTGTTTGTCGCCCGTATCGCCGCGGCAAGCTTTATGGCCTACGCGCTGGGGCAGATCCTCGACGTGCACGTGTTTAACCGTCTGCGTCAGAATCACCGCTGGTGGATGGCGCCGACCGCGTCCACGCTGTTCGGCAACGTGAGCGATACGCTGGCCTTCTTCTTCATCGCCTTCTGGCGCAGCCCGGATGCCTTTATGGCCGAGCACTGGATGGAGATCGCGCTGGTGGACTACTGCTTCAAGGTGCTCATCAGCATTGTTTTCTTCCTGCCGATGTACGGCGTGCTGCTGAATATGCTGCTGAAAAGGCTGGCAGATAAATCTGAAATCACGGCATTGCAGGCTGGTTAAGGGTTCGCTTTATCAGTTGTGATAAGATGGGTGAATGAGCCGCTATGGCCGTTTATCGAAAGGAAGAAGTCAATGCGCAATCTGGTTAAATATGTCGGGATTGGCCTGCTGGTTGTGGGTCTTGCAGCCTGTGATAACAGCGACACGAAAACGCCTGCTCAGGGCGCATCCGCAGAAAGCAACGCGACCGGTCAGCCGGTGAATCTGATGGATGGCAAACTCAGTTTCTCTCTGCCAGCCGATATGACTGACCAGAGCGGCAAGCTGGGCACCCAGGCGAATAACATGCACGTTTACTCCGACGCAACCGGCCAGAAAGCGGTCATTGTGATTGTGGGCGACGACACCAGCGAAGACCTGGCCGTCCTGTCCAAACGTCTGGAAGACCAGCAGCGCGGCCGCGACCCGCAGCTGCAGGTCGTGACCAATAAATCCATCGAGCTGAAAGGCCATAAGCTGCAGCAGCTGGACAGCATCATCTCCGCGAAAGGCCAGACCGCCTGGTCTTCTGTGGTGCTGGGCAAGGTTGATAACAAACTGCTGACCCTGCAGATCACCCTGCCAGCGGAAGATCAGCAGAAAGCGCAGACGGCTGCTGAAAACATCATTAACACCATCGTGATCCAGTAACCCTTCACGACGATGACGTGGCCTCCGGTGCCTGAACCGGGGGCCATTTTTTTAGCCGCCACGTCAGCAGCAGGGCAATTATCACCAGACCCGCCGCGGCAAGATAGATCACCGGTACCCCCGCCCAGGCCATCACCAGCCCCGCCAGCGGCCCGGTTATGCCTAAAGACATATCCATAAATACCGTATAGGTCGCCAGCGCCGCCCCCTGGTTCTGCTGCGGCACCGCTTTAACCGCCACCACGCCCAGTGCCGGGAAGACCAGCGAGAAACCGGCTCCCGCCAGGAAGACGCCAATTTTCGCCATCCAGGGCGCGCTGGCGATGCCGGTTAACAGCAGCCCGACAATCTCTACCGTAAAGCAGATCATCGCCACGTTCAGCCCGCCCAGACGGTTGATACCGTTCGGGAAAAGCAGGCGTGCGCCAACAAACGCACCGCTGAAGAGGGTTAACGCAAAGGCCGCGCCCTCCCAGCCTTTGGCGTCATAAAACAGGGTAATGAAGGTCGCAATGACGCCGAAGCCGGTGGTCGCCAGGGCCAGCGCCATGCCGTACGGCCAGACGCGCCCCAGCACGGCCCGAAACGGCAGCGGCTTGCCCTTGCTGGCCTTCACCTTCGGGCGCGGCAGCGCAAACAGTATCGCCACAAGCGCGACCGCTATAATGGTCAGCGACAGTCCATACAGACCGCCAAAGGCGTAACAGGCCACGCCAAGCGGCGCGCCGAGCGCCATCGCCCCGTAGGTGATGATCCCGTTCCACGAGATAACCCGGCCAATGTGTGGTGCACCGACAACCCCCACACCCCATAGCGTCGAGCCGGTTCCTGCCAGGCTTTGCCCAATCCCGAGAATGACGCGGCCCAGGCAAAGCAGCGCCAGGCTGACCAGCGGCCAGTGGCTGGTAGCGGCAGCCAGCAGGTAGCTCAGACCACTGAGGAAACAGCCGCACAATCCCACTACCACAATGCTTTTGGGACCGAACAGGTCGGCGTAGCGCCCGGCGTGCGGGCGGCTAAGGAGCGTGGCGAAATACTGCAGGCTGATGACCAGCCCCGCCCAGAACGCGCTAAAACCCATCACGTCATGGACGTAGCCCGGCAGAACCGCCAGCGGCAGGCCGATCGTTAAATAGCTGGCAAAGTTGAAGATAACGACGGAAACAATGCGCAGATTGAGGCGCAATCCGCTCAGCGCCGGTTCGGCGGCAGGTTCTGGCATGGGGTTCTACCTGAATTTTTGCAACAGTGTTTCACTATTACCACGGAGCAATAAGAAAATCAGCCCCGACTTTCAGATTATCGGTGCCAGACGAAGCGGCCCTAAGGCACTACACTTATCGGGTCATCTTATTAAGGAACGCGCATGTTAGCTCCCCAGCCCGATAAAGCAGGACTCCACATCTTATTAAAACTCGCCTGTCTGGTGGTTATCCTTGCGGGTATACATGCTGCCGCTGACATTATCGTCCAGCTCCTGCTGGCGCTCTTTTTTGCCATTGTCCTCAATCCGCTGGTGACCTGGTTTTTACGCCGGGGCGTGAGCCGCCCGGTGGCCATCACCATCGTGGTTATCGTGATGCTGATTGGCCTGACGGCGCTCTTCGGCGTACTGGCGGCATCGCTGAGCGAATTCTCCACCATGTTGCCGCAGTACAATAAAGAGCTGACGCGTAAAATCGTCGCGCTGCAGGAGATGATGCCCTTTCTTAACCTGCATATTTCGCCAGAACGGATGCTGCGCAGGATGGATTCCGAGAAGGTCATGACCTACGCCACCACGCTGATGACCGGTCTTTCCGGCGCGATGGCCAGCATTTTGCTGCTGGTCATGACGGTGGTGTTTATGCTGTTCGAAGTGCGCCATGTTCCGTATAAGCTGCGCTTTGCTTTAAATAACCCGCAAATACACATTGCCGGCCTACACCGCGCCTTAAAGGGCGTCTCCAAATATCTGGCGCTGAAAACGCTGCTGAGCGTCTGGACCGGGATTATTGTCTGGCTGGGGCTGATGCTGATGGATGTTCAGTTCGCGCTGATGTGGGGGGTGCTGGCGTTTCTGCTGAACTACGTGCCGAATATTGGCGCGGTGCTTTCCGCCGTGCCGCCGATGATTCAGGCGTTTCTGTTTAACGGTTTCTACGAATGTATGCTGGTCGGGGCGCTGTTCCTCGTCGTGCATATGGTGCTGGGCAACATTCTTGAACCGCGCATGATGGGGCACCGGCTGGGCATGTCGACGCTGGTGGTGTTTTTATCCTTGCTGATTTGGGGATGGCTGCTGGGCCCTGTCGGCATGCTGCTGTCGGTCCCGCTGACCAGCGTATGTAAAATCTGGATGGAAACCACCAAAGGGGGCAGCAAGCTGGCGATCCTGCTTGGGCCGGGGCGGCCGAAAAGCCGGTTGCCGGGGTAATGTATCTGTCTGTGTAAACGGGTTTATACCGTCAAATACCGCGACGCTCACCGTCGCGGTATTTTTATTTGCGTTAAGGCTTATTCCTTACGTTTTTTTATCAACTCACCCAGATTTCGCTTAAATGCAACACCCCCCTTAAAGCAAATTAAAAAAAACGGAATGATTAATTATTTTGCGTGATATTATACCCCGCCTTAGCGACGACGTAATGTAAACATTAATATTGATTAAAAACACACCTGACTTAATCCCTAAGCCTGGTGATGCTTATTTGTAAAAAACACTACCTTTAATTGTTATTATTGATATGGAGTTGTTGATGAAAAAGCTCGTTAAATGGTGCACTGCCGCCGTATTCGTTGGCGCACTGGCTGGCTGTGCGCGTACCGCCCCTATTGCTCAGGTTCACTCTGTCGTGAGCGCTGGTCATACTGCCGATCAGGTGAAAACAGCCATTTTGAAAGCAGGCCAGAAGCGTGACTGGATCATGACGGAAGCGGGCCCGGGCGTGATTGAGGGCCGTCTACAGGCACGCGATCACTCGGTCCAGGTGCGTATTCCCTACTCTGCGACAAGTTATTCAATTAATTACGAAAGCAGCCTGAACCTGAAAGCGGCAGACGGTAAAATTCACAAAAATTATAACCGCTGGGTGAACAACCTCGACCACGATATTCAGCTGAACCTTTCTGCGGGTGCCGCGCTGTAATATTTTTCTAAAGTCGGGCCGGACATGGCCCGATAACCTCATTTCTTACCCTGAAAGGTTACGCAACAATGTACGAAAAGGACACGCTCAGCGCGCTGGATGCCATTACCGAAGCGCAACGCATCGCTTTTGCGCCGATGTTATTTCAGACCGCGCTTTGTCTGCGTAACTCGGGCGTTCTCGCCTGGCTCGATAAACAGGGTAATAAGGGGGCGAGCCTCGACGAAATAACCGAAAACAGTACCCTGAGCAGTTATGCCGTCAGCGTATTGTTAGACATGGGATTAAGCGGGCGGATAATTACTTATAAAGAAGGTCGTTATTTCCTGGCGAAAGTGGGCCATTTCTTACTCCACGATCCCATGACCCGCGTTAATATGGATTTCACGCAGGACGTCTGTTACCAGGGGTTATTTTATCTGGCCGATGCCCTGCAGAAAGAAAAACCGGCTGGATTATCCGTGTTTGGCGACTGGCCAACCATCTATCCGGCTTTATCCCAGCTTCCTGCCCCGGCAAAAGAGAGCTGGTTTGCCTTCGATCATTACTATTCCGACGCCGCTTTTGACGCTGCGTTGCCATATATATTCGCAAGCTCGCCGACAAAATTGTACGATGTGGGCGGAAATACAGGTAAATGGTCGTTACGCTGCTGCCGCTATGACGACAATGTTGCCGTGACGATCCTCGATCTCCCGCAGCAGATAGCGCTGGCGCAGGAAAACATCGAAAAAGCAGGTTTTTCTCATCGTATTGGATTCCATGCTGTCGATATGCTTAGTCCGTCGGCATTGCCGGGAGATGCCGACGTCTGGTGGATGAGCCAGTTCCTCGACTGTTTCTCTCCGGATCAGATTGTCGCCATGCTGACGCGCGTCGCAGAGGTCATGAAGCCTGGCGCACGGTTGTGCATCATGGAGCTTTTCTGGGATGCCCAGAAATATGAAGCGGCGGCTTTCAGCCTGAATGCCACCTCGCTCTATTTCACCTGTATGGCGAATGGCAATAGCCGGTTTTACAGCGTAGAGAAGTTTTATCACTACCTGGAAAGGGCGGGCTTCAGCATAGCACAGCGGCTGGATAACCTTGGGGTAGGTCATACCCTGTTAATTTGCACCAAACGTGAACAATAGCGCAGCCTGGCTGCCCTTTGAATACGGTATTCCGCGGACGCGCGTAGATGAAATTTTCACTGAACATTATTGACTGGCAGGCAAGAGCGCCAGGACTAAGCGATGCCGCAGAGTGGCAGGCGTGGTCGCGCCTGCAGTCGACCATCGACCCGACGGCTCCTCTACCCCGCCTGACCGCGTTACCCATGATGACCGCGCGCCGCCTTAACTCAGGCAGTAAGCTGGCGGTGGATATTGGTCTTGCCATGCTGCAAAGCCACGCCATAGACGCCGTCGTCTATTCCAGCCGCCACGGCGAGCTGGAGCGCAATTACCGTATTCTGCATACGCTGGCGACCGGGCAGGCCGTCTCGCCTACCGACTTCGCCATGTCCGTGCACAATTCCGCGGTGGGCAATCTCACGATCGCCGCTCGCCAGCCTGTTGTCTCATCATCCATTTCCGCCGGGCTGGACACCTTCCAGCAGGCCCTGTGTGAAGTGCTGAGCCTGCTGCATGCGGGCTACTCCCGCGTCCTGCTGGTGGATTTTGACGGCGCGCTGCCGGGATTTTACCATCCGGCGTTACCGCCGCAGATGCCTACCTGGCCGTACGCGGTGGCGCTGGTGATTGAAGCCGGCAGCGAATGGCAGTGCGAAACCCGCAGCGGCAGCACGGGCGAGGAAGCCGCCCTGCCGCAAAGCCTGATGTTCCTGCAACGCTATCTCCGTGAGGAACAACAGTTTGTGGTGCCCGGCGAACGTTTGCTGTGGCAGTGGGCGCGCCAATGAACCGCCTGACCGCCCGGATCAACTGGCTATGGCGTCTGGTCATGACCGGATTCTGCTTCGTGCTGTTTGGCGCGGGCGGGCTGCTGTTGTCGCTGGTCTGGTTCAACCTGCTGCTGATTGCCCAGCGCGATCGCGCCAAACGCCGTCGCCTGGCGCGCCGCAGCATCGCGGCCAGCTTCCGCTTCTTCTTAACCGTTGCCCGCGGCACCGGGGTGCTGGACTATCGCATCCACAATCTTGATGCTCTGCGCGGCGATCGGGGCTGCCTGGTGGTGGCTAACCACCCTACGTTAATTGACTACGTGATTCTGGCGTCGGTAATGCCCGAAACCGACTGTCTGGTGAAAAGCGCGTTACTGCGCAATCCGTTTGTCAGCGGCGTTATCCGCGCGGCGGATTATCTGATTAACAGCGAGGCCGAGCCCTTGCTCGCCGCCAGCCAGCAGCGTCTGGCCCAGGGCGACACGCTGTTAATCTTCCCGGAAGGGACGCGTACCCGCCCAGGTGAGGCGATGTCCCTCCAGCGCGGCGCGGCAAATATCGCCGTGCGCTGCCGCAGCGATCTGCGGATCGTACTCATCCACTGCAGCGAGCACCTGCTGGATAAAAAAAGCCGCTGGTATGATGTACCGCCCGCAAAACCTGTCTTTACCGTCGATGTGCGCGATCGCGTGAACATCGACGAATTTTACGATGCAAGGCAACAAGAACCGGCACTGGCGGCAAGGCAGTTAAACCGGCACCTGCAGCATCGATTAACATCAGGCCTTCAATCTTTGTCAGGAATTAATGATGCAAGCGCTTTATCTTGAAATTAAGAATCTCATTATCACCACGCTGAATCTGGACGAGCTTACCGCAGAGGATATTGATACCGATGCCGCGCTGTTTGGCGACGGGCTGGGTCTCGACTCTATCGACGCGCTGGAGCTGGGTCTGGCGGTGAAAAACCAGTATGGCGTGGTGCTTTCTGCCGAAAGCGAAGAGATGCGCCAGCACTTCTTTTCCGTCGCCACCCTGGCGTCCTTTATCCACGCCCAACGCGCCTGAGATGTGAACTATGACCGAACAAGAAACCATTTATCAGGAAGTCTGCGGCCTTCTGACCAAACTCTTTGAAATCGACCCGCAGGACATTACGCCCGAAGCCCGTCTTTACGAAGACCTGGAGCTGGACAGCATTGACGCGGTGGACATGATTGTCCATCTGCAGAAGAAAACCGGTAAGAAAATCAAGCCGGAAACCTTCAAATCGGTTCGTACCGTTCAGGATGTGGTAGACGCCGTCGAACAGCTGCTGCGCGAAGAGTAAGACACCGTGCGTGGTGGACGGACGTTCCCGGTCATCCCACTCCTGACGGGGCTGATGCTGCTGTCGTGGCCTTTCCTGATTGGATTTGGGCTGACGCATAACAGCCTGCCGTGGCTGCTGCCGGTGATGGCGCTGCTGTTGCTGCTGCGGCTGCGCCAGGCGCGGCATAACACCGGCCCGATGCGGTATGTGGTGCAGTGCGTGGCGCTGGCGGGGATCGCGCTCTGCGCGGCAAGCTATCTGCTGAAAACCCACCAGTGGCTGCTGTTTTACCCTGTGGTCGTTAATCTTGTAATGCTGGCCGTCTTCGGCGGTTCGCTCTGGACAGCGATGCCGCTGGTCGAACGCCTGGCGCGCTTACGTGAGCCCAATTTGCCGCCGGAGGGCGTGCGCTATACCCGCAGGGTGACCCTCGTCTGGTGCGGATTTTTCATCGGCAACGGGGCGATGGCGCTGTATACCGTCCTGCACGGCGACATGCACCTGTGGACGCTGTGGAACGGTATGGTGGCTTACATCCTGATGGGGACACTGATGGCGGCAGAGTGGCTGGTGCGCCAGCGGGTGATAAAAAAAGAGATGCAGAATGACTAACCCCCTTCCGCTGGGCCAGTGGTTAAACGCGCCCCGCCCTGACGACACGCCCGTCGCCTGGCTCGACGATCGTACCTGGACGCTGGGCCAGCTGCGCCACGACGTGACGTTACTGGTCGACACCCTGCGTCAGCAGGAAGGCGAGCGCTGGGCGCTGTGCTTTGAAAACAGCTACCTGTTTATCGTTGCGCTGCTGGCCTCGCTGCATGCCGGTAAAACGCCGGTCATTCCCGGCCATAGCCGCGTTTCGCTGCTTGAGGAGCAGCAGCCGCTGTTTAGTGGCGTCCTGAGCGATCGGTCCCTCGATATTGACGGGCAGCTGATTGTGGTAGCCTCCCGCCACCAGACGATCGCCCGCTGGGTACCCCTGCCGGAGATTAACGAAAACCGCTTCGTCGAGCTGTTCACCTCCGGCTCCACGGGAACGCCGCGCCGGGTGGTTAAGCACATCGTCAGCCTGGATCGCGAAGCCCGCCTGCTGGCTGACCGCTTCGGCGAACGCCTGGCTGGCTGTAGCGTTGTGGCCTCCGTCGTCCCGCAACATCTCTATGGCCTGACATTTCGCATCGTACTGCCGATGGCGATGGGCCTGCCGCTGCATGCCGCGATGCTCTACTACGCTGAGCAGCTGGCCGCCCTTCCTCATGACCGGCATTACCTGTTCATCAGCAGCCCGGCGTTCCTGAAGCGCCTGGATACCGAACTGGCCGCGCCGCCCGTCAGGATGCTGATTTCCGCGGGCGGAATGCTGCCCTGGCGTGACGTCTCCACCACGGTTGGCTGGCTTAACATCTGGCCGGACGAAATTTATGGCAGCACCGAAACCGGGATCCTCGCCTGGCGCCATCGCGTGGAAGATAACCTGCCGTGGCTACCCTTCCCCGGCGTAAACTTCCATCAGGAAGATGACGCCTGCCGCGTCACTTCGCCGCTTATCCATGAGGCTGAAGGACTCCAGCTGGACGATATCCTCCACTTCGACAGTGAGGGGCTGTTTAGCATCGCCGGTCGTCGCGGGCGGGTGGTCAAAATTGAAGAAAAGCGCATCTCGCTTAACGAGATCGAGCGTCGCCTGCTGGAGCTCGACGGCGTTTGCGAGGCGGCTGCGCTGCCGGTTACGCGCGGGGGCCGTCAGGGGATTGGCGTCCTGCTGGTGCTGGATGAGGCGGTTCGTCAGCGCTGGCATCTGCAGGATAAAAAAGCGCAGGAGTTCGCCTGGCGACGCGCCCTGCTGCCGTGGCTTGAGCCGGTCGCCGTTCCACGCTACTGGCGCATTGTCGATGAGATGCCGGTAAACAGTATGAACAAGCGTGTCTATGCGCAGTTAGAGGAGTTATTTCATGAAAATTCATGAAATCGAGCGCCATCAGGCACAGCCGGAGAAGCTGGAGATCGTGTTGCATCTCGACGCCTCTCTGTTCTGGTTTCAGGGCCATTTTGCCGTACAGCCGCTGCTGCCCGGCGTTGCGCAGCTTGACTGGGTGATGCACTACGCAACGACTTTACTGGCACCGGGCTACCGCTTTCACAGCATTCAAAACGTGAAGTTCCAGGCGCCTCTGCTGCCGGAAACCACGGTGACGCTGGTGCTTGAGTGGCATGCCGGGCGCAAACTGCTGACCTTCAGCTACCTGCGTCATGACGGGGCTGAACGCCATACCGCCAGCAGCGGGAAAATTCGTCTATGTCAGTAACCTTCCGCCCCTGCGTGCTGATCCCGTGCTACAACCACGGCGCCACGATGGCCAGCGTGCTGTCGCGCCTCTCGCCGTTTGGCCTGCCGTGCCTGGTGGTGGATGACGGCAGCTCCGCCGCCACCCGCCAGGAGCTTGAGCGGCTGGCGGCGGAGCTGCCGCAGATGACGCTGGTCCGTCTGGCGCAAAACGCCGGCAAAGGTGCCGCGGTCATCAGGGGGCTGGAGGAGTGCGCGCGTGCGGGCTATACCCACGCCCTGCAGGTGGACGCGGACGGCCAGCATGCCATCGAAGATATTCCCAAAATGCTGGCGCTGGCGGAGCGCCACCCGGACGCGCTGATTTCCGGCCAGCCTGTTTACGATGATTCCATCCCGCGCTCGCGGCTCTACGGGCGCTGGGTCACCCACGTCTGGGTATGGATTGAGACCTTATCCCTGCAGCTTAAAGACAGTATGTGCGGCTTTCGGGTCTACCCGGTCTCGCCCACGCTGCGGCTCGCCGCGCGTGAAACGCTCGGTAAACGGATGGATTTTGACACCGAAGTAATGGTCCGTCTCTACTGGCAGGGCAACACCAGCGTCTTTCTGCCCACCCGCGTGACCTATCCGCAGGACGGGTTGTCCCACTTCGACGCGTTGAAAGATAACGTGCGGATCTCCCTGATGCATACCCGGCTGTTCTTCGGCATGCTTCCGCGCATTCCCGGCCTTCTCTTCCGTCGACGCGGCCAGCACTGGGCGCAGCAGGACGAGGTTAAAGGCCTGTGGGGCATGCGCCTGATGCTGCGCGTCTGGCAGCTGCTGGGGCGGCGGGCGTTTACCGTGCTGCTGTGGCCGGTGATCGGCGTCTACTGGCTGATCGCGCGTCCGGCGCGGCAGGCTTCGCGGCAGTGGATTGCACGCGTGAAGCAGGTGCTGATGCAGCGGAACATGCCTGTTCCAGAACGGCTCAACAGCTTTTTCCATTTCATGCGCTTCGGCAACGCGATGCTGGACAAAGTCGCCAGCTGGCGCGGCGAGCTGAAGTTTAAGCGCGACGTGGTCTTTGCTCCCGGCGCGAGCGAAACGCTTAATATCGCGGCGCCGCAGGGCAAGCTGCTGCTGGCCTCGCATCTTGGCGACGTAGAAGCCTGCCGGGCGCTGGCCCAGCTGGACGGCAGCAAAACCATCAACGCCCTGGTCTTCAGCGAGAACGCCCGGCGTTTTAAGCAAATTATGAGCGAAATGGCGCCCCAGGCCGGCGTGAATTTGATGTCGGTCACCGACATCGGCCCGGACACCGCCATTGCCATCAAAGAGAAGCTTGAGCGCGGAGAATGGGTCGCGATCGTGGGCGACCGCATCGCCGTCAACCCGCAGCGTGGCGGCGAGTGGCGGGTGATCTGGAGCCAGTTTATGGGCCAGCCCGCACCGTTCCCTCAGGGGCCGTTTATCCTGGCCTCCATCCTGCGCTGTCCGGTGGTGTTGATTTTCGCCCTGCGCCAGCAGGGTAAGCTCGTCCTGCACAGCGAGCCGTTTGCCGACCCGCTGATCCTGCCGCGCGGGGAACGCCAGCAGGCGCTGCAGGCTACCGTCGATCGCTACGCGCAGCGGCTGGAGCATTACGCCCTGATGTCGCCGCTCGACTGGTTTAATTTTTTCGATTTCTGGCATCTGCCAGAGTCCAGAGAGAAGGAGTAAAGGGTGCTGACCGATCCCCGCTTTACGACTGAAGTTGAGATCACCGTTCCGTTCCACGACGTCGATATGATGGGCGTGGTCTGGCACGGCAACTATTTCCGCTACTTTGAGATCGCCCGCGAGGCGCTGCTCAATCAGTTTGACTATGGCTATCGCCAGATGAAAGCCTCCGGCTACGTCTGGCCCGTTGTCGACACGCGGGTGAAATACCGCGATGCAGTGACCTTTGAGCAGCGCATTCGCGTTCGCGCGCAGATTGAAGAGTATGAAAACCGCCTGCGCATTGCCTATCAAATTTTCGATGCGCAGAGCGGCAAACGCACCACCACCGGCTACACCATCCAGGTGGCGGTGGAAGAAGCCACCCGCGAAATGTGCTTTGTCAGTCCGACAGTACTGTTTGAACGTATGGGAGTCACGCCATGAAATGGTTGCCTTTGCTGGCGCTGCTCGTCAGCCCGCTGGTCAGCGCCGTGACGCTGGATGAACTGCAGCAGCGTTTCACCGAGCAGCCCGTGGTGCGCGCGCACTTCGAACAGGTCCGCACGATAAAAGATATGCCGCAGCCGCTGCGCTCGCAGGGCGAGATGCTGATCGCCCGCGACAGCGGCCTGCTGTGGGATCAAAAAGCGCCGTTTCCGATGACGCTGCTGCTGGACGACAAGCGGATGGTTCAGGCAATCAACGGCCAGCCGCCGCAGACCATCACCGCCGACAATAATCCGCAGATGTTCCAGTTCAACCACCTGCTGCGGGCCCTGTTCCAGGCCGACCGCAAGGTGCTGGAAGAGAACTTCCGCATCGATTTTAAAGACCTGGGCGCGGGCCGCTGGTCGCTGGTGCTTACCCCAAAAACGACGCCGCTGGACAAGATTTTCGCCACCCTCGATCTGGGCGGCGCGACCTATCTTGAGACGATCCGCCTGAACGACAGGCAGGGCGACCGTACCGATATAGCCCTTTCAAACCACCAATTGACGCCCGCCAGCCTGACCGATGACGAACGCCAACGCTTTGCCGCACCGTAAATCCCTGCGCCCGGCGCTGCTGTGGGCCACGGTATGTCTGGTTATGCTGGGCGTGCTGCTGTCGCTGCTGCCCGGCGCGCGGCTGAACAGCAGCGTGCTGGCCATGCTGCCGAAGCAGACGCTGGGGGCGATCCCTCCGGCGCTCAACGACGGGTTTATGCAGCGTCTTGACCGCCAGCTGGTCTGGCTGGTCAGCCCCGGCAAAGAACCCGATCCGCGCGTGGCGCAGCAGTGGCTTGAACTGCTGCACAGCAGCGACGCGCTCCGCGAGGTCAAAGGCCCGATGGACGCCGCCGGGCAAAAGGCCTGGGGAGAATTCTTCTGGCAGCACCGCAACGGGCTGATTGATCCGGCCACCCGTGCCCGCCTGCAAAACGGCGGAGAAGCGCAGGCGCAGTGGATTTTATCCCAGCTCTACTCCGCCTTCTCCGGCGTCAGCGGTAAAGAGCTGCAAAACGATCCGCTAATGCTGATGCGCGGCTCGCAGCTCGCCCTGGCGCAAAACGGCCAGAAGCTGCGGCTGATGGACGGCTGGCTGGTCACGCAAGATGAAGCGGGAAACTACTGGTATCTGCTGCACGGCGAACTGGCGGGCTCGTCATTTGATATGCAGCAGACCCACCGGCTCGTGACGACGCTTAATGCGCTGCAACAGACGCTGAAAGCGCGTTACCCGCAGGCGCAGCTGCTTTCGCGCGGGACGGTGTTCTACAGCGATTATGCCAGCCAGCAGGCTAAACGCGACGTCTCAACGCTGGGCATCGCCACCCTGCTTGGGGTGTTCCTGCTGATCGTGGCGGTGTTCCGCTCTCTGCGCCCGCTGCTGCTGAGCGTGCTCTCCATTGCCATCGGCGCGCTGGCGGGCACGGTGGTGACGCTGCTGCTCTTTGGCGAACTGCACCTGATGACGCTGGTGATGAGCATGAGCATCATCGGTATTTCAGCCGACTATACGCTTTACTACCTGACCGAACGGATGGTGCACGGCGCGGAGCTCTCTCCCTGGCAAAGCCTGGCCAAAGTGCGCAATGCGCTGCTGCTGGCGCTGCTGACGACCGTCGCCGCCTACCTGATTATGATGCTGGCCCCCTTCCCCGGGATCCGCCAGATGGCGGTATTTGCCGCGACGGGGCTGAGCGCCTCCTGCCTGACGGTGATTTTCTGGCATCCGTGGCTGTGCCGGGGTTTGCCGGTGCGCCCGGTTCCCTTTATGGTCCTGATGTTGCGCTGGCTGGCCGCCTGGCGACGCAGTAAAAAACTGTCCGTTGGTCTGCCCGTCGCGCTGGCGCTGCTCTCCGCCGTGGGAATGAGCACCCTGAAGGTGGACGACGACATCGCCCAGCTGCAGGCGCTGCCGAAAGATATTCTGGCGCAGGAGAAAACCATTACCGCCCTGACCGGCCAAAGCGTCGATCAGAAATGGTTTGTGGTGCACGGCGCTTCGCCCCAGCAAACGCTGGAGCGGCTGGAAGCCTTTACTCCCGCGCTGGCCGAGGCGCAAAAAGCGGGGGATCTCACCCGCTGGCGCACCCTGCCGCTGAACTCGCTGGCCCGCCAGAAAAGCGACCTTGCGCTGCTGCGGAACGCCGCGCCTGCGGTGACGAACGTGCTGAAAAGCGCAGGGCTTAACGCCGTTTCCCCCAATCTGGACGCCATGCCGGTCAGCGTGGACGCGTGGCTTGAAAGTCCGGCCAGCGAGGGCTGGCGTCTGCTCTGGCTGACCCTGCCGGGCGGGGAAAGCGGCGTGCTCGTGCCGGTGGACGGCGCAAAAAACAGCGCGGCGCTCGGTGAGCTGGCCGCGCGCCATGACGGCGTCGTCTGGGTGGACCGCAAGGCCAGCTTTGACAGCCTGTTTGCCCTCTACCGCACGCTGCTGACGGGGCTACTGTTTGCGGCGCTGGCGGTGATTGCCTGCGGGGCGATACTGCGCCTCGGCTGGCGCAAAGGGCTGATAAGCCTGGTGCCGTCCGCACTGTCGCTGAGCTGCGGGCTGGCCGCGCTGGTCGCAACGGGCCACCCGGTAAATCTGTTTTCACTGCTGGCGCTGGTACTGGTGCTCGGCATTGGCATTAACTACACGCTGTTCTTCAGCAACCCGCGCGGTACGCCGCTGACTTCGATGCTGGCGATTACCCTGGCCATGATGACCACCCTGCTGACGCTGGGCATGCTCGTCTTCAGCGCCACCCAGGCCATCAGCAGCTTTGGTATTGTGCTGGTGAGCGGTATTTTCACCGCCTTCCTGCTGGCACCGCTGGCGATGCCAGATAAGAAAGAGAGAAAACGTAAATGAACGCTGTTTATCGCGCCGTCGCGCTGGCCGCGGCGCTGCTGCTGGCAGGCTGCAGCCATTCGACCGATACCAAAGAGACGCGGCCTCAGGCCTGGCTTCAGCCTGGCACCAAAGTCACTCTGCCGCCGCCCGGCATCAGCCCGGCGGTAAGCTCCCAGCAGCTGCTGACCGGCAGCTTTAACGGGCAAACGCAGTCCCTGCTGGTGATGCTCAACGCGGATGCGCATAAGGTCACGCTGGCCGGCCTCTCTTCCGTGGGCATTCGCCTGTTCCTGGCAACGTACGACGAGAGCGGTATTCATACCGAGCAGTCGATCGTCGTGCCGCAGCTGCCGCCCGCCAGCCAGGTGCTGGCCGACGTGATGCTCAGCCACTGGCCGATTAGCGCCTGGCAGCCGCAGTTGCCGAAGGGCTGGACGTTAACGGACAATGGCGATCGGCGCGAGCTGCGCAACGCCAGCGGCAAGCTGGTGACGGAGATTGTCTATCTCCAGCGCAAAGGCAAGCGCGAGCCGATCAGCATCGAGCAACACGTATTCAAATACCACATCACCATTCAATATCTGGGTGACTGAGATGATTTATATATCCGCTGTTGGCATGGTCAACGCGCTGGGCAACTCGCCTGATGAAATTGCCGCCAACCTGGCTGCGGGCGTGGCGCCGGGCATGCACGCCCGGACCGGCTGGCTGCAGGGAATGCCCGAAGCGGTACTGGGCGGGGTGGAAGGCGAACTGCCGCTCATCCCGGACACCTTCTCTGCACACCGCACCCGCAACAACCAGCTGCTGCTGGCCGCGCTGGCGCAGATTCAGCCCGCCGTTGACGAGGCCATCGCCCGCGTTGGTCGCGACCGCGTGGCCGTGGTGCTGGGAACCAGCACCTCCGGGCTGGATGAAGGCGATGAGCACGTGCGTCTCATGACCGACGGCGAGATCAGCACGCGCTGGCAGTATCCGCAGCAGGAGCTGGGCGATCCGTCCCGCTTTCTCGCCAACTGGCTGCAGCTTGAAGGCCCGGCTTATACGATCTCCACCGCCTGCTCCTCCAGCGCGCGGGCGATGATCGGCGGCAAACGCCTGATCGAAGCCGGGCTGGTGGATATCGCCATTGTCGGCGGAGCAGACACCCTGAGCCGGATGCCCGTGAACGGCTTTAACAGTCTTGAATCCTTCTCCCCCACGCTCTGCGAGCCGTTTGGCCGGGACCGCCGGGGGATCACCATCGGTGAAGCGGCGGCGCTGATGGTATTAAGCCGGGAACCCGCGGACGTGGCGCTGCTCGGCACGGGCGAATCCAGCGATGCGTACCATATTTCCGCCCCGCATCCGCAGGGCGACGGGGCGATAAGGGCTATCACTCAGGCGCTCAGCGAAGCGGGCATGCAGCCGGACGACATCGGCTACATCAACCTGCACGGCACGGCCACGCCGCTCAACGATCAGATTGAATCACAGGTGGTTCACGATCTCTTCGGAGAAAGCGTGCCGTGCAGTTCAACCAAACACCTTACCGGCCACACGCTGGGCGCTGCCGGCATTACCGAAGCGGCTTTGAGCTGGCTTATCCTGACGCGCGATCTGCCCTTGCCGCCGCAGGATTTTTCCCGCTACGCTCCGGACGAGACGCTGGCGCCGTGCGGCCTGCTGCACCAGAGCACCGCCCTGAAAAAGCCGGTGATTTTGTCTAACTCGTTCGCGTTTGGCGGCAATAACGCCAGCATTCTGCTGGGGAGAACGTCATGAGCTATCTATCACCCGAAGCCTATTTGCCGCACGATGCGCCCATGATGCTGCTGGGGTCCGTTGAAAATGTGACGGATGACATGGCGGTCTGCCGCGTGGCAGTTGACAGGCAAAGCGTGCTGGCGCCGTTTCTCAATGCCGATGGCGACCTGCCGGGCTGGTACGCGCTCGAGCTAATGGCGCAGACCGTTGGCGTCTGGTCAGGCTGGCATCGTCAGCAGCAGGGGCAGGAACATATCGCGCTGGGCATGGTGCTCGGCGCGCGCGAGCTGGTCTGCGCCAGCGGGCGTTTCGCCAAAGGCTTAACGCTGGACATTACCGTTAAGCTGCTGATGCAGGACGAACGCTTCGGCAGTTTTGAATGCACGATTTGCGCAGGTGAAGAGACGCTGGCCACGGGCCGGGTCAATACCTTCCAGCCGAGTGCAGAAGAATTAACATCGCTTTTTAATCAGGGATCCCACGCATGAGTCGTTCCGTACTGGTCACAGGGGCCAGCAAAGGCATTGGTCGCGCCATCGCCCGCCAGCTTGCCGCTGACGGGTTTACCGTCGGCGTGCATTACCATCGCGATGCCGCAGGCGCGCAGGAGACGCTGGACGCCATCACGCAGGCGGGCGGCAGCGGCCGTTTACTCTCGTTTGACGTAGGCAACCGCGAGCAGTGCCGTGAAGTGCTTGAACAGGAAATTGATGCCCATGGCGCATGGTATGGCGTGGTCAGCAACGCCGGAATTACCCGCGATGGCGCTTTTCCGGCACTGAGTGAAGACGACTGGGACAGCGTGATCCACACCAATCTCGACAGCTTTTATAACGTCATACACCCCTGCATTATGCCCATGATCGGCACCCGTCAGGGCGGGCGCATTATTACCTTATCCTCCGTCTCCGGCGTGATGGGCAACCGCGGCCAGGTGAACTACAGCGCGGCCAAAGCGGGCATTATCGGCGCCACCAAAGCGCTGGCGATCGAGCTGGCAAAACGCAAAATCACCGTGAACTGCATTGCGCCAGGGCTGATTGATACCGGCATGATTGAGATGGAGGAGGCCGCGCTGAAGGAAGCGATGTCCATCATCCCAATGAAACGTATGGGCCAGGCTGAGGAGGTCGCCGGGCTGGCAAGCTATCTGATGTCGGATATCGCGGGCTACGTCACCCGCCAGGTCATTTCGATTAACGGAGGAATGCTATGACGCGTCGCGTGGTGATTACGGGCATGGGCGGCGTCACCGCCTTTGGCGAGAACTGGCAGTCCGTTTCCAGCCGGCTGCTGGCGTATGAAAACGCCGTCCGTAAAATGCCGGAATGGCAGGTTTATGATGGCCTGCACACCCTGCTGGGCGCGCCGATCGACGATTTCGCGCTGCCGGAACACTATACCCGCAAGCGTATTCGCGCCATGGGCCGCGTGTCGCTGATGTCGACCCGCGCGACAGAGCTGGCGCTGGAGCAGGCGGGGCTGATTGGCGAAGCGGTGCTCACCAACGGGCAAACCGGCATCGCCTACGGTTCTTCGACAGGCAGCACCGGCCCGGTCAGCGAATTCGCGACCATGCTTACCGAAAAGCACACCAATAACATCACCGGGACAACCTACGTCCAGATGATGCCGCACACCACCGCGGTGAATACCGGCCTGTTCTTTGGACTACGTGGCCGCGTGATCCCAACGTCGAGCGCCTGTACCTCCGGCAGCCAGGCGATTGGCTACGCCTGGGAGGCAATTCGCCACGGCTATCAGACCGTGATGGTCGCGGGGGGCGCGGAAGAGCTTTGTCCGTCTGAAGCGGCGGTGTTTGACACGCTGTTTGCCACCAGCCAGCGCAACGACGAACCCAAAACCACCCCCTCGCCGTTCGATACGCAGCGCGATGGTCTGGTGATTGGGGAAGGCGCAGGCACCCTGATTCTGGAGGAGCTGGAGCACGCCAGAGCGCGCGGGGCCACCATCTACGGTGAGATCGTGGGCTTTGCCACCAACTGTGACGCGGCCCATATCACCCAGCCGCAGCGTGACACCATGCAGATTTGCATGGAGCAGTCGCTGGCGATGGCGGGGTTAAGCGCCCGGGATATGGGGTATATCTCCGCGCACGGTACCGCCACCGACCGCGGCGATATCGCCGAAAGCCAGGCCACGGCCGCCATCTACGGTGACAGCGTGCCGGTTTCTTCGTTGAAGAGCTATTTTGGCCACACTCTGGGGGCCTGCGGCGCGCTGGAAGCGTGGATGAGCCTGCAGATGATGCGCGAAGGCTGGTTTGCCCCGACGCTCAATTTAACGCAGCCGGATGAGCAATGCGGGGCTTTAGATTATATTATGGGAGAAGCCCGTCAGATTGACTGCGAGTATCTGCAGAGCAATAACTTCGCGTTTGGCGGCATCAATACCTCGATTATCATTAAACGCTGGGCGTAACTATGTACCGGTTTGTACTGGGAAAAATTTCCACCCTTTGCGCGGACCCGCTGGCGTCAACGCTTGCAGATAAGGCACCTCAGGGTGCACGACAGGCCTCCTGGCTGGCAGGCCGGACGCTGCTCGCCAGAACATTATCCCCTCACCCGCTCCCCGACATCATTTACGGCGAGCAGGGGAAGCCGGCATTTGCGAAGGGGGATCCGCTGTGGTTCAACCTGAGCCATAGCGGTGATGATATCGCCCTGCTGATGAGCGATGAAGGCGAAGTGGGCTGCGATATCGAAGTGATTCGCCCCCGCAAGAACTGGCAGGCGCTGGCCAACGCCGTTTTCAGCCTGACAGAGCATGACGAGCTGGAGCGTGAAGCGCCCGAGGAACAGCTTTCTGCCTTCTGGCGTATCTGGACGCGCAAAGAAGCGATTGTGAAACAGCGCGGCGGCAGCGCCTGGCAGATTGTCAGCATCGACAGCACGGCGCAGTCGCACTCGGTCAGCCAGCTGCAGCTCGGTTCTCTGAGCCTTGCCGTCTGTACCTCGACCCCTTACACCCTGACCACCGAGTCGATTATTCACGTCGGGGCAGGAAAATCACCAGTACACCCAGCATAATCAACGCGACGCCCAGCAGCCCATGCCAGGAGAAGTGCTCCCCCCAGCCGGGCAGCAGGATTGCCGCGCCCCACACCAGGATATAGCTGAGGCTCAGCAAGGCATACGCTTTGCTGAGCGCCATGCGATGCAGCGCCAGATACCAGCAGCCCATGGAGGCAACGTATCCCGTTAACCCCAGCAGCAGCGCGCCCGTGCCGGACGAAACGTGCCACAGCGCAGAGATAAACGTCAGAAAATCGCTGACCGGCGGCAGAGCCTGCATGGCATCGCGCAGCAACAGCTGTGCGGCGCTGACTAACAGCACGCTGCATAACGCCCAGAACGCGCCTTTCACAGGCTTCCTCCCAGCACGATAATCCCCATGATAATGAACCCGACCCCCAGCCAGTGGTGCACAGCAACGTGCTCGCGCCAGAAGACCTTCGCCGCCAGCGTCACCCAGACAAAATTGAGGCTCAGCATAGGGTAAGCTACGCCGACGGGCAGGCGCTGCAGCACCACCAGCCAGACCAGCATTCCGCAGCCCAGCGCCAGCATCGCCAGGCCAAGCCACCGCATGATGTGCGCGCCACGCCGTCCGCCTTTCGCCGGACGGGTAGCCTGTTTCTGGCACAGCTGTCCCGCGCAGCTCAGCAGGCTTGCCAGTATGAGCCAGGTCCAGGTCATCACTTCGGCAGATACTCCAGCAGGGCCAGACGCCCCTGGATATAGAGATTGTCCGGCTGCGGTAAATTCGCCTCTGCAATATCGTCACGTTTAGACAGCAGCATCACCAGCGACACGCTTCCCTGCTTACGATGCGTTGCCAGCCACTGCGCGAAGTCGTCTTCACTGACAAAGCGATCTTTCGCATCGGGATAATCCAGCCCGTAGCGCAGCTCGCCGCTCTGAGCAAACAGCGTGATGTCACTGCGCTTCAGCTCCCACGCCAGACCCGCGGCCACGCCAACGTTATTGGTCAGCACAAAGCGGCTGCCCTGAAGCGGCTCGCGCACGGTATCCACCAGCGACTGCGGCTGTTTGGAATCCACCACCAGGTTCGGAATGGCAAAACCAATCAACAACGCCAGACCCGCAGGACACAGCGCCGCCAGCCACCAGCGCCGCTGGCTCTGCCGCAGCGTAAACCAGCCTACCGCGCCCCAGATGAGGAACGCCACCACCGCGCAGAAGACTTTATACAGTTCGACCGACGTCCAGACCGGATGCTTAGCCAGCCCCCACGGCGAGACCGCCAGCGCCGCCACCACGCCGATAGCGCCAAACGCCAGGTTAATGCCGCCGTTAATGCGCAACGCTCTGGCCCCTTTTTCCGCCGCGAGGCAGGCATAGCGCGCCATCAGGATAGCCAGCGGGGCAAAACAGGGCAGGATATAGGTCGGCAGCTTGCCTTTAGCGATGCTGAAAAACAGCAGCGGCATCACCACCCACCCCAGCAGGTAGAACCCGCCGCCCGCGTTTTGTCTGTCATTCCAGCCAAGACGCAGCGCGCCTGGCAGCAGCGCCAGCCACGGCAGGCTGCCCGCGAGCAGGAACGGCAGGTAATACCAGAACGGAGCTTTATGCTGCGCGTCGCTCTGGGCAAAACGCTGAATATGCTCCACCCAGAAGAAGTAGCGCCAGAAATCAGGCTCGCGGTGCGCAATGGCCAGCCCCCACGGCAGAACAATCAGCACGCAGCTCAGGACCGCGAGCCAGCCAAAAATCAGCACCTCTTTCCAGCGCTTTTGGGCAATCACCCACGGCAGCACGCCGATCACCGGTACCGCCAGCGCCAGGAAGCCTTTGGTCATCACCCCCATGCCGCAGGCCAGCCCAAGCAGCACATAGCCGCCCGCTTTTCCGGCCACGGTGCGCGCCTGTGAGGCGAGCCAGAAGCTGCACATCGCCGCCACCAGCCACAGGGTGACGATGGGATCCAGCACCGCATAGGTGCCGATGCCATACACCAGGAACAGGGTCAGGAAGATCAGGCCGGAGAAAATGGCCGTACGCTTATCCCGCCAGAGTCGCCAGGCCATCCAGATCACCAGCAGCGCCGCGAGCCCGGTGGAGAAGATCGACCCGGCGCGTACGGCAAAGTTCGTGTGCCCGAACAGCCATTGTCCGATAGTGTTGATCCAGTAGCCGGCAATCGGCTTTTCAAAGTAGCGCAGCCCGAGGAAATGCGGGACAACCCAGTCACCCGATGCCAGCATTTCGCGGCTGATTTCCGCATAGCGCGTTTCATCAGGCTGCCAAAGCAGGCGAATATCGACCGGAATGAAGTAATAAACGATAAACAGTGCGAAAAGCGCTACGCCATAACGGGCTGTTTTCATGGGACCGGACTCACGGTTTGTTGATAGCCAAGCCAGCCTTCCCGGCCAGCCAGTTCATTACGGACGACTTTACCCACGGGCAGGGTGCTGAGGTCGTCCGGCAGCAGCTCGCTCAACGGGCAGAATTCGATGCCCTCCCGAGCGGCCATGGCCAGCAGTTCGTCGAAATCACGCTGATACGCAATCCCTTCCACTTCTGCATGGATGGTATAGACCGGCGTTCCGGCGTCACGATGGATGCGGTCCAGAATGTAGCGATTAAATGCTTCCGCCTTCACCTCGCGCCCCACCACCTCATCCCACGTGGGAAGCGTGACCGGAATTTGCACCGTACCGTAGCGATTTTCGCCCAACAGCGGCAAAAACGGCCCGGTTCCACGACAGTCGCTATTGTAGCGAAACGCGAAATGCTCTTTGGCTTTGACCACCCGCTGGTCGGCACGCCATCCCGCCACGGCGGAGCAGCGCACGGGCTGACCGATGATGGCCTCAAGCTCCAGCATTCCACGCTCGACCTCACGGGACAGGCGTGGGATATCCCAGACGCCCGCCCACGCCTGCCAGGCGTGATGATCCCAGGCATGCAGGCCGACCTCGTGTTGCTGCGCCGCCGCGCGGATAACCGCTTCATTACCCGCGCCGATGCGTCTGCCGGGCCAGGCGGTGCCGGCCAGCAAAATATCCCAGCCGTAGAGGGATGCCGCGCGCGAGCGCAGCATTTTGAACAGAAATGCCGGTTTAACCAGACGCCATAAATGGCGTCCCATGTTGTCAGGCCCTACGCTGAAGAAAATGCTGGCACGCACGCCGTGCCTGTTCAGCAGTTCCAGCAATCTGGGCACGCCGTCACGCGTTCCCCTGAAGGTGTCGACATCAATGCGTAAACCGACTTTTTTCATGAGGCCTGTTCCGATAGCTCCACGGTGCGCAGGAAGAAGTCGAGCGTTTCATCAATGGTCTGCTCCATCTTCACCGTCGGCGTCCAGTTCAGGCAGCGCTTCGCGTTGCGGATGCTTGGCTTACGGTGCTCGACGTCCTGGTAGCCCTTTCCGTAGTAGCTGCTGCTTTCCACTTCGCGGAAACCGGCAAACGGCGGGAAGCGATCGCGCAGCGGGTGGCGCTCAAAGCTGGCCAGTAGCATCTCTGCCAGCTCGCGAATGCTCGCCTCGTTTTCCGGGTTACCGATGTTAATGATCTCACCGTTGCAGCGGTTATCTTTGTTCTCAATGATGCGGAACAGGGCTTCGATACCGTCGCTGATGTCCGTAAAGCAGCGTTTCTGGCTCCCGCCTTCAATCAGCTTGATAGGCGAGCCTTCGACCAGGTTCAGGATCAGTTGAGTGATCGCGCGGGAGCTGCCGATTCGAGCCGCGTTCAGGTTATCCAGACGCGGGCCCATCCAGTTAAACGGACGGAACAGGGTAAAGCGCAGACCCTCTTTCTCGCCGTAGGCCCAAATTACGCGGTCCAGCAGCTGCTTGGAGACAGAGTAGATCCAGCGCTGCTTGTTGATCGGCCCGACCACCAGGCTGGAGGCATCCTCATCGAAGTTTTTGTCGGTACACATGCCGTACACTTCAGAGGTGGACGGGAAGATGATGCGCTTGTCGTATTTCACGCAGTCGCGGATGATCTTCAGGTTCTCTTCAAAGTCCAGCTCGAACACGCGCAGCGGGTTACGGGTGTACTCGATTGGCGTGGCGATGGCGACCAGCGGCAGCACCACGTCGCATTTTTTAATGTGATATTCGATCCACTCGGAGTGAATGCTGATATCCCCTTCCACAAAGTGGAAGCGCGGGTTATTGAGGAAACGGCTGATGGCGTCAGAGCCGATATCCAGACCGTAAATCTCGTAGTTATCGTCTTTGAGCAGACGTTCGGTCAGGTGGTTCCCGATAAAGCCGTTCACGCCGAGGATCAGCACGCGCGTGCGGCGCTTGATGGCAACCACCGGCGCGCTGGTGATCAGCGCCCCGGCTACCAGACCCAGAGACTGCGCCAGCTGCGTGCCCTGAACGTACAGGCCGTTGTCGGTCTGCCCGGTGACGATCTCCAGCGCCTGCTCGCCGCAGCTCACAATCAGCGGGGAGACGGAGACGACGGTGCCCGGCTTAGCGGCAGGGATATCGTCACGCACGCGGGATTTCCAGACGATAAATTTGCTTACGCCCGCAAAGCTGTACGCGCCCGGCCACGGGTCGGTCACGGCGCGCACCAGGTTGTGCAGCTGGCGGGCGGGTTTATTCCAGTCCAGGCGACCATCTTCCGGCGCGCGGCGGCCAAAGCAGCTGGCCTTGCTTTCGTCCTGCTCGGTCTCGCTGAAGGTGCCGTTGAGGATGGCTGGCAGCGCGTCACGCAGCAGGCTTTGCGCCGCGATGCAGAGTTTATGATGCAGCTCAAGCGCGGTTTCATCCGCGTCGATTGCCACGCGCTGCTGGGCGACGATGGCCCCGGCATCTGCGCGGCGCACCATGCGGTGCAGCGTCACGCCCGTTTCCGTTTCGCCGTTGACCAGCACCCAGTTCAGCGGCGCGCGTCCACGGTAGGCGGGCAGCAGAGAGCCGTGAAGGTTAAACGCCCCTTTTGCGGCCAGGCCTAAGATCTCGTCGCAGATCAGGTTGCGATAGTAGAACGAGAAGATGACATCAGGTGCGAGCGCGCGGATGCGATCCACCCACAGCGGGTGGTTGACGTCGTCCGGAGCATACACCGGAATACCGCGCTCGGCGGCGATACGCGCCACGGAGCCGAAGAAGTGATTCTCTCCCGCCGCGTCCGGATGGGTAAAGATTGCAGCAATGTCATAGCCCGCTTCCAGCAGGGCCAGCGTGCCCGCGCACCCCATATCGTGATAGGCAAATACAACGGCTTTCATGGGTGGTTTTCCTCTTGAGATGCTTTGTGTTCCTGACGGACAACACGTTGAATAAAGTAGCGCGGACGTGCGCGAACATCGTTATAGATACGGCCTATGTATTCACCGAGCAGGCCCATTCCGACGAACTGGGCGCCGATGAACATAAACAGCACGGCAAAAAGCATGAAGACCCCTTCCGCCGCCCACTGCGGGCCAAAGACCAGCCTCAGCACCACCAGCAGGACGGACAGCGTAAAGCCGGCCAGGGCGATGATGCTGCCGAACACGCTCAGCAGGCGCAGCGGCGTGGTGGTCAGGCAGGTGACGAGGTCGTACATCAGGTTGATGAGACGCATAAAGCTGTACTTCGATTCCCCGTGCTCGCGCTCGGCGTGCAGGACCGGAATTTCCGTTGCCTTGCGGGCAAAGGTGTTGGCGAGGATCGGAATAAAGGTGCTGCGCTCATGGCAGTGCAGCATGGCGTCGACTATATGGCGGCGGTAGGCGCGCAGCATGCAGCCGTAATCGCCCATTGCTTTACCGGTGGTGCGCTGAATAAGACGGTTGATGGTGCGCGAGGCCAGCTTGCGGAACAGGCTGTCCTGACGGTTCTGACGCACCGTGCCGACCACGTCATAGCCTTCATCGGCTTTCGCCACCAGGCGCGGGATCTCCTCCGGCGGGTTTTGCAGATCCGCGTCCAGGGTGATAATCAGATCGCCCGTAACGTGGCTGAACCCGGCCATAATGGCGGAGTGCTGGCCATAGTTACGGTTGAGCAGCACGGCGACAATATGGCTGCCTTCGGCCTGGGCGGCTTCGGTCAGCATCAGCGCAGAATCATCACTGCTGCCGTCGTCCACCAGCAGAATTTCATAGGCTTTGCCCAGCGTATCGCAGGCGGCCGTGGTGCGGCGGATCAGCTCGGGCAGGCTCTCCTGCTCGTTATAAACAGGGATGACCACAGAAACTTTTTGTACAGGCGGTGCGCTGAACATATCAATGTCCTGCAAGCTGATGGAGCGCGGTAATGACGCGGGTTGTGTCGTCATGAGTCATGTCCGGGAAAAGAGGGAGAGAACAAATACGCGCGCTGTTCCATTCCGAATTCGGAAGCGATACATCAGGAAAACGCTCGCGGTAGTATTTTTGGGTGTGCGCCGCGCGGAAATGAAGGCCGGTGCCGATGCCTTGCTCCTTCAGCGCCGCCATCAGGTTGTCGCGTGAGATCCCGCAGCGCGCTTCATCAACGCGAATAATAAACAGGTGCCAGGCGTGAACGTGTGGCCATGACGGAATGCTCAGCGGCTGGAACGGCGTATCGGCAAGCTCGCGCAGGTAGCGTTGCGCGATTGCCTCGCGGCGTAGGTTGGCCTCTTTCAGCTTACCCAGCTGTACCAGCGCCAGCGCGGCGTTGATATCTGCGAGGTTGTACTTAAAGCCCGGGGAGATCACTTCGGCCTGCGGCGCGCGGCCGTGCGTCTGGCGGTCATAGGCATCCACGCCCAGGCCGTGGAATTTCAGGCTGCGGATCCGCGCGGCAAGCCGGGCGTTATCCGTGACGACTAAACCACCTTCCGCGCAGGTCATGTTTTTGATGGCGTGGAAGGAAAAAATCGCCGTGCCTTTCCAGCCCACGTGACGGTTCTTGTAGTACGTTCCGGCGGCATGGGCCGCGTCTTCAATCACCGTAATACCGTGACGCTCACCGACGGCATGAATGGCGTCGATATCACACGGCGCGCCGGCGTAATGCACGGGAATAATCGCTTTGGTACGCGGGGTAATGGCGGCTTCAACCGCTTCCGGCGTCACCATCAATGTCTCGTTGTCCACATCGATCATGACCGGCGTGGCGCCCAGCAGCACGATCATATTCAGCGTGGAGACCCAGGTTTGGGAGGGGGTAATGACCTCATCGCCCGGACCAATATCCAGCGCCATCAGCGTGACGTGCATGCCCGCCGTCGCCGAGCAGACGGCAATCGCGTGCTGGTTCCCCGTCAGTTGACAAAATGCCGCTTCAAGTTCCTGATTTTTAGGCCCTGTGGTGATCCAGCCGGAGGTTAAAACCTCCTGCAACGCCGCTAATTCCTCACTACCCATCGACGGGCGGGAAAAAGGCAAAAAATCACTCATCATTAATTTCCTTGCAATAAGAATGGCACGCGCTTGATATTAACCAATTACTTTTTCGTTTATTTCAACGAACCATAAACTCATATCAAGGTATCGTTCATTTCTTAGGGAAAAATTAAGATGCGTAATTAAGATGTAACTAAATCAATATTAATTCATTTATAAACAATAGCTTATGTGATTATGAATTATTTATTTCGTGATCAAACTCAATTTTTACAAAATGTTATTTTAAACCAAACATCAACAAACAAAAAAAATCCCGGTTATTTCAGAGAAAGAAGAAATAACCGGGAACTTTTCTTTTTAGTTAACTGTCGCGCTTATTTTAAGTTATCGGGAAAGTTTTTCGGTAACTCGCTGGCCGCGCAGGCAATCACGCTTTCGTTGTTCGCACCGCAGTCGCGTACAAAGGTGATGGTGGCAAATTCGTCAATCACTTCTGTTGGATATGCCGGCCCCGCATCGCGATAGCTGTTCATCAGCGGAATATGGTCGTTCTGGAAGCAGACGGTTTTTTCCGGGTTGTTCATGACCCAACGCGGGAAGAAGATGGTGCCGTGGAACAGTTTGTCGCCCAGGTTCACAATCAGGCTAACGTCCGTACCGGTTGGCTCGGTCCAGGAGATTTTATAGATGCTCTCCCCTACCCGCACGATGTAAGCCTGCTGATCTTTAACCCAACGGTTTGCCACCAGGCCGCTGTGAATACGGTAGTCGAGAGTAGTCTCGTTTTTGACGTAAATTTCGTAATTCCAGCCGTTGTCATAGGTATAAACCAGATGTTTGCCAACGAAGCCGCTTAAGTCGTGTTTGTCGAATGTGTTCATAAGATGTCTCCTTCGTTTTGATGAGACGATCTTAAGCCTTCAAAAAATGAATGAATAACGCTATGTTTTAATCAAATTCATCCAATTTTTAGATAAATTATGCACAAGACGACGCTGGAACAGTGGGCCTTACTGGAAAAAGTGGTGGATGCGGGCAGCTTTGCCAAAGCTGCGGAAGAAACCCACCGCAGTCAGTCCTCGGTGAGCTATAACCTGTCGCTGCTGCAGGAGCGGCTGGGCGTGGCGCTGCTGGCGCCGGAGGGGCGCAGGGCGGTATTGACCCCGGCCGGAGAACTGCTTCTCGGCCAGGTGAAACCGCTGCTGAAAGCGTTTTCGTATGTCGAGACGCGCGCGGCGACACTTCGTAACGGGATGCGCACGCGGCTGGACCTGGTGGTGGACTCGATTTTCCCACGCCGCCGCCTGTTCGCCATTCTGCGTCAGTTCCAGCAGCAGTATCCGCAAACTCAGGTCCGCCTCACGGAGGTGCTGGAAAATACCCGCGCCGATGCCATGAACAACGAGGCCGATGTGATGGTTTTAACCCGCCGCCAGGACATTACCGGGCTCGGCGAATGGCTGATGAATATTGACTTTGTCGCCGTGGCGCATCATCAGCATCCCCTCTTTAGCCTCGACGCGCCGCTGAATGATGAGATGCTGCGCCCGTGGCCGCTAATCCAGATTGCGGACAGCCAGAACGCCGCGCGGGCTGCAGGCGAGTCGTGGACGTTCTCGACCATCGACGCTGCCATAGAGGCGGTCGTCTCGCAGGTCGGCTACGGCTGGCTGCCAGAGGAACGCATTCAGCCCCAGCTGGAGCAAGGCGTACTGAAACTCCTCCCGCTGAGCCACGGCGTTCGTCGGGCCACGCCGCTGCATCTGATCGTGAAGCGCACCCTCGCCCCGCTGGATGAGCAGGTTGAAACCCTGCTGCGCCTTTTTAGCCAGGAGCCGTCATCATCACCTGCTACGCTTTAAGGTCCGAACGTTAAAACGATAAGGAGTTGATGATGAAAATCGACTTTGCGGGGAAAGTGGCCCTGGTCACCGCCTCAACCGGCGGGATCGGGTTTGCCATTGCCAGAGGCCTGGCAGAAAGCGGCGCGGAAGTGATCGTTAATGGCCGCAGCACCGACTCGGTGAACAAAGGTATTCAGCAGCTGCAGCAGGTTGTGCCTGGCGTGCAGGTGCGTGCAGCCATTGCCGATCTCAGCACCGCGGAAGGGGTTGAGTCGCTGCTGAAGGTCGCGAGCGACGTCGATATTCTGGTGAACAACGCCGGGATTTACGGCCCGCAGGATTTCTATGGCACCGACGATGAAACCTGGGAGCGCTACTGGCAGACCAACGTGATGTCCGGCGTGCGCCTCTCCCGCGCCCTGCTGCCGGGCATGGTGAAAAAAGGCTGGGGCCGCGTGGTGTTTATCTCCTCCGAGTCAGCCTGCAATATCCCGGCAGACATGATCCACTACGGGGTGACCAAAACGGCACAGCTTTCGCTGGCGCGCGGGCTGGCGAAGTTCGTGGCGGGAAGCGGCGTGACGGTGAACAGCGTGCTGCCGGGCCCGACGATGTCCGACGGTTTCGCTGAAATGATGAAAGATGAGATCGAGAAAACCGGTAAATCGCTGGAGCAGCTGGCGAAAGAATTTGTCATGACCAACCGCCCCAGCTCGGTTATCCAGCGCGCCGCCACCGTTGAAGAGGTGGCTAATATGGTGATTTATGTCTGTTCGACGCAGGCCTCCGCCACCTCAGGCGCGGCATTGCGCGTCGATGGTGGCGTGGTGGATGACATTATTTAATGTCGTCAGGCGGCGCTGCCCGCGACACGACGGGCGGTAATGTAACGATCCTGCCAGTAGTCATCAGTCAGGGTTGAGACCGTTACGCCCTGGCTGCTGGAGGCATGAATAAACTGGCTGTTACCGATATACACGCCAACGTGTCTGCGGTTCGGGCCCGTCTGGAAGAAGACCAAATCTCCCGCCTTCAGACGGTATTGCGCTACCTGTACACCACGATGGATCTGCTCGCTCGTCGTGCGCGGTAGATAAAGATGCGCCGCATCGCTGAACAGATGCTGCATAAGCGCGGAGCAATCCACTCCGCGGTGCGTGGTGCCGCCCCACTGATAGTGAGTCCCTTTCCATTTCTGGTATTGATCCAGTATCCGGGAGCGGAGTGGGCCTGTCTCCTGGTGAAGCAGGGCCGATTTCACCGACGATTCCGCAAATGTGCTATCGGCGGAGATCATCGATGCGGGCAACTGAAAACTCAGTGCGGAAAACGAAGCAAAACTTAACGTGAGGATTGAAATAAGCGATCTGAATGTCATATCTAAACAGGAGCTAAGAGTGAATTTTTCCTTACCTGTGGAGGCCAACGTTCCCCCGAAATATCTTTCGATGTGGCGATAATATAGACTGCTCACTTTTTCACCAATCATTATTGAGGCCAAAATTGGACTCACTTTCAGATCGCAAGATTGAGAAAAAAAAGGGTGGTGATGTAAGGACTGTTCAGATAAAGCAGGTAAACTGATCGACAGAATGTGTAATTCAGCTAAGACGTATTTATGACCAATATGATTGCCGACGAGACGGTGGCGAAATCCAGCGTGCTCTCTGTCTTTGACTTTGACGGGACGCTCACGCACCACGACAGCTTTATCCCTTTCCTGCGTTTTGCCTTTGGGAAACGCTACTTTGCGGGTCGTCTGGTGCGCATGGCGCTGCCCACGCTCCACTGCGTGCGCCGCAAGCTGACGCGTGATGAGCTGAAGGAAGTGCTGATTAAAACGTTCCTGACGGGCGTGGACGAACACTGGCTACGCCAGCAGGCGGAAGCCTTTTGCGAAAAATACTGGAACAAGCTGATGCGCCCCGAAGGGGTTCTGGCGGTGGCGGCTGAGGTAAATTCCGGCGCGGAAGTGACGATCTGCTCTGCGTCGCCGGCGCTGGTGCTCCAGCCGTGGGCGGACAGGCTCGGCATTAAGCTGATTGGCACGCAGCTGGAAGTGAAGGACGGCAAGCTGACGGGACGCATTACGGGCAATAACTGCCGCTGCGCCCAGAAAGTGGCGAGGCTGGAGAAGGTGTATGGCGATCTGAACGACTATCATCTGCGAGCCTGGGGCGACACCCGCGGCGACCACGAACTGCTGGCCGCGGCGCAGGATCCTCACTGGCGGCACTTCCATCACCCACGCAAGCGCCGGAATTCACCGATTAAGGGTTAGGTGCGGTCTGTTGCCCTCACCCCAGCCCTCTCCCACAGGGAGAGGGAGAAAAGCGGTGCATCAGGCCTCACGTTTCCCCGGGAACAACACGCTCGCAATAATCCCCAGCGCCAGCACACCTAACACCACAAACAGGCTGGCCGTCGCGCCAATGCTGTAACCGTGGTGCCAGAAGTGATCGGTCGCATTCAGACCCAGCTTGAACGCCACGAAGAACAGCAGCAGCACCACCGCTTTCTCCAGGTGCACCAGATACTGCTTGAGTGCTTCCAGCACAAAGTAGAGGGTACGCAGGCCGAGAATGGCGAACATCATGGCGCTGTAGATAATCAGCGGCTCGCGGCTTACCGCAATAATCGCCGGTACGGAGTCAAACGCGAACATCACATCAGAGAGTTCCACCACCGCCACGCAGAGCAGCAGCGGCGTTGCGTAGCGCTTCGCCTTCTTCACGCGGCCAACCGTTACGTCCTGGTTTTCCGGCTTTTCAAGCTCCGCATCGACCTCTTTCTGCGTCAGGATAAACGCGTTGCTGCTGATTTTGGGCCAGACGGGATAGAAGCGTTTCACCAGGCGATAGGCAAGGTGACCCGAGTAATCTTCCACTTCGTCACTCTCTTCATTGCGCTTGAGCATCATCACCGCCGTCCAGCCGACGACCAGCGCAAAAATAACCTCCACGTACGGCCCCAGGCTCAGCAGGCTGGTGCCGATCGCCACGAAAATACCGCGGAAGACAATCGCCCCAAGCACGCCCCAGTAGAGCACACGGTGACGGTACTTATCCGGCACGCCGAACCAGGCAAAGATCGCCATCATCACGAACAGGTTATCGATGGAGAGCACCTCTTCCAGCGCGTAACCGGTGAGGAACAGGCTCGCCATCTCGGCGCCGTGGTGGATGTACAGAAAACCGGCGAAGGCCATCGCCATCGAGAACCAGAAAACGGACCACATGGCCGCACTTTTCAGCGAAACAGGTTTATCGTGACGGTGCATGAAGAGGTCGATAAACATCGCCCCAACGGCCATCACCACAAAGACAACAACGGTTTCAGTCGGGAAACCGAGATGAGCAGAAGCCATGAATCTATCCTTAACCTTCATCTGCGCGCTGGCAGAGGCAACGTTTGCAACAAAAAAAGAAAACGCCCGTATCACCGGGCAAGAGAATAATAATAACACTTCTTCGCGCCAGCCCGGCAATGTAAATGTGATGTTAAAAGTGCCAGGATTTCTCTTACGTCTTCCGGGAAGGCAACGTGTTCTTCCGGAGATTATTCTTTCATTATTATGAAAGTTTTATTATCTGAGCTGAACCTGACATACGGCAAGTAGTAAATAAGCCGTAAAATTCTCACACTGAATTGCTGATAAAACCCTGATAAAAACAACCTAACTCATTGATTTTAAAACAACCAAAGACAAATCATGACGTTCTCACTTTATTTTTTTTAAACGCTTGTTAACCTGACCCAGAAAAATATTCAGACTTCTTGTGATGGAAGTTTTTCACATGGACTGGTAAGCGATGATGAATATCCACCTTAATGTTTCATATTAACGGAATATCCACATCCCGTGACCACAACAACGCTTTCGAGTGACTAACCCGAAATAATACTGTTCTACCTTTTACACACTGAGGAATATTTTAAAAAATGAATAAATCCGTTATTACCATGGGATTTTTATTGGCTGCAATTGCCAGTCCTTCCAGCCATGCAGCGCCAGGTAAAGGCGCAGGGACCATTGAATTCACGGGTATGATTACCGCGAGCACCTGTGATGTCGATATTAACGGTCAGGGCGGGAACCCAACGATCGATATGGGTACCATCTCGTCTTCAGCATTTAAAGAAAAAGGTGACGTTGCGGGTATTCACCGTATCCAGATAGAACTGTCTAACTGCGATACCGCCGTCCTTAAATCAGCTGGAGCACGATTTGGCGGTGCCTATGATGCTAATGATAATAATCTGCTCGCGCTTAAAACCGGTGGCGACGCCGCAACGGGTTTGGGTATTGAATTCCTGAATGAAGATGGGACATCGTTAAAACTGGGCGACAACCCGAATAAATTTGTTCCTATTACCGGTGATGGCACCACGGGGGCAGCCACCCTGCTGTATTCAGCCCGTTATAAATCATCCCTGGATGCTGTGACCGCCGGTAAGGCAGATGCGGTTGCGGATTACACCATTATCTATAAATAAATCATTCAACTCAGTTCCGGGCAATGAATAACAGCCCGGAACGCAAGGACGTTTTATGTTAAGGAAACGCTATCTGACGCTGCTGGCTCTGCTCTTTGGCTCTTGTATGTCACACGCCAGTGTGACCTTATCCAATACGCGAGTGGTATATCATGCGGACAAGAAAGAGAGCAATATTACAGTCAGAAATAATACTGCCAGCCCGTTCCTGGTACAGAGCTGGGTACAGGGCAAAGATTCACAGGGCACCAAAGCCCCGTTTATTGTGACGCCACCGCTTTTTCGCATGGATGCAGGTAAGTCCAACGCGCTACGTATTATCTATAACGGCGCGCCTTTACCGCAGGATCGCGAGTCGCTTTTCTGGATCAACGTAAAATCGATCCCCTCCTCTTCCAGAGAGGACATTAATAAACTGCAGATAGCGGTAAATACCCGAATCAAATTATTTTATCGTCCGTCAAATTTAATGGATGAACCCACGGATATTAGTAAGAATGTGCAATGGTCTGTTAAAAATAACGAACTCATTGTACGCAACAACTCGTCTTATTACATTTCCTTTGCGGAGGTGAAGATCAATAACAAAGCATGGTCAGAGATTGACATGCTCGCGCCTAAAAGCAGCACAACATTCACGCTCAGGAACACGCTTTTGAAAAACAATGCCACCGTGCAATGGAAATATATCAATGATTATGGCGGCAACAGCCAGTTAATCACACAAAAAATAGAATAACGATTTTAAAACAATAACCTCACAGGGGTATTTTTTCATGACTATATTTTGGGGCATTCATCCAGCGCTTTGCTTTGCCTGGATTTTACCCAGCGCATTATACGCCAGTGATTACTTCGACCCGGCCTTTCTGGAAACGGGTGGCGCGCCGCGTACCGCCGTCGATCTTTCTCTCTTTGAGAACAAAGAGAGCCAGACACCCGGCGTTTATCGCGTTGACCTGTTTCTTAACAATAAAATGTTCGACACGCGCGATATCACGTTTCGACTCGAAGAGAACGCGCAGCATAAAAATATCCTCGCACCGTGCCTCAGCGAGGAGACGCTCCAGTCGTTTGGTGTTAAAACGGCGGCATTCCCGTTGCTCCGGGACGATACCCAGGGCTGCGCAAATCTGTCGGCGATCCCTCTCGCAAGCAGCGAATTTGACTTCAGCGAGCAGGCGTTAAGGCTAAGCATTCCCCAGGCGGCCCTGGACAGCCACGCTCACGGCTACATCGATCCTGCGCGTCGGGAACAGGGTATTCCGGGCCTGATGCTCAGCTACAACTACAGCGGTGCCACGTGGACCTCGCACAACGGGACGGGAACCGATAGCCAGTACCTCAGCCTGCGTCCGGGACTGAACGTTGGCCCCTGGCGTTTACGCAATTTCTCGACCTGGAGTAACAGCCAGGGGCAAGCTGGGCGCTGGGAATCGGTTTATACCTATCTGCAGCGTGATATCAGCGCCCTGAATAGCCAGCTGATTGTCGGGGATAACAGTTCTACCGCAGAAGTCTTTGATAGCACCCCGTTTCGCGGCGTTCAGCTTTACTCGGATGAACAGATGCTTCCGGGCAGCCTGCGAGGCTATGCGCCGGTGATCCGCGGTATTGCTCGTACTAATGCCCAGATCACTATTTTTCAGAACGGCTACAGCATTTATCAAAGCTATGTCCCGCCCGGTGAATTTGTCATCAACGATCTTTACCTCGGCAGCAGCGGCGAGCTGAAAGTTGTGGTGAAAGAGGCGGATGGCAGCGAACAAGTCTCTTTAGTGCCTTACGCGTCGTTAGCGGTTATGCAGCGGGAAGGGCAATACAAATATGAAGTCATTAGCGGCAGCTATCGTTCCAGCAGCAGCGATGCTGAGAATGCCCTGTTTTCACAAGGGAGCCTGATTTACGGTCTGCCGTGGGAAACCTCGATATACGGAGGCATGCAGGCTGCCAGCCAATATCAGTCCCTGCTTTTTGGCATGGGTAAAAACATGGGCGATTTTGGTGCACTGTCATTTGATATTACCCAGGCCTGGGCCACCACTAAACAGGCAGAAAAAAACCGGGGACAGTCGCTACGCCTGCGCTATAACAAAAATTTGCTGTCTACCGGCACTAACGTTGCGATTGCGGGCTATCGCTACTCGACGTCCGATTTCTACACGCTCGGTGAAACCCTGAGCAGCTATCACTCGCAACCCTCGCGCCTGGATCGACG
Organism: Enterobacter cloacae complex sp. P12RS; assembly: GCF_014895875.1. Taxonomy (NCBI): domain Bacteria; kingdom Pseudomonadati; phylum Pseudomonadota; class Gammaproteobacteria; order Enterobacterales; family Enterobacteriaceae; genus Enterobacter; species Enterobacter cloacae complex sp. P12RS. The sequence continues at coordinate 36,020 of NZ_JADBQO010000017.1, forward strand.
CCGTAGCCGTACAGAACTGACGCTAAACCAAAACCTGGGAGAAAGCCTCGGCTATCTCTCCGCCATGCTGGTCAGCGAGGACTACCACACGAGCCAAAAACGCACGACCTCCGCCACGCTGGGCTATGGCAACAGCTGGAACGGGATCAGCTATAGCCTGAATTACAACCACTATCTGAACGTGACAAAAGAGGATAACCAGCGTCTCTATAACCAGGACAATCTGTTCAGCCTGAGCGTGAGCGTCCCTCTGGACAAATGGCTCCGCTCCACACGTGCCGGTTACACCTTCTCTGCGGCGGAAAAACGCTCGCCAGGCCACAGTGTTTCCCTGAGCGGCAGCGCCCTTGAGGACAATAACCTGAACTGGAGCGTACAGCAGAATATCAACCCAGGGAGCCAGGCAAACAGCAGCGATGCCTCGCTTAGCTATAACGGACGCTATGCGCAGGTTGGCGCCGGGTATGGCTATAGCCGGGACGCGCAGCGGCTGAATTACAGCCTGCGCGGGGGCGTGCTGGTTCATCCTCATGGCGTCACGCTGGCGCAGTCGCTGGGTGAAACGGTCGCTCTGGTTGAAGCGCCGGATGCCGCAGATGTCAGCGTCCGTAACCACACTGGCGTGCGCACCGACCCCTGGGGCTATGCGGTGGTGCCTTATCTGACACCTTATCAGGAGAGCAATATCCAGCTTCGTCCCGATACATTACCTGACGATGTCGAGCTGGAAAGTAACAGCCATAAAGTCGTTCCCACCCGGGGGGCTATCGTTCGGGCACGTTTCACCACGGCGGTGGGTAAACGCCTGATGATGACGCTGAAAGATGCGCAGGGCAAACCCGTTCCGTTCGGTGCCATTGTTTCTCAGAATACCACCAGCAGCATTGTGGGTGATGAAGGCAGCGTATTCCTCACCGGGATGGCAGAAAAAGGGACGTTAGACGTGAGCTGGGGTAAGAAACCCGATCAGCGTTGCCAGGTTCACTATCAGCTTTCTGGCCAGGAACCCACGATTAGCGGAATTGTGCAGTTAACGCAGACCTGCAAATCATCCGTTAATAAATAAAGGAATTAAAAATGAAAAAATTAACGTTACTCGCGTGCCTGGCAGCAGGGGGATTGATGGGCGCGCCAGCTTATGCTGATGTTGTAGGAAGCTGCTGGCCGACATCAACCGTATCTGGCCAGGCGCACAAGTTTGATATTATCGAAAACCTTACTGCTGACGACGTACCCGGCACAACCCAATCCACATGGAATAATAAAGGTAATTTTAATGGTATCTGCCTCTGTCAGGACTCCAGCGTGCCAGAAAGTATCTTATTTCGATTTACCAGTACGAAACTGGGCACAGGAGGCGGCAAACGTAACGCAGACTTTATCTATTATCCTCTGGATGCGGAAAAGGGTATTAATATCGGTATAAATGTCGTTCTTGGTGGCGAGGATGAATTGCGGTATATCCCGGTTGATTTGAGTAATACCGCCGGTGTTGATAATGGACGTCCTGCGACAAATAACTGTGATGATAAAAACGACCATACTCTGTTCGCAACCGGCTCCAGCGGGACTGTCTCTCTGGAATTAACTAAACCGCTTCCTTCAGGCCGCATTGATATTCCTATGCAGGAATTAGTGACCATTTTTGCCAAAAAACAGACGGGGAGTTATGACACCTCCAGACCTTTTGTCACACTTAATTTCCAACTATCAATTGATATTCCACCACAATGCATGATTAATGACGGGCAAACCATCAAGGTCCCGTTTGGCAGTATTACCGCGAATGAATTTAAGCCCGAGGCCACCGGTAAGCAAAAAAGCGTGGATATTCGTGTGACTTGCAAAAATCCTGAAGATGAAAGCAAGGTGAGTATTAAGTTCCGCGCGTCCGATTTTAATGGCTCTGGTTTTATCAAGACCCATAATGATGAAGGTGAGCGCAATGATTTAGGGATAAAACTTGAACACAACGGGAATAAAATTGATGGCAGCAGTTCGGCCGTACCAACGCAGGAGGGGAATGTCACTATTATAGCAACACCTGTCCAACAAGGAGAAAAGTCTCCACAACCGGGAAAATTTGAAGCCACATCCACGCTGGATTTCGAGTTTAAATAAAGAAAAAACTTAATACAGCGTAGAAACCTCTTATTTCCCGGCAACACATAGCGCTATACAAATGAGTTGCCGGGTATGAAAAATGGATTTGTATAAGGATATATACTATGAAACTCAAAACGAAAACGCGTGTAGCGCTTTGCGTTGCAGCTTTATCAGGTACTGGCATCACGGCATCACAGGTTATCGCCAGCGATATCGAGCCTTATTCTGTCCCTGTATCTATTAAGGGTGAAAAAGAAAAAGACTATTTCGGTATGACGATGACCACGATCGGTAAGTTTTCCGATAAGGACAATGGTTCGCATATCGCGGGTGAAGATATTGTTATTACGGCCCCCTGGGGGGATGGCGCAAAAGGGATCGCGTACGTCATTTTCGGGACTTCCGGTGGGAAACCCATGCAGCAAGTCAATAACGTAGGTGAATTCGATCCGCAAAACGCGCTTAAAATTATCCACAGCAATAAAGCGAATAAGCCTGGCTCAGTGACGACAAAATGGATGGGCGTTGCGGTACGTAAAATAGGTGATATTAACGGCGATGGATATGATGATTTAGTCATCGCCTCCCACTGGCATGATCAGGTCTATATTATCTGGGGCGGACCGCATCACCGTACCGGCGCGCGTCTTTCTAATCAGATTGACCTCAATGATATCGACAACGGCGACGCTCGCCTGGGTATTCGCATCCGTACGGTGAATTCTTCAGGCAATGCGAATACCGGCGGCTGGTTTGGCGCCGCGGTAGGCCCAATTAAATATAAAAATTCTGCAGTGGCTAACAAGATGGTCGATCTTGCTATCGGCGATATCGAAGGCACGGGCGGACGCGGCGGCGCAATCATTATCTACGGCGCTCAAAAGCCAGGCGATCAGTGGCAGAACATTGATATTAAGCGCAACAACCTGGGCGACTGGGAGATCCCTGCCGCGACCGGCGCCTATATTCGTCCGCAGATGACCGCCACCAACGGTCCGGATAAACCCCTTAACTACAACCTTGGGCAGCAGATCAGCGATGTCGGGGATATTAACGGCGACGGCTTCAGTGATTACCTGATCGTCGACCCGGAATCGGTCAATGAAGGCCGTAAATCAGAGAACAGCGGCACTGATGGCCGCGGCACGGCCTATCTCGTCTACGGCAGCAGCTTCAACCAGGGGAATCTCGACATCGCCTCGCTAAACGCGACGCAGGCAACCCGCATTCACGGTATGGGGGCGGCTTTCCTGGGTGGTCAGTCCGGCGGAGGTGAAGGAAGTAACGATCATAGCGCGTATACGCAGGATAAGCCCAATAACGGCACCATTACGCCATTAGGTAATTTCCTGAATGCTCACGCTAACGCTTTTGCGATTAGCGCCCCTGCCGACATGGGTATTGATAAAAAACGTTCCGGGCTGGTCTGGATTATTAAAGGTAAGGCCGACGGCAGTAAGCTGCCATCGTCTCTGTTCCTCGATGCGGCGCACACCCGGCTGAACTACAACAAAACATTTAGCGTACACGATGGCTATGCTATTTACGCCGACAGGCCTGGCAGCAAGCTGGCAGGGTTCGGGAACAGCATTCTCGGTAATGTGGACTTGAACGGCGACGGTAAAAAGGATCTGGTGATTGGCGATCCGAATGCGGTAAACGGCAGCGGCACGCAGGTGGGCGCCGTGTACGTCATCAACGGCGGTAAAAGCCTGGATGACTACGCTGACGATGAAGAAGGCATGATCAATATTAATACGCTGGTGAGAGAAGGCGTTGCGAAAGTCTACTGGGGTAAAAATCAGTATGAAAAATTCGGCGCGTCCATTGCGGCCGGGAGCTTCAATGGCTTCACTCAGGACAGTCTCGCCATTGGTTCTTACCGTGATAACACCTGGACGGGTAAGGTCACCTTCCGCATTGCGGATTACGCTATACCGGATTAATGCTTACATCATCTGAATGGGCAACACCGCCGGGGAAGAGACTCCCCGGCAATTTATTGCGCATTTTGCAGCGCCTGCGCGCACGCCCAGGCGCTCGACCACGCCCACTGGAAATTATATCCGCCGAGCCAGCCGGTTACGTCCATTACTTCGCCAATAAAGTAGAGCCCCGGTACGTTACGCGCTTCCATCGTGCGAGAGGAAAGCTCATTCGTGTCGACACCGCCCAGCGTCACTTCCGCCGTGCGATACCCCTCGGTACCGTTTGGCTGAACGCGCCAGTTCGTTAGCGTATCCACCAACGTCTCCTGCTCGCGGCTGTTAAGCTGCTTGAGCGACACATCCGGGATTTGCCCCAGCCCCTGCAAACACTCCACCAGACGCTTCGGCAGCTGCATCGCCAGGGTATTTTTCAGGCTCTGATTCGGGTGCGCGGCGCGCTGTTCGTTGAGGAACGCGTCCAGATCGCTGTCCGGCAGCAGATTCACCGAGACAAATTCCCCCGGCTGCCAGTAGCTGGAGATTTGCAGGACCGCCGGGCCGGAGAGACCACGGTGGGTAAAGAGCAGGTTTTCGCGGAACACCGTCCCGTCTTCGGCAGTAATAACGGAGGGAACAGAGACGCCGGACAGCGTCTGTAGCTGCTCCAGCAGCGGCTTATGCAGCGTGAACGGCACCAGCCCGGCGCGGGTGGGCAGCACCTTCAGGCCAAACTGCTCGGCAATCTTGTAGCCGAACGGTGACGCGCCCAGCCCCGGCATCGACAGACCGCCGCTGGCGATCACCAGATTATCGGCGCTGACGGTGTCACCGTTCAGCTGCAGCGTGTACCCCTGCTCGTCGCGGGCCACCTCCAGCACTTCAGTGCGCAGGCGCATCACTACCCCGCCCTTTTCGCACTCGGCCACCAGCATATCGACAATCTGCTGCGCGGAGTCGTCGCAGAACAGCTGTCCCAGGGTTTTTTCATGCCACGCGATGCCATGCTTACCCACCAGGTCGATAAAGTCCCACTGGGTGTAACGCGCCAGCGCAGATTTACAAAAATGGCGGTTCTGGCTCAAATAGGCCGCGGGTTCGACATAAAGATTGGTGAAGTTGCAGCGCCCGCCGCCTGACATCAGGATCTTGCGGCCTGGCTTTTTTCCGTTGTCCAGCAACAGCACGCGACGACCCGCCTGTCCGGCCATCGCCGCACAAAACATACCCGCCGCACCGGCGCCAATAACCACGGCATCAAACCTTTCCACGTCAAAACCCTCTTCGTTAACTGCCGCGGATTGTAAAGTTTCCTCTGTGGTCACACCAGCGTAAAAAGATATTACAAAGCCATTCCATTGAAATTTAACGATTATCCTTTCAGGCACTTTTCCCAAATCAGGTGGTATGTCAAAAAAAGTCTATATTTCACTTTGCCCGTTGCGCATTTGTCCTGGATAATGCGCCGCGTTCATGTCCTCAAAATGGCGTAACGTCCTATGCTACATTTGTTTGCCGGCCTGGATTTACATACCGGGCTTTTACTATTGCTTGCTCTGGTTTTTGTACTGTTTTACGAAGCGATCAACGGCTTCCACGACACTGCAAACGCAGTAGCAACGGTTATCTACACTCGCGCAATGCGATCGCAGCTTGCGGTTGTTATGGCGGCGGTATTTAACTTTTTTGGTGTCCTCCTGGGCGGACTGAGCGTTGCGTATGCGATCGTGCATATGCTGCCAACGGATCTGCTGCTTAACGTGAGTTCCGGTCATGGCCTCGCCATGGTGTTCTCAATGCTGCTTGCTGCAATTATCTGGAACCTCGGTACCTGGTATTTTGGCCTGCCTGCATCCAGCTCTCACACCCTCATCGGCGCGATTATCGGTATCGGGTTAACCAACGCCCTGATGACCGGGACATCGGTTGTTGATGCGCTGAATCTGCCTAAAGTACTTGGCATTTTCGCTTCTCTCATCGTCTCTCCTATCGTGGGTCTGGTGGTTGCGGGTGGATTGATTTTCATCCTGCGTCGCTACTGGAGCAACACGAAGAAACGTGCGCGTATCCACCTGACGCCAGCAGAGCGTGAGAAGAAAGACGGCAAGAAAAAGCCGCCATTCTGGACGCGTATCGCCCTGATCATTTCTGCTATCGGCGTGGCCTTCTCTCACGGCGCGAACGACGGGCAGAAAGGCATTGGTCTGGTGATGCTGGTTCTGATCGGTGTCGCACCGGCGGGCTTCGTGGTGAATATGAACGCCTCGGGTTACGAAATCACCCGTACCCGTGATGCGGTCAACAACGTTGAAACCTATTTCCAGCAGCACCCAGAGCTGCTGAAAAAAGCGACCGGCGTTGACCAGCTGATCCCTTCTCCGGAAGCCGGTGCCACCACCGCGCCTGGTGAATTCCACTGCCATCCGGCTAACGCGATTAACGCGCTGGAACGTGCCAAAGGTATGCTGGGCAACATCGAAAGCTACGATAAACTGGCCGTTGAACAGCGTGGTCAGCTGCGTCGTATCATGCTCTGTATCTCCGACGTGACCGATAAAGTCGCGAAGCTGCCAGAGGTGAATGGTGACGACAAGCGTCTGCTGAAGAAACTGAAAAGCGATATGCTCAATACCATTGAGTACGCGCCAATCTGGATCATCATGGCGGTCGCGCTGGCGCTGGGTATCGGTACGATGATTGGCTGGCGCCGCGTGGCGACCACCATCGGCGAGAAGATCGGTAAGAAAGGCATGACCTATGCGCAGGGTATGTCCGCGCAGATGACGGCGGCAGTATCTATCGGTCTGGCGAGCTACACCGGTATGCCGGTATCCACCACCCACGTACTCTCCTCGTCCGTGGCAGGTACTATGATTGTTGACGGTGGCGGCCTGCAGCGCAAAACCGTGACCAACATTCTGATGGCCTGGGTGTTCACCCTTCCGGCGTCCATCCTGCTGTCTGGCGGGTTGTACTGGATTTCGCTGAAGCTGATTTAATCGGTTGAAGGCGACAAAAAGCGGGTCAGGAAACTGACCCGCTTTTTTTATGCTCAGTGCCAAATCATCAACGCAATCATGCTGACCACAACCAGCCCGCACAGGGCGCTGGTCAAAATGAACTGACGACGCAGGCGCTCGCAGCGACGGATAAACTCTTCATCGTGATGATCGCGGTAGCGCTGGTAGTAGATATATCCCACCAGACGCATCTGCTTGCTGGGCTGTCCATGCGAGGTGAAGAACCCTCCACCGTCCACATACTGATACAGCAACGGATCGCAACCACGAAGTACCACCAACAGCGCACGTAACGATGAGAAGTAGCGCGCCATATTCACTATGCAAACTACGCATAACGCCCAAAACAATGCGACGGTGCTAATCATACATCCTCCCCGGCGTCCGCCCACGAAGCAAGGCTCCTGAGCTACCGCACCCCAATGCCCTGACAGACAGTTCAGTGAAAGAATGACTAAAAGTCGATCCGGTTCGCGTTTTAATATCCGAACGGCTCATTAAATAGTGTAGGAGATCCGTTAATTTTTTTGCCACAAGGTTAATCGTTATCAACACCAAAGCTTGAAAAATATGTTTAACTGGGCCGTAATGAAAGCATCAGACGACGGCTTTCCCATTTAGTCATCGATAACTTAAGGAAGGAGTAACACTATGGCTTACAAACACATTCTTATCGCGGTAGATCTCTCCCCGGAGAGCAAAGTGCTGGTTGATAAAGCGGTATCTATGGCACGTCCCTACAACGCGAAAGTCTCCCTGATTCACGTTGATGTGAATTACTCCGACCTCTACACCGGTCTGATCGACGTCAATCTGGGCGATATGCAGAAACGCATCTCTGAAGAAACGCATCACGCGCTGAGCGAGCTCTCCACCAACGCGGGCTATCCGATCACCGAAACCCTGAGCGGCAGCGGCGACCTGGGCCAGGTGCTGGTTGATGCGATTAAGAAATACGATATGGATCTGGTGGTATGCGGTCACCATCAGGACTTCTGGAGCAAGCTGATGTCTTCAGCGCGCCAGCTGATTAACACCGTTCACGTGGACATGCTGATTGTTCCGCTGCGCGACGAAGAAGACGAGTAAGTGCAAAAAAAGCGGCACTGAATGTAAGCCGGGTAAGGCGAAGCCGCCACCCGGCTTTTTTTATTCCGGCGTCCCCGAATAAATATCAAACCGATGCCCTTTCGTGGTCACCGCGTTGGTCGTAGCAACGTCCGCCAGCGGCGGCGCGTAGTCCGGACGCTTCACCACCACCCGCTTCGTCGCCAGCTGACGAGCCGGCTCCAGCAGGCCATCCGCATCCAAATCCGGCCCCACCAGCGACTGAAACACCCGCATCTCTTTCTTCACCAGCGCGCTTTTCTGCTTATGCGGGAACATCGGGTCGAGGTAGACCACCTGCGGACGCGGGGTGATGTCCGTCAGCGCCGTCAGGCTTGACGCGTGGATAAGCTGCAAACGCTCCTGCAGCCACGGGCCGATTTCCGGGTCCGCATAGCCTCGCGTCAGCCCGTCGTCGAGCAGCGCGGCGACAACCGGATTACGCTCCAGCATCCGCACATGACAGCCCACCGACGCCAGCACAAACGCATCGCGCCCCAGCCCCGCCGTGGCATCGACCACGTCCGGGAGATAGCTCCCCTTAATGCCGACCGCTTTGGCCACCGCTTCGCCGCGACCGCCGCCGAACTTACGCCGGTGCGCCATCGCGCCGCCAACGAAGTCGACAAAAATCCCGCCGAGCTTCGGTTCATCGCGCTTGCGTAATTCGAGATGTGCTGTCGTCATTACCAGCGCCATCAGGTTCTCTTCATCGTGCTCCAGCCCCCAGCGGGCCGCCAGAACAGATAAGGCGCCGTCTCCGGCGCCCGTTTCATCCACTAAGCAGATCTTCACGTAACAATCAGCCTTTGATCCCGTAATGCTCAAGCATCGCATCCAGCTGCGGCTCGCGGCCACGGAAGCGTTTGAACAGCACCATTGGCTCTTCAGAACCGCCGCGGGTCAGGATGTTGTCAAGGAACGACTGGCCGGTTTCGCGGTTGAAGATCCCCTCTTCCTCGAAGCGAGAGAAAGCATCCGCCGCCAGCACGTCGGCCCACAGGTAGCTGTAATAGCCCGCCGCGTAGCCGCCCGCGAAAATGTGGCTGAAAGCATGCGGGAAGCGGCCCCAGGTTGGTCCAGGAATAACGGCAACCTGCTTTTTAATCTCGGCCAGGGTTTCAAGGATTTTCGCACCCTGCTCCGGGCTGAACTCCGCATGCAGACGGAAGTCGAACAGGCCGAACTCCAGCTGGCGCAGAATGAACATCGCCGCCTGGTAGTTCTTCGCCGCCAGCATTTTATCCAGCAACTCTTTAGGCAGCGGTTCGCCGGTCTCATAGTGGCCGGAGATAAACGCCAGCGCGTCCGGCTCCCAGCACCAGTTTTCCATAAACTGGCTTGGCAGCTCGACCGCATCCCATGGCACCCCGCTGATACCGGCGACGCCGGCGGTTTCGATGCGGGTCAGCATGTGGTGCAGGCCGTGACCGAACTCGTGGAACAGGGTGATCACTTCGTCGTGGGTGAACAGCGCAGGCTTGCCGCTTACCGGACGGTTGAAGTTACAGGTTAGATAGGCGACCGGTTTTTGCAGGGAACCGTCTGCTTTACGCATCTGGCCCACGCAGTCGTCCATCCACGCCCCGCCGCGCTTGTTCTCACGCGCGTAGAGATCGAGGTAGAAACTGCCGCGCAGTTCGTTTTTCTCGTCATACAGTTCGAAGAAGCGCACGTCCGGATGCCAGACGTCAATATCAGTACGCTCTTTAGCGGTAATGCCGTAAATGCGTTTAACCACTTCAAACAGGCCGTTGACGGCTTTGTTTTCCGGGAAGTACGGGCGCAGCTGCTCGTCGCTGATGCTGTAGAGGTGCTGCTTCTGTTTTTCGCTGTAGTACGCGATATCCCACGGCTGAAGCTCGTCCACGCCAAACTCCGCTTTCGCGAAGGCGCGCAGCTGGGCCAGCTCTTTCTCACCCTGAGGACGAGCACGTTTGGCCAGATCGGTCAGGAAATCGAGCACCTGCTGCGGGTTCTCGGCCATTTTGGTGGCGAGGGATTTATCCGCGTAGCTGTCGAAGCCCAGCAGCTGAGCCAGCTCGTGACGGAGGGCGAGGATTTCCGCCATGACCGGGCTGTTGTCCCACTTACCGGCATTCGGCCCCTGATCGGAGGCGCGGGTGCTGTAGGCGCGGTACATCTCTTCACGCAGGGCCTGGTTGTCGCAGTAGGTCATCACCGGCAGATAGCTCGGGATATCCAGCGTTAACAGGAAGCCTTCCTGCTCTTTCGCTTCGGCCTGGGCTTTCGCCGCCGCCAGTGCGCTTTCCGGCATACCCGCCAGCTCTGCTTCGTCGGTAATCAGCTTCGTCCAGCCCATGGTGGCGTCAAGGACGTTGTTGCTGTACTGGTTACCCAGTTCGGACAGGCGCGCAGCGATTTCACCGTAGCGAACCTGCTTCTCTTTTGGCAGACCGATACCGGACAGTTCGAAATCACGCAGGGCGTTATCAACCGATTTTTTCTGCGCCGTGTTCAGTTCGGCATAATGGTCGCCGTCGCGCAGGTCGCGGTAGGCTTTGTACAGCCCTTCGTGCTGGCCGACCCAGGTGCTGTACTCAGAGAGCAGCGGCAGGGTTTGTTCGTAGGCTTCACGCAGTTCCGGGCTGTTTTTCACCGAGTTCAGGTGGCTCACCGGAGAGAAGATACGCCCCAGCACGTCGTCCACTTCGGCCAGCGGCTGACACAGATTCTCCCAGGTGTACGGCGCGCCCTGCGCAACCACGCTTTCTACCGCCGCGCGGCAGTTGTCCAGCGACTGGGTAACGGCTGGAACCACATGCTCAGGGAGGATTTTAGAAAACGGTGGCAACGAAAAAGGCGTCAGTAATGGATTGGTCATAAACGCTGTCCTGTTGAAATAGGTGAATGAAGCGCGCATCCGGCGCTGTGCATATTGTTTTCAGTAATGGGGTTAAGTGTAGAGGATTTCAATAGCTGCGCTTACCGGGCCTGCGGGTAATCTGTGCCGTTCTGCTGTAAACTGTGGCAAATCGTCAATTCAGCGGAATACCATTACCCATGCTCAGTTATCGCCACAGCTTCCACGCTGGCAACCATGCCGACGTCCTCAAACACACCGTTCAGAGCCTGATCATTGAATCGCTTAAAGAGAAAGAGAAGCCGTTTCTCTATCTGGACACCCATGCGGGCGCGGGCCGTTATCAGCTGAGCGGCGAGCATGCCGAGCGTACCGGCGAATATCTTGAGGGCATCGCCCGCATCTGGCAGCAGGACGACCTGCCCGCCGAGCTGGAGCCTTACATTGGCGTGGTGAATCACTTCAACCGCAACGGCCAGCTGCGCTACTACCCTGGCTCACCGCTGATTGCCCGCCAGCTGCTGCGCGAGCAGGACAGCCTCCAACTGACCGAACTGCACCCGAGCGACTTCCCGCTGCTGCGTTCGGAATTTCAGAAAGACAGCCGCGCCCGCGTCGACAAAGCCGACGGCTACCAGCAACTGAAAGCCAAGCTGCCGCCGGTTTCCCGTCGCGGCCTGGTGCTGATCGACCCACCGTACGAAATCAAAACCGACTATCAGGCGGTGGTGACCGGTATCCACGAAGGCTACAAACGCTTCGCCACCGGGACATACGCCCTGTGGTACCCGGTGGTGCTGCGCGCGCAAATCAAGCGCATGATCAAAGACCTGGAAGCCACCGGCATCCGCAAAATTCTGCAGATCGAGCTGGCGGTACGTCCGGACAGCGACCAGCGCGGCATGACCGCTTCGGGCATGATCGTCATTAACCCGCCGTGGAAGCTCGAAGCGCAGATGAACAACGTGCTGCCGTGGCTGCACAAAACGCTGGTGCCAGCCGGTACGGGCCACGCCACCGTCAGCTGGATCGTGCCGGAGTAATTGCAGTCATCGGTGGAAACTATTGATTTCAGGTATACAATCGCGGCAATTCACGATTAAGGACAAAAGCTATGACTAAGCATTATGACTACATCGCCATCGGCGGCGGCAGCGGCGGCATCGCCTCCATCAACCGCGCGGCCATGTACGGCCAGAAATGTGCGCTGATCGAAGCCAAAGCGCTGGGCGGCACCTGCGTGAACGTGGGTTGTGTACCGAAGAAAGTGATGTGGCACGCGGCGCAAATTCGTGAAGCGATCCATATGTACGGTCCGGACTACGGCTTTGACACCACCATCAACAATTTCGACTGGGACAAGCTGATCGCCAGCCGTACCGCCTACATCGACCGCATTCACACCTCGTACGACAACGTGCTGGGCAAAAATAACGTCGACGTGATTCACGGCTTCGCCCGCTTTGTGGACGCGAAAACGATCGAAGTGAACGGCGAGACGATCACCGCCGATCATATCCTGATCGCCACCGGCGGCCGCCCGAGCCACCCGAATATTCCGGGCGCGGAATACGGTATCGACTCCGACGGCTTCTTCGAGCTGCCTGCCTTGCCTGAGCGCGTTGCCGTGGTGGGCGCGGGCTACATCGCGGTTGAGCTGGCTGGCGTGATTAACGGCCTGGGTGCAGAAGCGCACCTGTTCGTGCGTAAACACGCACCGCTGCGCAGCTTCGATCCGCTGATCGTTGATACGCTGGTTGAGGTGATGAACACCGAAGGCCCAACCCTGCACACCAACGCCGTGCCTAAAGCGGTCGTTAAAAACGCGGACGGCAGCCTGACCCTTGAGCTGGAAGATGGCCGCAGCCAGACCGTTGATTGCCTGATCTGGGCGATTGGCCGTGAACCGGCGAACGACAGCTTTAACCTGGCGGTGACCGGTGTGAAAACCGACGAAAAAGGCTACATCGTCGTCGATAAGTTCCAGAACACCAGCGTACCGGGCATTTACGCCGTCGGTGATAACACCGGTGCGGTTGAACTGACGCCGGTGGCCGTTGCGGCGGGCCGTCGTCTCTCCGAGCGTCTGTTCAACAACAAGCCGGACGAGCATCTGGACTACAGCAACATCCCGACCGTGGTCTTTAGCCACCCGCCAATCGGCACCGTCGGCTTAACCGAGCCGCAGGCCCGTGAGCAGTACGGCGACGATCAGGTGAAAGTGTATAAATCCGCGTTCACCGCGATGTATACCGCCGTCACCTCTCACCGTCAGCCGTGCCGCATGAAGCTGGTCTGCGTGGGCCCGGAAGAGAAGATTGTCGGTATCCACGGCATCGGCTTCGGCATGGATGAGATCCTGCAGGGCTTTGCGGTGGCGCTGAAGATGGGTGCGACCAAGAAAGACTTCGACAACACCGTGGCTATCCACCCAACGGCGGCGGAAGAGTTTGTCACCATGCGATAATGCAGAAGCCCCTCTCCGGAGGGGCTTTTTTTATTCACATACATAAATCGTTGCAAAACGAATGCTCCGAAAAGAGTGATCTACCGCACATATCCCTCCACATCTACCGAAGCGAATGTCTACGCTTATAGGACGCCCGGAGAAACCTGTCTTCAGAACACACAACCGGAGGTCCCTATCACCATGTTCAACCAGAAACTACAGGCTACCGAGAACATCGAATTCGAGATTGCAGAAGAGCTGCGCTACGAGACCGATCCCTGCGAGTTAAAACTGGATGAGATGATTGAGGCGGAGCCGGAACCCGAAATGATCGAGGGGCTACCCGCCTCCGATGCCCTGACGCCCGCCGATCGCTACCTTGAACTGTTCGAGCACGTACAGTCGACGCGGCTGTTTGCGGACAGCAAAACCTTCCCCGACTGCGCGCCGAAGATGGATCCGCTGGATATTCTGATCCGCTACCGTAAGGTCAGACGGCACCGGGATTTCGACCTGCGCCAGTTCGTTGAGAACCACTTTTGGCTGCCTGAAACCTACAGCACGGAATATGTCTCCGACCCCGGACTGTCGCTGAAAGAGCACATTGATAGCCTGTGGCCCGTCCTGACGCGCGAACCGCAGGACCATATTCCCTGGTCGTCCCTGCTGGCGCTGCCGCAGGCCTATATCGTGCCCGGCGGGCGATTCAGCGAGACCTACTACTGGGATTCGTACTTCTCCATGCTGGGGCTGGCGGAAAGTGGTCGTAACGATCTGCTGAAGTGCATGGCGGATAACTTCGCGTGGCTGATCGAACGCTACGGCCATATCCCTAACGGCAACCGCACCTATTATCTCAGCCGCTCGCAGCCGCCGGTCTTTGCCCTGATGGTGGAGCTGTTTGAAGAGGACGGCGTGCGCGGCGCGAAGCGTTACCTCGACCATCTCAAAATGGAGCATGCCTTCTGGATGGACGGCGCGGAGTCGCTACTGCTTAATCAGGCCTACCGCAGCGCGGTGCGCATGCCGGACGGCTCGCTGCTGAACCGATACTGGGACGACCGTGACACCCCGCGCGACGAATCGTGGATTGAGGACGTGGAAACCGCCCGCCACTCGGGCCGTCCGCCGAATGAGGTCTATCGCGATCTGCGTGCGGGTGCAGCGTCTGGCTGGGATTACTCCTCCCGCTGGCTGCGCGATCCGGCGCGGCTCGCCAGCATTCGCACGACGCAGTTTATCCCCATCGATTTGAACGCCTTCCTGTTTAAGCTGGAGAGCGCGATTGCCAATATCTCGGCGTCAAAAGGGGATAAAGAGACGGCCGAGCTGTTCCGCCAGAAGGCCACCGATCGCCGCGCGGCGGTGAACCGCTATCTGTGGGACGAAGAGAGTGGCTGTTACCGCGATTACGACTGGCGACGCGAGCAGATGGCGCTGTTTTCTGCCGCCAGCATTGTGCCGCTGTATGTTGGAATGGCGACGCACGAGCAGGCAGAACGTTTATCTGACGCGGTAAAAGCGCGTCTGCTGACGCCGGGTGGGATTCTGGCAACCGAGTACGAAACCGGCGAGCAGTGGGATAAACCCAACGGCTGGGCGCCGCTGCAGTGGATGGCGATTCAGGGGTTCAAGCAGTACGGCAACGACTCGCTGGGGGATGAAATCGCCTGGAGCTGGCTGCATACGGTGAACCACTTCTACAAGACGCACCACAAGCTGATTGAGAAGTACCATATCGCCAGCAGTACGCCGCGCGAAGGGGGCGGCGGGGAGTATCCGCTACAGGATGGCTTCGGCTGGACGAACGGCGTGGTGCGACGGTTGATTGGCTTGTATGGGGAGCCTTGAGAGGGGTGCGATCTGGCCCCTCTCCCCTCCGAGGAGAGGGGGGAACCTTTAGCGAATCACCTCATAAATGGCGGTCTGAATGGACTGCCATTTTTTCGTGGTGGCATCCGGCTGTGACTGCGCGCGTCGCGTTGCCATCTCAAGATCGTGCTTCTGGCGCTTCACCACGGCCGGCACGGTGCAGAACGCTTTCAGATACTCTTTACGTATTGACGTCAGGGACTCGCCGTTTGACATAGCGTGGCTGAGCGTATTGATGAAACGACGACACGGCTTCTCTTCTGCCATGTTCTGCCGATAGCGCAGCATAAGCTCCAGAACGTCGTCATAGCCTGCCGACATCGCCTCTTCGGTCCATGACAGCTTCCAGTCCATCCCACCCTGCAAAAAGAGCAGCGCCACGCGGGTATCGTTGCGGTTAATCGCCGAACGGAAATTACTCTCGTCCCAGGTCACTCCCATGCGCGTCAGCGTCTCGCGCGAAGAAGGGGTTTCGCGCATCTCCTGCGGCGGAGCCGCCGCTTGCGCCGTATTTTCGGCCGCAGGCTGCGGTTTGCTGCTGGTCACCAGCCAGAAGCCGCCTACCACGATGGCAATCACCATCACACCGACCGCTCCCCATAGCGCACCGGAGATAAGCTGCTCACGCTGTTCAGGCGTGCGCGGGGCGCGCTGGGTCGGCTTTTCAATCGTGTCGCGTACTTCAAATAGATCCCCACCGGTAACCCGATCCATTTTTTGCGCCTTTTCCCAGAACGCGTGCAGCTCGCTGGCATCCACCGCCATGAATCCGGCCGGGTTGACGCGCGTTCTCCCCTCTTCAAACGCGCGTTGAACCGGACGGGAGATCTGCATGTAGTAGTTATCCAGCAGCTGAATTTGCGCCGAACTTAACGTTTTCTGCACCGTAATGCTGTTGCGGATTTGCCGGATGTCGTCGAGGAAGGTTTGCAGCGTTTTGCGCGGCTCCACCAGGAGCGTCAGCATGGACGGGTCGTTAAACAGCGAGGCGTAATAGCGGCTGAACTCTTTTTTATCCACCAGCATTTGCGCCAGTTCACTGAACATCATGCCGCTCAGGACATCGTTGATTTCGCCATACTTCAGCCAGCGCCGTACGCGGTCAGCGTTAAATAAGGTTTTAAGATGATTATTGAGCCGCACCTGATCGGGCCAGGCCTGCTGAATGAGGCCTTTAATCATTAATTCAATTGCGCGTACCTGCTTGTGCGCCTGCTGTTGCTGGAGTTCGCTTCCCGGGGCCAGCTCGGTGCTGTAGGTCAGAAGCGGCTGCTGCAGACGAAGATGTTCCAGCGTAGTCACAAACCGCATCGCCGCAATAAGCTGGTTTTCACTGACATCCTGCCCGCTTTCGTACTGCGGGACGCGCTGCTGCAGCAGGCGCAGCTGCAGCGTAAATTCCGACATCTCGGCATCATTCAGGTTAAGCTTCTTCGCAACCGTAGCCCATCCCCCGAGGCCTAAACGCGCGCTGTCCAGCTGTTCCAGAAACCAGCGTGGATCTTTCCCCTCAGAAACATGTACATTCAGAAGAAGCAAGATTTCCACCGACGCCTGGCGAATGACCGCCAGACAGTGTTCAAACTGTTCGCGGATATGATGTGATGTGCTGAGAGTCATTGTTTTCCTTAAGCGACAGCGAAGACATCCGGAATGGGCACTAACGGCCGTTTTTCTTTTTATTTATACGCGCTTAACCATACCTGACTTTCTGTTGAAATAAAGTGACAACCCTAAAATCATTTAAAATGCTTCAGGAGAATCTTAATGCCAGTTTTAATGACCTCACGCCTGAACTGCTCGCCCCTGCAGGAGCAAGACTGGCCCTTTTTTCTGGCGTTGCAGCAACACCCCGAAGTCATGCGCTTTGTGGCGGAGAACCGCCCCGTCGCAGCGATCCGGGAGGCGTTTGATTCGCGCCTGACGCCCTGGACGCCAGGCAGCGCGCACTGGCTGTGCCTCGTCGTACGTGATGCCCTCTCACAGGCCCCGCTGGGCGTTACCGGGTATATTCATCGGGAAGAAGATTGCGCCGAAGTGGGCTTTCTTTTTGCCCCCGAGGCGCAGGGCAAAGGTTACGGCTTCGAATCCCTGCAGGCGCTTTGCGATTACGCCTTTCATCAGGGCGGTATTCGTCGGCTCACCGCCACCGTCACCGCGGGAAACGTCGCCTCCAGGCGCCTGCTGGAAAAAGCTCGCTTCCAGCTGGAAGGCGAGCTACGTGAAAGCTATTACCTTTCCGGTCGCTGGCAAAATGACTGGTTATTTGGGTTATTACGGCAGGAATACCTGAACAATAATTCCTGATCAACAGCCATTTGGCGGATATTGCTCGTACCGCGATTCCTCTACAGTATCGCCATTAAGAGGAAACGAATATGAACGGTCATGCGCTAAATATATCTTCTGCCGCCATAGAATTAATAAAGAAACATCAAGGGCTTTCACTGGAGAAATATCGTGATGAAAAGGGTGTATGGGTTATCGGCTATGGGCATGTGATCCGCGAACGGGAAAATTTTCACGGCCTTATCACGCCTCTTCAGGCGGAATATTTACTCCATGAAGATATTCAGCTGTGTGAAACGCTGCTGCGGGAAAAGTGTATACATCCATTAACCCAGCAGCAGCATGACGCGCTGGTACTGATGATACTGAGTTTCGGCGTGACGTCTTCACTCCCGAAAGCGCTGCTTCAGGCCGTCGCCCGGGTGTAGTACATGGCTGCCTGGGTTCGGTTTTTTACCTCCAGCCGGCGAAAAAGCGCTTCCAGATGCGCTTTTACCGTGGCCGCACTGATGTTGAGATTGCGACCAATTTCTTTGTTTGATTCGCCCGCCGCCAGCAGCTTCAGCACCTCACGCTGACGCTCGCTTAAGGAAAGTAACGACTGCGCTGATGATTGCTGGCTGACCCACTCAGCGGGAAAGCAGACCATCCCTCTGGACACGGAATCCAGCACGGCGGCAAACCGCTCAGGGTTGGCGTTACGGGGGATAATAGCCATCACGTTTCGCTGCATGAGTTGTTCAACCCATCGGGTCTCTTTTTTTGCCAGAACCATCATCACCCGTACCAACGGGAAGCGATGCATGATTTCATCCAGGAAAGAACTCCCCTCATCCTGAATTAAATTGCCGTCAATCATGACGATAGCAGACGGTGACGCGGATATTTGCGTCCATAAATCGTCTGCCTGACAAGCCCCCGTTATATTTATTTCAGGAATTAATTTCTGCAAACCGTGTATCGCTCCATGAATAAATATCGACTGCCTGTCAAACATGATTACTCGCATCGTATTTCTCCCTCTGAGAATAGCGAAGGGGGATTCTACATAGGCGCTATTTAAGAAAAAACTCAATGAATGGAGAGGTTACAAATCCGCGAGTGGTTTTTATATTTACCCGCATTTTGACACATCCATATTAAGGATTTCCTTAAGGGGTTCCCTCCCCTTAACATCAGACATCACAGGAACATACCGCCTGACACTTCAATACGTTGCGCGTTCATCCAGGCAAGCTTATCGCTAAGCAGCGCCGCAATGGCATCCCCGATATCGTCCGGCAAACCTACCCGCCCCAGCGCCGTCTGCGACGCCAGCATCTGGTTAAGCTGCGCGTTGTCGCGCACGCGCCCACCGCCAAAGTCGGTTTCGATCGCGCCTGGTGCGATAATATTGACGGAGATACCGCGCGCTCCAAGCTCCTTCGCCTGATAGCGGGTGAGCACTTCCATCGCCCCTTTCATGGCCGCGTAGGTGCCTGAGCCTGGCTGGGTGAAGCGGGCCAGTCCACTGGAGACATTGAGGATCCGCCCCCCGTCGTTAAGCAGAGGCAGCAGGCGCTGCGTCAGGAAGAAAGGCCCTTTGAAGTGAATGTTCAGCGCCTCATCAAACTGGGCTTCCGTCGTTTCGGTATAGGGTGCGTATAAACCCGTTCCGGCATTGTTCAATAAATAATCAAATGTTTTGCGCTGCCAGACGCTCTTCAGAATCTCCTGAAGCTGTTGAGCAAAATTTTCGAAACTGGCGATATCCCCGACATTGAGCTTTAATGCTGCCGCCTTGACGCCTTTTTCCTGAATTTCGCGCACAACTTCCAGCGCTTCCTGCTGGCTACGATTGTAGGTCAGGATAATTCCCGTGCCGTCTGCAGCCAGCTTTAATGCAGCGTTTTTACCTAAGCCGCGGCTACCACCCGTCACTAATGCGATACGTTCAGTCATCATAAACCTCGTTTTGGCTGTTATGGAGATTGAGAAAGAGCTTATTAGGTGATAGAAGATCAATAAAGATGGGTAATAACGCTTCACTGTTTCAGTGCAAACAACAATGAGCTTCATCTATGGATAAAATTCACGCAATGCAGCTGTTTGTTCGCGTCGCGGAACTGGAGAGTTTTTCCCGCGCAGCAGAGACATTAACGCTGCCGAAAGGCAGCGTTTCCCGGCAAATTCAGGCACTGGAAAACCGGCTTGGCACCCAGCTACTGCACCGTACCACGCGCCGCGTTAGCCTGACGCAGGACGGCATGGTCTATTACGAACGGGCAAAAGATCTGCTGGCGAACCTGGATGAGCTGGACGGTATGTTTCAGCACGATCCCTCCAGCATCAGCGGAAGGCTGCGCGTGGATATGCCCGTTGGCGTTGCTCGAAATGTCGTCATCCCCAAACTGCCTGCGTTTTTACAGCAGTATCCGGGTATCGAACTGGAGCTCAGCAGCAGCGATCGTCTGGTGGATGTGGTCCGCGAAGGGTTTGATTGCGTCGTCCGCGTGGGTTCCGTGAAGGACTCAGGGCTGATAGCCCGTCCGCTGGGCAAGCTGTCGGTGATAAACTGCGCCAGCCCGGATTATCTGGCGCGTTTTGGCTACCCTGACACGCTGGACGATTTGGGCTCGCACGCCGTGATTCATTACGCCGCGATGCTGGGAAGCCGCCCTCAGGGCTTTGAATTTTATAACGGAAGCACGACGCAGTGGATAAAAACGGGCGGGGTGCTAACCGTCAACAGCACGGAAACTTACCAGGCCGCCTGCCTTGCCGGGCTGGGGATCATTCAGGCCCCGCGCGTTGGGGTGCGCGACCTGCTGCGCGCAAAGAAACTGATTGAGATCCTCCCGCAGTATCGCGCGGAACCGATGCCTGTCTCCCTGATTTACCCCCACCGGCGCAACCTCTCTCGCCGGGTTCATCTGTTTATGGAGTGGCTAACCGAACTCACAAAAGCTTACGTGGACTAGTCGCAAGCTATAATTCAATAACATCCAGCCAAACGAAAAAGGAAAAGACGCGTGACGCCGGAAAATAACCCGCAACGACCCACCCAACATTTAGATTATGAACCCATCAAGAAGATGGAAACCGAGCCGGAAGAGGCTAAAGCCCCTGGTACAGCCAGCAAGGCGCTGGGCACCGTCACCAGCCTGGCGGAGAGAATTCAGCAGTTTCCCATGGTTGCGCATCTTATACGTGCGACCGAACGCTTTAATGACCGCATGGGGAACCAGTTCGGTGCCGCGATCACCTATTTTTCGTTCCTGTCGATGATCCCCATCCTGATGGTGTCGTTTGCTGCGGCCGGTTTTGTACTCGCGTCGCATCCAACGCTGCTGCAGGATATTTTCAATAAGATCCTGAATAACGTCAGTGACCCAACCCTCGCCACCACGCTGAAAAGCACGATTAACACCGCCGTTCAGCAGCGCACCACCGTCGGGATCGTCGGTTTGCTCATCGCCCTTTACTCCGGCGTTAACTGGATGGGCAACCTCCGCGAAGCTATTCGCGCCCAGTCGCGCGAGGTGTGGGAGCGTAAACCGCAGGATCAGGAGAAAATTTGGGTTAAATATTTCCGCGACTTTATTTCGCTTATAGGCCTGCTTATCGCGCTCGTCGTCACGCTCTCCATTACCTCCGTGGCAGGCTCCGCGCAGCAGATGATTATTTCTGCGCTCTATCTTGATTACATCGAATGGCTGAAGCCCGCCTGGCGCGGCATCGGGCTGGCGATTTCCATCTTCGCCAACTACCTGCTGTTCTTCTGGATTTTCTGGCGCTTGCCTCGGCATCGTCCGCGTAAGAAGGCGCTGCTCCGCGGCACATTGATTGCGGCGATCGGCTTTGAAGTGATTAAGATCGTGATGACTTACACGCTGCCGTCACTGGTGAAATCCCCGTCCGGCGCGGCATTTGGCTCGGTGCTCGGGCTGATGGCGTTCTTCTACTTCTTCGCGCGTTTAACCCTGTTCTGCGCGGCGTGGATTGCCACCGCCGAGTACAAAGGCGACACGCGAATGCCCGGAAAAACACATCGTTAATTCCGCTCTCGGGCTGATATTTCAGCCCGACTCATCATTTCAGCATATAAATCCAGTCCGTAACTTTTATTTAACCGAAAACCAGTTTTATCCACCAATATTTAAAAAACGTGAAGCATTTCATGGAAGCATTTTGGCTGGCCTGAACATTATCCGCTTTTTGTTGATTTTATAATCAGGAAGCTATTTTGTTACAGATTGAAATGTCGCTTTTGCTGTGCGTAATATGGCCTTTCGTTCGACAAAAAATAAGAAAATATTATGCAATCAACAGCCACAACACTCGACTCTGGTGCGGAAAATGTCCCGGTAAACTCGCGCAATAAAGTTGTCGTCGCATCGCTGATTGGCACCGCCATTGAGTTCTTCGACTTTTACATTTACGCCACCGCAGCGGTCATCGTTTTCCCGCATATTTTCTTCCCGCAGGGAGACCCGACGGCGGCGACGCTACAGTCTCTGGCGACCTTTGCTATTGCGTTTGTGGCGCGTCCGATTGGCTCCGCGCTGTTTGGACACTTCGGCGATCGTATTGGGCGTAAGGTCACCCTGGTGGCCTCGCTGCTGACGATGGGCATCTCCACCGTGGCGATCGGCCTGCTGCCGACCTACGAAACCATCGGCATTCTGGCGCCGGTCCTGCTGGCGCTGGCGCGTTTTGGTCAGGGTCTGGGGCTGGGCGGTGAATGGGGTGGCGCGGCGCTGCTGGCGACCGAGAACGCCCCGCCGCGTAAACGCGCGCTGTACGGCTCATTCCCGCAGCTTGGCGCGCCGATTGGCTTCTTCTTTGCCAACGGGACCTTCCTGCTGCTCTCCTGGCTGCTGACGGACGAACAGTTCATGAGCTGGGGCTGGCGTATTCCGTTTGTCTTCTCGGCCGTGCTGGTGCTGATTGGCCTGTATGTGCGTGTTTCCCTGCATGAGACACCGGTGTTCGCAAAAGTAGCCGCGGCTAAAAAACAGGTAAAAGTGCCGCTGGGCACCCTGCTGACCAAACACGTGCGCGTGACCGTGCTGGGCACGTTTATCATGCTGGCGACCTACACGCTGTTCTACATCATGACGGTGTATTCCATGACCTACAGTACCGCTGCCGCACCGGTTGGGCTGGGCCTGCCGCGTAACGAAGTGCTGTGGATGCTGATGATGGCGGTGATTGGGTTTGGCGTGATGGTACCGATTGCCGGCCTGCTGGCGGATAAGTTTGGTCGTCGTGCGAGCATGATTACGATCACCACGCTGATCATTCTGTTTGCTCTGTTCGTCTTCCCGCCGCTGCTGAGTTCAGGTAGCCCGGCGCTGGTGATGGCGTACCTGCTGATTGGCCTGAGCCTGATGGGGCTGACCTTCGGCCCGATGGGCGCGCTGCTGCCGGAGCTGTTCCCGACGGAAGTGCGTTATACCGGCGCGTCGTTCTCCTATAACGTCTCGTCTATTCTGGGTGCGTCCGTGGCACCGTATATCGCCACCTGGCTGCAGGCAAATTATGGTCTGTTCTACGTGGGCGTTTATCTGGCGGCCATGGCGGCGCTGACGTTGATTGCGCTGCTGCTGACGCATGAGACTAAGCATCAGGCGCTGTAAGCTAATGCCGGGTGGCGGCTACGCCTTACCCGGCAATAACAAACCGCACCTTACTTCTTCATCTGCGACAAAATCGTCCGGCATTGATTCGCCTCGCCTTCTGACGGCGAAATCAACGCCAGCAGCGCGGCTGCCGGGGTGACCAACGTCGCGAGGGCTGCGGCCACCGCGCCACGCGCAATCAGCGGCCCGGGCTTGACGCCCGCCTGCGGATTTTTGAAAGTCCCACGCACGTAAAGCGGCGAGCGCAGGGTAATAATACGAATCCCCTTACTTTCCGGATCGATGGTCAAATCCAGCTGCTCGGAGGCCATGCTGGCGGTACCGGTCACGTTAATTACCGCGTTTTCCGTGTCGAAGGCAAAAATCTGCGGACGCGCCACGCCGTTAACCAGATCCACATTCGCCGCCGCGCAGTTCACCCGCACCTCGTCATCGCCAAAGATTTGCCCGATGATAAAGTTACCGACGTTCAGCCCAAGGATCTCCATCAGGTTGCGGCTGACCAGACCGTCGTTCATTAGCAGTTTCAGGTTACCGTTGCCGCTGCCCAGCAGTGCCGCCACGGAATTCCCCACCCCGCGAATGTCCGCATCGCCGTTCATTTCACCGAGGGTTTTCTGCATCAGCTCCACGTTCGGCATCAGCTCTTTCAGCTTCAATCGACGCGCCTGGATCTCCGCCCGCCCCTGCATCGGCTTTTTATCGCCTTCCAGGTGAATGTTGGAGGAAATCGTCCCGCCCGCCATGCCGAACTTCAGCGGCTGCAGGCGCAGGTCGGCATTTTTCAGGATGATATGCGTCGAGAGATCGCTCAGCGGCAGCGTGCTGCCATGCTCAATCTTGCGTCCTTTGAAGCGCACATCCGCATCCATCACGTCCCACTTATCGGTTTCAAAGCGATCGTAAGGCAGCACTTTTCCCGCAGGCTGAACGTCCTTCTTAACCTCTTTTGACTTTGTCCCTTTGCCCGAATCCACGCCTATCAGCGGGCCAAGATCGGCCAGACGCAGCTGGCGGGATTCGACATCCCCTTCCAGTTTTGGCCGTGGTTTTCCGGTGGTGTAGGTCAGCGTGCCGTGAATATCGCTGTCGCCGATGCGGCCGTTGAAATCCCGGTAGTCGAAAACGGACGATTTTTCGGTATCAATTTTGGCAACCAAATGCCCGTCCGTTTCGAACGGCGGGGTATCCGGCAGCAGTACGCCGGTCAGTTCATACAGTTCGCCAAGCGAGTCACCGGCGAACTTGAGCTGCAGGTCGACGCCCCCCATGTTCATCGGGTCGTTGACCGTCCCCACAAACGCCACGCGCGTATTCCCCGAGCGGAAATCCGCCTGCACCGGGAACGGCGTGCCTTCGCTCCGGAGCGCCAGCATGCCGCCGATTTTCCCTTTCCCGTTAAGCGGCTGGCCGTTGTAGCGCCCTTTTGCCGTCAGGCCGAAGACATAATCACCCGCTTTGGCGCTATCGCCTTTCGCTTTATTGCCCGTGACTTCGCTAAACGGCAGCGGTTTACCCAGCGGATCGACCAGGATCTCCACGTCTGCCTTGCTGACCTTATCGTCGATGGCGATCCGCCCGCGATCGAAAAGAATATTGTCCAGACGGAATGACCATGAAGAGGGCTGGGCATTCGGATCTTTTTCGCCGTCGCTGGCAAGGTTAAACGTCCAGTTATTGTTTTTTTCAGAGAGGCGGATCAGGCGCGCATCGGGCTGCTGGAGCTTGATCCACGGCAGATAGACGGTTTTGGTCAGGAGCGCTAGCGGCGCCAGCGTGGCTTCCACGCGCGGCAGATGCACCATGGTCACTTCGGGGATATCCGGCGGGTTGCCGAGAATAATGTCGTCGGCGTGGACGTGCGGCCAGGGGATCCAGCTTCGCCAGCCGGTCTCCTCTTTCTGACGCTCCCATACCACACCCAGATCGCCACGAATGGCGAAGGGACGGTTCAGCTCAGTTGAGACTTTCTGGTTGATGGTCGGCTTAAGGCGGTTCCAGTCAAACGTCGCGATAATGATGACGACGATCGCGATCAACAACAAGAAAATCCCTGTAATCCAGGAAATGACCCTGGTTGTTTTTGTCATTGTTATCCCCTTTCCTGATGACCTGTCCTGTAAAACTATAGTCCAGACAAAGGGAAACGGGGCTATCAGAGGGTCGTTCTGGCGCTTTCGAGGAGATCCATCGGCACGGGGCGAGAGAGGAAATAGCCTTGCGCCGCCGCTGCGGGAGAGTTTTGCACATCACGCCACTCTTCCAGCGTTTCCACGCCTTCAACGATCACCCCCTGGCAATAGCGATTCATCAACTGCAATAACAGTGTAAACAGATTCCGCCCTTCCGGGGTCTGGCGCAACATGATGAACAGATCGCGGGCCACCTTGATGTAGTCATAGCGCACTTCGCTGAGGGCCGAGAAGTTCGCCATACCGGTGCCAAAGTCATCCAGCCACAGTGGGCCAAATTCACACATTGACGCAAACGAGGAATCCTGCGGCAGGCGCACGTGCTCCACCAGCTCAAAGCGCAGCCACGGCAGGGTGGCGATCAGCTCCTGCAGCTTCGCGTTCTGACGCAGCGCCAGCAGAGTTGGGCCATCCACGTTCACCGAGGCGAGGATCGTATGCTGCTCGAAAAAGGCCTGTTTCGTCGCCAGCATACGGAGCTGCTCTTCCAGCACGTCCAGACGCTGGCGAACGGCAACTTCGGCAAAATAGCGATCCGGCGCGATGCGCTGAGTAGGGTTTGAGGGATGCGTAACGACGGTCAAAATCTCAATTGCCATCAGCCGACCGTCCGTTCGATAGATCGGCTGCCAGGTGTACGCGCGCTCACATTGCAGCCAGTAGCGATGCTCCTGCAAGTTCTCAATACTTGCCTCAGGCGTAGTGCTCAGCCGCTGGATAACCTGCTCTGACTTCATTTCAGATGTCCTGTTGTTGGGATAGCCTTTCTGGACTCGTCACAGGATTATCGGCGCGATAATTGAGAACTTTATGTTCAATTCACCGTGGAAATGAAATTAAGATGACAGAAATTTGCCGGAACACGCGCTGGCTCAAATAAAATAATGGAACACCGTTTTAATATAGTTGACCATCTAATTCACTCGGCGCACACTGCTGAAAATTCTTCTGTTCAGGTTCACGACTATGTCCAAAAAAATTGCCGTGATTGGCGAATGCATGATTGAGCTGTCACAAAAAGGCGCGGAAGTCAGCCGCGGATTTGGTGGCGATACGTTAAACACCTCGGTTTACATTGCCCGTCAGGTTGCGCCTGAGGCACTCACCGTGAACTACGTCACCGCCCTTGGTACGGACAGCTTCAGCCAGCAGATGCTGGAAGCCTGGCAAAGTGAACATGTTGACACCTCGCTGATCCAGCGTATGGAAAACCGCCTGCCTGGACTGTACTACATCGAAACTGACAGCACCGGCGAACGCACGTTTTATTACTGGCGTAACGAAGCCGCGGCCAAATTCTGGCTGGAGAGCGACGCCGCTGGGGCCATCTGCGAAGAGCTGGCGACGTTTGACTATCTCTATCTGAGCGGCATTAGCCTGGCGATTTTAAGCCCGGCCAGCCGCGAAAAGCTGCTCTCGCTGCTGCGCGAATGCCGCGCCAACGGCGGGAAGGTGATTTTTGATAACAACTACCGCCCGCGCCTGTGGGCCAGCCGCGAAGAGACGCAGCAGGTTTATCAGCAGATGCTGCAGTGCACGGACATCGCCTTCCTCACGCTCGATGATGAAGACGCCCTGTGGGGTGAAAAGCCGGTTGAGGACGTGATTGCCCGCACGCACGCAGCAGGCGTGAGCGAAGTGGTGATTAAGCGCGGCGCGGAGTCGTGCCTGGTCGCGATTGCGGGTGAAGCGGTGGTTGAGGTCCCTGCGGTGAAGCTGGCCAAAGAGAAAGTGATTGATACCACTGCGGCGGGGGATTCCTTCAGCGCGGGCTACCTGGCGGTACGCCTGACGGGGGGAACGCCGGAAGCGGCGGCACAGCGTGGGCACCTGACGGCCAGCACCGTGATTCAGTATCGCGGGGCGATTATTCCGCGCGAGGCGATGCCTGTTTAGTTTCCCCTAACCCTCTCCCCAAAGGGGAGAGGGCCAGCGTGAGGGGGTTACTGCCCCTGCGGAATATCCGACGCGTCCTGGTGTAGATCATCAGCCGTTGCAGCCTGCGCCGGCTGCGACGCGGTGGCCATAATGGAATCCCAGGTCTTCTGAAGTTCCTTCATGTCATATTCCGGCTCGCCTTTCGGCTGCAGAAGGATCAACGCCATATCCTGCGACAGCTGCTGACGTAAATCCTGATTCAGCATATTCACAGTCAGACCGTTCAGGAAGTCCTGACGCAGCTTCTGGTACTGCTCAGGCGCAATGTCGACAACCTGATTCTGCAGGGAGCGAATCCGCTGGCTGATCAGAATGTCGGTATCGGCGCGAGCGTAGGTGGCAAACAGCTTCTGCAGCTCCAGTTTTTTCTGGGCCAGCAGCGCGTTGAACTCCTCTTCAGAGAGCCCCTCTTTACGCACTTTTGCCAGCTCTTTCGCCACCACACCCAGGTTCGCATTCAGTTTATCGCCCGGTGATTCAACGTTAATGGCACATTGCGCACGCTGGAACAGCACGCGGCAGTCAAAGCCAAGGCCAATGTTCTTCACGTTGTTTTTGCTGAGCGTCTGCTGAACGTGCCAGAACAACGCTTCACGCGCCAGATCGGCACGCCAGTAGCGCAGCAGCGCCGCAGACTCGCGAATAGGCTGCCAGGCGTTATCCCACATCACGGAGAGCCTGTCCTGGCGTACGGTGTCCGTCATAATGCTGACAGGCTCGGCGCGCAGCGGAGAGAGCGTCGGGACAGGGGCTGGCGTTTCGCGTTTGCCCTTCAGATCGCCAAACGCTTTGTTGATCTGCTCAACCACCGCGCGGCTATCCACATTGCCGACGACGATCAGCGTCATCGCGTCCGGGGTGTACCATTTCTGGTAGAACGATTTTACCTGTTCGACGTCCACCGGCTGCTTCAGCGGCTCTGCCGGATCGTGCCCCAGCAATGTTGAGCCTTTCAGACGGTAACGCCACCAGCCCTCTTTGGTATCCGCAGGCCAGGTCGCCACCATGTCGCCGTTGCTCAACGCATAGTTCACGGTGTCCGGCGTAATCGCCAGGTTGCCAGAGGCATCGGAGAGATAGGTAAGGGCTTCTTTAAGCAGGTCGTTACGGTTATTTGGCAGGCTCAGGTTAAACATGGTGTAGTCATACGAGACCACAGCCGGAGGAAGGGGGCGTTTCGGATCGATGGCCTGTTGCCACAGCGAACGCACCTGTACTGCCTGCAAGCTGCCGCTCTGCGTAAGCGCCAGACGGGGAATAAAATGGCTAAAACCGGTTTGCTGAGTGCTTTCCGTAAGGGAGCCGGTATTTACGGACAGACGGATTTCAATACGATCGCTGGGACGCTGTGGAGTAGATAACACCTGCCACTGAAAACCGTTCGCTAACGTGCCTTGTTGCCAGGCCGGGTCTGGCTGGAGCGCATCTGCCTGCACATAACTGGCTGCTGCCATCATCAGCAAACCGCCGGTTAAGAGTCGAATTTTTGTGCCCTGCATGTGAACCCCTGATCAACATTCCTGGTTAAAAAGAGTGTCTCGCGACGCGCTGCACTCTAAAAGATGACGATGAAAACACGTCGATTAGACCGCGCGTTCGGCAAAACGTCACGGTCCGAAGTGAAATATACCCAAAAAAAATCTTGTCGAATTATGACAGGTATGAACAGTTATTATGCGCAGGAGCCCGCATCCCGACAAGGGAATGCGGGCAATTGTGACAAGATTAGGAGGTTAAACCAGGATTTTTGCTATCAGACGCGCGATTATTCAGCGTATCGTTGAGCTTCTTGTGATCCAGCTCTTTCACCCATTTCGCGACCACCACCGTGGCCACGCCATTACCCACCAGGTTGGTAAGAGCACGCGCCTCAGACATAAAGCGGTCAATACCAAGAATCAGTGCCAGACCCGCCACCGGCAGATGCCCCACCGCAGAAATGGTGGCCGCCAGCACGATAAAGCCGCTGCCCGTCACGCCCGCCGCCCCTTTAGACGACAGCAAGAGCACCACCAGCAGGGTGATTTGATGGAAAATATCCATATGGCTGTTGGTCGCCTGGGCGATAAACACGGCCGCCATCGTCAGGTATATCGAGGTACCGTCAAGGTTGAAGGAGTACCCCGTCGGGATCACCAGGCCGACCACCGATTTACGGCACCCCAGCTTTTCCATCTTGTCGAGCATACGCGGCAGCGCCGATTCTGAAGAGGAGGTCCCCAGAACAATCAGCAGCTCTTCACGGATGTAGCGGATGAATTTGAAAATGCTGAAGCCTGTCGCACGGGCGATGGAGCCCAGCACCACCACCACGAAAAGAATACAGGTGATGTAGAAGCAGATGATCAGCTGGCCCAGCTGCACCAGCGTGCCAACGCCATACTTGCCGATGGTGAAGGCCATCGCACCGAAGGCGCCGATCGGCGCCAGGCGCATGATCATATTGATGATGCCAAAGATGACCTGCGAGAAGCTTTCAATCACGTTGAAGATAAGCTGGCCCTTGCTGCCCAGACGGTGCAGGGCGAAGCCAAACATCACGGCAAACAGCAGCACCTGCAGAATGTTTCCGCTGGCGAAGGCGCCGATGACGCTGCCAGGGATGACGTCCAGCAGGAAGGCGACCACGCCCTGATCCTTCGCCTGTTCGGCATAGACCGCGACCGCTTTAGCATCCAGCGTAGAGGGATCAACGTTCATACCCGCGCCAGGCTGTACCACGTTGACGATGACCAGACCAATAATCAGCGCAAGGGTACTGACCACTTCAAAGTAGAGAAGCGCCACTGCACCGGTACGGCCCACCGCCTTCATGCTTTCCATGCCAGCGATGCCCGTTACCACCGTACAGAAGATCACCGGTGCGATGACCATTTTAATGAGCTTAACGAACGCGTCGCCAAGCGGTTTCATTTGCGCGCCCAGCTCCGGGTAATAGTGACCCAGCAGAATACCGATGGCGATGGCTGTCAGGACCTGGAAATAAAGACTTTTGAAGAGTGAGGTTTTCATAGGGTGTCCTTGGGAAGAAAAACCACAGGCTTTGTAAGGTTATGGTTAACCTGCGGCTCTAAAATAACACCCGTATAACAGGACAGAAATAAACCCGGTTCAAATTTGAAACACAAATGTTAAGAACTTTGAACTGGCTCGCACAAGCCAGCAACAAAATTACACTTTTGCGTTATGGTCAGCGCCAGAAAGGTATCGCTGCTCGAAGACATCCGGCGGCACCGCCGGGGCAAAAAGGTAGCCCTGGCCGCTCTCGACGCCCGCCTCTGCCAGCCAGACGCGTTGCGCTTCGGTTTCAATCCCCTCGGCAATAAGATGCACCTTGAGGCTACGCGCCATCTGGACGATGGCCTGCACCATGCTGCTGTCCTCCGGCAGCCCGTCGACAAACGATTTATCGATTTTGAGCACGTCCACCGGCAGGGCTTTCATGTGCTGAAGCTGGCGCAGCCCGGCGTAGCCCATACCAAAATCGTCCAGCGCGATGCGAATGCCGGCATTGCGCAGCGGCTTCAGGATGGCCACCGCGTCGTTAGGATCGTCAATGCGCCGGCTCTCCGTCACTTCCAGCGTCAGCGTATCAGGCTTGATCCGGTAGCGGTGGATCAGCTCCAGCATCTCGGAGACCATCGTCGGATGCATAAGCTGCAGGGCAGACAAGTTGACCGACAGCGGCAGCGTTACGCCGCGCTCCTGCCAGGCGGCAAGCTGGCGGCAGGACTCCTCCAGTACCCAATAGCCAACGGTGACCATCAGGCCGCAGGATTCGATGCGCTCAATCAGCCCCTCCGGCAGCTCCCAGGAGCCATCCGGCTGCTGCAGGCGGAGCAGCGCCTCGGCGCTTTTCACTTCCCCCGTCTGTAAATTCACCTGCGGCTGTAGCCAGAGGGCGAACTGACGGTTATCCAGCGCGGTCAGGATATCGCTCTCTTCCGTCAGGCGCTGCTGCGCCTTTTCCATCTGCTCCGGGTCGAAGAACTGGATCTGATTTTTCCCTTTGCGCCGGGCGGTAAACGCCGCCGAGAACGCGCGGCGGTACAGCTGTTCCGCCGTTAAATCACCGTAGTACATGGCGATACCGATACTGGCGCTCGGACGAAGCTGGATGCCCTGCACGGGCAGCCGCTCATTTATGACAGTGAGTACTTGCTGACCTAATGTGATGGCGTGCCACGGCTCTTTCACGCCGTTGGCAATCACCACCAGGTCGTAACCGCTGACCTGGGTCAGCACCATGCGCGGAGCAAGGACAGACTTCACCTTTTCCACCAGCGTCAGCAGCAGCATTTCACGCTGGCTCTCCTTGAGCACGCCCGCCGTGTCCTGCAGGGTTTCACAGGCAATCACCATCAGCGCCGTGGTTTGCTGCCGCGCAACGGTCTGCTCCAGCATTGCCATCAGAAACGCTTTATTAGGTAGCTCCGACACAGGGAAGCGCGTGGCGCTGTTGTTTAGCTCATCCTGATGACGCTGGATGCGCTGCTGGTTGAGGTTGTAGCTGCGCACCAGCATACCGATCTCATCGTCCTGGTGCAGACGCGGCAGCTCAAGCTGGTGCCCCAGTTGATCCTGCGGCGAAAGCCCATTCAGCTCGCGGGCGATACGGCGCAGCGGGTGAACAATGAGGCGGTTTATACACCACGTCAGCGCTACGCTGATGATCAGGGTCATAAGTAAGCAAGTGGTCACTAACGTAACCACCCAACTCATGACGAATTTATACATCCGGTACGAGTCCGCCTGCAGAACCAGGTAGGCCAGTGGCTGCGGATTGGCAGGACGTTCAAGCGAATAGAGAGGCAGAGAAATTTGCACCGGCAGTTCAAACAGGCGCATCACCATCATCGGGACGGGACGCTCCGGGATAAAACTCATCCGCAACGCCTGGAACTGGTTGGGTAAGACGACATCGGCGCGGCTAACGACCCCGGCAGGCTGAATGCGCTTTAAGATGGTTTCCGCTTCGGGAATGTCCCCTTTCAGGATCGAGGCGGAGAGCGGGCCGCGCACCGAGCGGGCGATACTTTCTAACTGCGAAGCCGTGTTATAGCGATTCTGCTGTACGGAATGAAACAGCAAAATTACGCAGAAGAGCAGTACAAACAGCATAGTGACGGCAGAGACCATCGCCATTTGTTTGATCGTTAAGGAACGGCTGACACGCAAAATGACTCTCCACAAAACTCGAAGCGCAGGGCGCGCCAGGGTGTAAACCTGGCGCGCCTGAGTATACCCGATTGCCGCGCTATTAAGAGAGACTTACAAATGGATTAAGGAAAATCCGATTACCAGTCCGCATAAGGAATAAGCGGCTGCGGCGGTAAGTCCATATCGCCCTGCCAGCCTGCAGCAGAGTAGCGCACATAAATTAGCGCATGGCTTGGGGTGTAATCTTTCGCTTCCTGAATATCCACGCCCATGCCCACAAACCAGTTGGAGGTGACCCGGCGTTCGATAATTGCCCGCGCGGTATAACCCGTCCCGGAGGAGGAGCTGCCGGTTTCCATCGCGCCACGGTCGGTATAGCGGCCTGGCTCATCGGTCGGGATCAGGCTCTGGATCGGGTAACGCAGCTCGTCTTTGGTTTTGGAGTGGGACCAGGACACCGAGCCACCCAGCTCCCAGGACCAGTTTTCCGTACGCTTACGCCAGGTCACCGGCAGCGCGAAGGAGACATACTCCTGCGGGCTGTAGTAGCCGCCCTGACCGAGGGAATAGCCGCTCAGATCCTTATCGTAGTGCCAGAGCATATTGGAGACACCGACCGTCAGGCGCTCGTTGTTTTTATTAATGAGCTTGTAGTAATAACCCGTCATCCAGCGGACGCGCCAGTTATCTTCCACATTTTTACCGGTCAGCGTTTCCGCGTTCAGGCTTGACCAGACGCCGTTCGCCTCGCCTTTGTCATAGCTGATGCTTACCCCGCCGCCCGTCGCGCGCACGCCGCCCCAGGTGGTGCCGGTATTGGTATCTTTTTGCCCGGCGAACGCCAGCAGAGAGCTGGAGATAGGCCGACGATGGGCGTTGACGGTGTAGCCGATGGGGCCTAAATCGCTGCTGTAGCTGATACCGCCCACCACGTCGACGACGTCAAAGCCCATTGGCGTGGTACCAATATCCATCGCCCAGGTTTTATTCTGCCAGCCAACGGCGACGCTGGCGCCGCTGTCGCTCTGGCTGGTGTTGCCGCTACACGGCGTGTCGTAGCAGGTCCCCCATTTAGGGTCGTAGGTTCCGTTATTGTTATCAAAGGTGCCGGCGTCCATGTTGACCAGATCGCTTCTGAAGAACATGCGCCCGTCAGAGAGTGGGGCGTCCACCTGGAGCATGGTGGTATGCGCTTTCAGGTCGGAATAGCCGCCCGTGCCGCTGGAGCCCCAGTAGTCGTGCTGCAGCGTGACGTTAACATCCTGCTGCCGGTACAAATCACCGGCGTCACTGCGCACGCCGCGCTTCAGCCAGTCATCTTTTTCATCGTTACGCGTCAGACGGGTGAAACTGTCATTGTCCACCGGACGCGTCGTGGTGATGCCGGACGACACCATCGCATCTTTATACGTCTCCAGCGCCTGCTGCGGCTGGCCGTTTTGCGTCTGGAAGCGGGCAGCATCACGCAGCACCAGCGCGCTTTCCATGGAGGCGGGCTGCGATTTAGCCTGCGGAATGATTTTGCTGAAGGTCTGTTCTGCGGCAGAGGAATCGCCCAGACCTGCCTGCGCCATCGCGATCCGGCGCTGCATATTGAGCGACGGCGGCTGGCCGTTTTGCGCTGCGGGCAGTTTCGCGAGCTCCGCACGGGCGGCATCTTTGTTACCTTCCGCGCTGTAAATTTCGGTCAGACCGAGGATCGCGTCTTCGTTCTGCGGCTCACGCTGCAGGACGGCGCTGTACGTCGTTTTCGCCGCGTTCAGATCGCCACGCTGCTGCGCCCAGTCCGCCAGCGTCAGGTCGATGCGGGTTGAGGCAGGCTGTTGACGCAGAAGATTTTCTGCCTCCTGCTCTTTGCCGCTGTCGCGCAGGCGGTTGGCGGTTTCCAGCACCTGATTGCTTTGCAGACGGTCGGCAAGCTCCTGAATATTGCCGTTCCACTGGCTGCGCGGCAGGGTATTCAGATGCGCCAGCGCGGCCCGGTCCTGATCGTTTCCGGACAGGTAGAGCCCGTTGGCATACACCTGCTCCGGGTCAGACGGTTTCTGGCTGGCAAGCTGGCGCATCAGGGTATCCGCCTGGCTGCGCTGGCCCGCGCTGTAGAGATCGCGCGAGAGACGATACGTTATCCAGACGTCACCGGGCGAGAGTGCCAGACGGCGACGCTGAATTTCTGCCGCCTGAGCGTATTTCCCCTGACTCTCCAGCTGTTCTGCCTGGGCGGAAAGCTGCTCGTTAGTCAGGCTACGCTCAATATCATCAATACTCCGGCGCTGGCTGGCAGAGAGCGACTGGATAAACTGCGAGGCTTTCTCCGGGGACTGCGCGCGGTAAACATTGGCAAGGCCGCGAACCGCATTGCTGTTGCTGCTGTCCATACGTAACGCCTGGCGGTAATAACGCTCCGCCGCGTCGTTATCTTTACGCGCGGCGGCAGCATCTCCCAGCCCCAGCACCGCATAGCTGTCGGTATTGTCGACGTTGCGCGCCTGCTGATAGTAACGCTCCGCCTGCGCCGGGTTATTCGCCTTCAGCGCCGCATCCCCCTGCTGGATCAGCAGCCAGTAGCGGTTAACCTTCAGCAAGCTGTCCCATTTCCCGCGGTTATCGCTCTGCGGATCGAGGGCAATCGCCTTTTCAAACTGTGCCACCGCGCGGGCGCGGTCGCCTTTCTGGGAATAGGCCTGCCCAAGGGCACCCACCGCTTCACTGTCGGCATGGTTGGCGCTGACGGCTTTTTGCAGCTCCGCCACCGCCTTACTCCCCTGCCCGGCATCCACTGCCGCCAGACCTTCCGCTTTCGCGCGGAACGCCGGGTCAGCGAGCTGCTTTTGCTGCGCCTCAAGCTGGGCGCGCGCCGCCGCGACGCTATCGCCGTCGCTGAAGACGGTCAGGTATTTTTGCAGCGCGGTGACGCTGGCGCTGCTGGCAGGCTGGTCTTTGATCTGCTCATACCACATGTCAGAGGCCTGGCCGCGGCCGCCGGTGGATTTAGCCATCTCCTGCAGCACCGCAAAGCCTTCATCACGGCGTCCGCTCTGGAACAGAAGCTGGGCCAGCGTCGTCTGGAGCTGGGTATTCCCGGGGCTGCTGCTGTTTATTTTTTTCAGCTGGTTGATGGCCGAAGCGCGACGGGCAGGATCTTTCGCCACCACATTCCAGTATTCCGTCGCCACGTCGCCGCCCGGCGGGTTGCCGTCAAAGAGCTTGTCATAGGCGGCAATCGCCTCCTGCGTGTGCCCTGTCGTAGCGAGTAAGCGCGCCTGCTGAAGCTGCTGGCGGCCATCCGGGGTGGAAAGCAGCATGGTATTGCGTGAGGACTGGTACGCGCCGGAGTCAGGGGCGATCCCCTTCAGGCGGTCCAGCTCTTTTTGCGCTCCGGCGTTATCGCCCTGGCGCAGCAGGTAGCGAAAGCGGGCGGCAATGACGTCAGGGTTGTTCGGATCGATCAGCTCAAGACGGTAGAGCGACTGACGAACCAAATCCTCGCGATGGGTCGATTCGCCCAGCCGGACCTGCTCCAGCAGCTGTTTCTGCTGCGGAGAGTTAACGGCCTGCGCCAGCGGCATCAGTGCCAGCCCAAGCGATAGAGTGAGTAGATTTACTGTGAACTTGCGCATTCCTGGCCCCAATCCGGTATTAATTCACCCTTAGCGGTGAAGCGAAAACGATGCTGATCCCATCCCTGACCAAAAAGAGTCAATACATAGCTGTAGTAGGCATTGTTATCGGGAAAATGATCTGCCACGCGCTGGCGCTGAACCGCCTGGGCATCGCGCTGCTGTAAAAACGGCAGCATCGCGGCAGAGAACCCGACCGGGCCATTGCCGGTGTGTTTACCCGTCGCTACATCCACTTTCTCCGGCGGCACGCCCTGTTTGATTGTCTTTGCCGCCATCGGCTGGAAGCGCGTCAGCAGCCGGGCTTTTTGAGGATCTTTATCGCTCATCATGCCCACCCAAAGATAGACACGGATGGCGTCATAGCCCCCTTCCAGCGTTTTATCCTGCTGTAGCTGCCAGCCTTTGTTTTTCTGATACTGCACCCAGTTCGGCGAGAATCCCTTCGGCGCGCTTTCCAGCAGCAGCCGCAGATTGGTTTCACGCAGCGTGGTCCACGGGGCACCGTAGCGGGTGAAATAGCTCGCTAACTGTGGAGGAAGGTAGCTGGGGTTAAAGCGCCAGGCGTTTTCTTCGGCAAAACCGACTTTACCGGGAAGCAGCATTGAGCCGAGCCCCGGCACTTTCACTACTTCCTCGCTGGCAATGCGTTTTAGCAGTGCCTTGCCCGTTTGGGTATAGTCCGGGTCTTTCCATAACCGGCCCGCTTCGAGCAGCGACCAGGCAATCCAGACATCGGCATCTGAGGCGGAGTTGGTATCAATCACCCCCCAGTTTTCTTTGTCTTTCTGTCCCCAGAGCCAGGCGGGCAGACGATCGTTGAGATTGCCGCTGGCGAGGTTATCGCGCGTCCACGTCAGCAGCTGGTCAAACGCCTTGCGATCGTTAGCGGCCAGGGCAAAGAACAACGCATAGCTTTGCCCTTCCGACGTTGTAATTTTGCGCGTGTCGCTCGGATCGATGACGCGCCCGCCCTCGCTGATGTAATCCTTTTTAAACTGCTCCCAGGCAGGCCAGGTACAGGCGGCGCGAAGAGGGATCGCCGCCAGCATCAACGCTGCGACTACACACCAGCGAAAGGCTTTCATCACGTCTTACTCATCCGGGTTAAGGCGACGACGGCTGATGATGCGCAGCAGACGCCACAGCACCCATGCCAGCAAGACCACGCTGACCGCAGCCAGGATGGCGAGCAGAACCGGATGGTTCGACAGCGCATACCACAGGCGCTCAAACCACGGCAGATGGCCGACGTAATACACATCACCCACGCGCAGGCTGTTGACGCCGGACTCGCGGATCACCGACACAGAACCAAACATCGCGGCACGTTTGCCGCTGTCGTTCATCGCGGTATTCAGCAGTTCATAGCCACGCGGGCTGTCCGCCAGCAGGGCTATCACGCTACGCTGATCGTTGAAAGGAGACTGGAAGCCCACCACCGCAGCCATCGCCCCCTGAGAGGTTACGGCCGTCTGCGCGCTGGCCTTACGGTCGTTCACGTCCGGCATAATGCTTGGGAACTCGGTCTGGCGAAGCGGCGTGTTAACCCACGACTCGGTGGCTTTCACCAGCAGGTCGATACGTTTTTCATCCTTCAGCTTGTCCGGGATGGTGCCGATCACCATGATATCCGCATCTTTGTTCTGGATCTGACTGCCATCGTCCGTCAACGTGACGTTAACTGCCGGTAATCCGGTTTGCGCGCCTACGGTTGCCATGGTGTCGAGCAGGGTCGTCACCTGACCTTCGTTTGGCGCTTTTGGCATCACCACAATGGATTCAGAGAGATCGGCCATGCGGCTGAACGGGAAACCTGCGTTAGCAAAGGCACGCAGATCCGGCATCGCCAGGAAATGGTAGTACTTCGAGAAGTCGATGGTCGACTCATCGCCGATCACAACGTGGTTTTGTACCGGCTGGAAGGTGATGCAGTTATCCACCGAACCGCCAGGCATCGGGTTCATGTACTGGAAATCAAAACGCAGTTGGTTGATCGCGCCAAGCTTCAGCGCCGGAATAGAGACGTCCGTTTTTCCGTCCAGCAGCCCCTGCAGCACCGGCAGGCGGAGCATCAGACGGTTGGTGTCCTGGGTACTTTGCAGACTGAACGATTGCAGGAACTGGTTGTTCAGGCTGATATCCATGCGCGAGCTGTCTTTCGTCGCCGGCGCGGTATAGCGGTAGTTGAGATTGATATCAATGCCGTTGGTGCGCAGCAGGTACAGATCCGGCGGCAGGTTCAGCGACAGGCTAATCGGCGATGGCTCCAGCCCGGACGCCTGCAGCTGCTCTTCATAGGTTTTTAGTTCACCAAACGTCACGGCGCGGTCGGTACGCACCCAGTTTGGCGCGTCATAAGGTTTACGCGCCAGCAGCGGCTTAACTTCGTCCACCACCACGCTGTTGCCGCGGAAAAGGACGTTGCCCTGAGCAATCGCCTTCGCGGCCTGGACCAGATCTTTATCATCACGACCAAAGACCACCAGCAGCTTCACGTACGGGTTATCCGGGTGGCTTACCATCTCAATGGTTGGCGCTTTGACTTCCGGGTGGTCGCGCAGGAAGCCCGGACGCTTCGCGTTGGTTGCAAAGACAATCGCGTTCCTGTCCGGCATTTTGTCATACATCACCGGGAAGTTCTGACCGCGCCAGCCGGAGCGGGAGCCAAACCAGGAGGCCACAATGGTCGCCGCCAGCTGCTCGGTCACGTCAGGGGACGATGCAAACACCATCGGCAGCGTGAGCGGACGGTTATCACGCGGGTCGAAGAACGGAACCGGGAACGCCGACAGATCGTTTTTCAGCGCCAGCGGCTGGTAGGTCATCTGCAGCGAGGAGTTACGCCCGACGTCCAGCCACAGCGTGTTGCTGGCGGGGTTTTCGCAGACATCGCGGTAGTGACCAACAAACTCCAGACGGATACGGTTAAAGTCGGTG
The DNA here is from genome assembly GCF_014895875.1 of Enterobacter cloacae complex sp. P12RS. Classification (NCBI taxonomy): domain Bacteria; kingdom Pseudomonadati; phylum Pseudomonadota; class Gammaproteobacteria; order Enterobacterales; family Enterobacteriaceae; genus Enterobacter; species Enterobacter cloacae complex sp. P12RS. The sequence goes on from NZ_JADBQO010000017.1 coordinate 75,086, forward strand.
ATGAAGAGCGGGTTAATCGGCACCTGCGCCTGTGTTTTCTTACCCAGCTGCTCTTTGGTCACCGGCAGAACGTCCATCAGTTCATCGTTCAGGTAGACCTTCAGCTGAGACTGCGTCGGCAGCAGGGATGGCGACGGGGTGTATTCAAGGTTCAGTACCGCATTTGAAACAACCTCATCGCTGCGCATACCAAATTCAATGCTGCCGTTAGGGTTGACGCCGCGCAGCACCATGCTGCCCGGCGGCGGCGCGATTTGCGCGAAGGTCAGCTTCACGTCCCGCGACGGCACATTATCCGCGACAACGGGCGCGTTAGCCCCCCGCACGCCCGGCATCACCTGCCCGATGACCGGATTCTCGACCGGCAGGGTGTTCCCCTCCGTTGGCTGGTTCGGAATGATGTTTTCTGTTTGACCGGGTGCCGCCGTAACAACCGGATCGGTTGCCTGCGCGACGACAGGGACCGTCGGCGCAGGCGTCGCCGCTGCGTTACCGGGTGCTGCGTTAGCCATTGTTGCGGGAAGTGCACTCACTCCCATTGCCACTGCACATAACCAGGAAAGTTTTGTTTTCATCGCGTTATCATCATTGTTGAGCCATAACCGGGTCCGCCTGCTTCGTCTCATCCCGCTCGGGACGACGAGGAATGAACGACACGACCCAGGAAACCAGCGAAGTAAGTGACCGGAAAATTAATTTCACCGACGACGGGGCAAATTCTGCAAGGTGACGATAGCCACGGAACCCCAGCTTCAGAATATCCAGCAGGCTTTCCAGTGGTTTATCTTCCGGGAAGCTGTCCTGCCAGAGAGCCCATGTATCCGCACGGGCAAACGTACACTGCACAAAATCAATGTGTTGCTTTTTGGTCAACGGCATCAGCTGCAGACCCACTTCACTGCCTGCCACACGCACAACCTGCGTCGGGAAGACATACTCCTGCTGACCGCGCTTAAGCAGCAGGTTAACCTTCTGCCCTTCCAGCACTTTCGCCTGGCCGTTGATTTTGATCCCCAGGCCACCGTCAGAGAAGTCGTGCACCGTACAGGAGAAGAGGTGACCATCTTCACGGGCGATCGCCGCAGGCATGCAGATTTCAACGCGATGCGCGCGACGAACCTGTTTACTCTCTACCGACACCGCCACCGCGCCGCCGAGGATAATCAGGTTGTAGAACACCCAGGCCATACTGACGAAGACGGTCAGGATTTCGTTTTCCGGGCCGTAGAAGTAGCGCCAGATACCGGCGATCACGCCGACAATATTCAGCAGCACGAGGAAGATATACGGGCGGGAGATCACCCAGTCGACGTACTCTTCTTCCACCAGCCCGCCCTTCGCGGTGACGTTGAATTTCCCTTTGTGCGGGTTAATCAGCGCGACCATCGTCGGCGGCGCGATGTACCACGCCAGCACCGTTTCGTAGATTTCACTCCAGAAGGAGTGCCGGTATTTGCCCTGAATCTTCGAGTTCGTCAGGCTCGCGTGGATCATGTGCGGCAGAACGAACAGCGCAATCATCAGCGCGGGGGCGTAAATGATATAGGCGTGAAGGAGCAGGAACGCCAGCGGCGCGGTCAGGAAGATCAGCCGCGGGATGCCGGACAAGAAGTGGAACATGGCGTTGACGTAGCAGAGACGTTGCGCCAGCTTGAGCCCTTTGCCTATCAGCGGGTTATCGAGGCGGAAAATCTGCACCATGCCGCGCGCCCAGCGAATACGCTGACCGATGTGCGCGGAGAGAGATTCCGTCGCCAGACCGGCGGCCTGAGGGATACGCATATAGGCAGAGGTATAGCCCCGACGGTGCAGGCGCAGCGAGGTATGCGCATCTTCCGTTACCGTTTCAACGGCTATTCCGCCGATTTCATCCAGCGGCTTACGGCGGATAACCGCGCAGGAGCCGCAGAAGAAGGTGGCATCCCACATGTCGTTCCCGTCCTGCACCAGCCCATAGAACAGCGTGCCTTCGTTCGGGGTTTTGCGGAAGCGGCCAAGGTTACGTTCAAACGGGTCCGGCGAGAAGAAGTGGTGCGGCGTCTGCATCATCGCCAGCTCTTTCTCTTTCAGGAACCAGCCCATGGTCATCTGCAGGAACGAGCGCGTCGGCACGTGGTCACAGTCAAAAATCGAGACGAACTCCCCGGAGGCATACTTCAGGGCGTTGTTGATGTTCCCCGCCTTAGCGTGTTCATGCGTCGGGCGGGCGATGTACTCAACGCCGACCTCCTCCGCGAACTGGCGAAACGCCGGACGGTTGCCGTCATCCAGGATCCAGACTTTGAGCTTATCTTTCGGCCAGTCGATGCCCAGCGCGGCATAGATGGTGTTTTTCACCACGCTCAGGTCTTCGTTGTAGGTCGGGACGAAGAGATCGACGGTCGGCCACTGCGTGGTGTCTTTAGGCAGCGGAACCGGCTGGCGGTTGAGCGGCCAGATCACCTGGAAATAGCCTAGCACCAGCACAATCCACGCGTAGGTCTCAGCAAAAAGCAGCACCAGACCGCACACCAGGCTGACCGGGTCGTCCCAGTTCAGCGTTGAGGTGTAACGCCACCAGATGTAGCGGCAGGAAACCGTCAGCGACAGCACAATCAGCATCAGCGCCGAGAAACGGCCCGGAATACGACGAACCAGCAACGCCACGCCCCACAGCAAGATCAGGAAGATGAATTGCGCCAGCGGGTTGAAAGGTTGCGTAATACAGACCAGCGCCAGAATGAGCGAGAACACGACAATCACGCCGAGAATAAAACGCCGCAAGCCTGGGTGGAGATGCCCAAGCTCTTTATGGTTATCCAGATGGCTGGTCTTATCGCTGACGCTAGCGGGCAGTTTATCCAGCCACTGGTGATAGCGTTCACGTAACTGCTGTACGCGGGAATAGCTGCGCCAGTGCGGCGTTATTTTCTCCGTTCGGGATGACGATATTGCCAGCCAGACGGCCTGAATAAGATAGCGCGCCGGGTCCAAAGGCCGTGGTCGGTCGGGGTTAATGTGTGGGTATAATTCGCCGTGACGCGCACGGATGCGCTGCCAGCGCGGGTGCTCGAGTGGAATGAACGTCCAGGCCAGAATCAGCCAGAAACAGCCGAGCGCGGCACTGAATGCCGGAGCACCATGCCGGCGAAAGTGCCGGTAATGGTCGCTCAAACGCGAACTGACCGGCGGGATGAGAAGCCAGCTGGCGAGTCGACTCATACCGAACTCCCGGCAGGCTCCGCCTTGCTGGCGAAGTTCAGCAGACACCAGTTCGCCAGCGTCAGGATCTCTTCTGCTGCCAGCGAGTCGCTGCGGTATTCGCCCAGCGGCTGCTTGGAGGCGAGGCATTCCGCCATCCCCTCATCCCGATGAATCACAATGGGAAGCAGGCGGCGCTGGCTTTGCAGCCACACCTGATAGAGGTCGTCCTGGATTTGGCTACCGATACGTAAATCGTTAATCAGGAGGTGTGCGTTCTGAGGCAGCCCCTGCTGATGCAGGCGAATATGGCAGTTCGCATCGACGTTCACCACGGAAAGTACATGATCGCACTGGGCGATGAGCTGCCGGGTCAGCGTCCCGGCGCCGTGCGGCAGATCCAGCAGGATCCACTGGTAGTGCCCCTTTTCTTTCAGGCTCTGCAGCGCAAGCGTGAACTGCGAAAACAGACGCTGATAGGCGGCTTCATTCTCGCGTTCTGTGGTGGTCAGTTGGCCAAAAGGCAGTAAATCCAGCTGGGAGGTATAGCGTAGCCCCGCATCCCGCCAGTCTTTGTCATCAAGCAGCGCGCGGGCCCAGCCCTCTTCGCGAGTGAAATCGACGTTGAACGACATACGCAGCAAATTATCGGCGCAGGCGTCAATCACCAGCACCGATTCACCTAAAAGCTGTAATGACCACGCCAGCGCCGCGGTAACAGATGTGGTACCCACACCGCCACGGACGCCCTGTAATCCGAGTATGGCCATCAATGGCTCCCTTAATGTTGATGGGCGAATTCAGCTAATAACGGCCAGCGTTTAATAGCAGCAGCCAACTGTTCCCGCTGGGAAATATCGGTGTAATCTATTTCAGGTAGAGAAAAGGCCTGCGCCAGCGCCAGAAAATCGTTTTGGAATGTGTAACCCAGAGTCGAGTCGACTGGGGTTGCAGGTTCGTTATTATCCATTCTTATTCCATCCCTTTGAGGAAAATCGCACGCTCGGAAGTTGCGGGGCATCCTGCCCTGACAAATTTCATTTACATGCTAAATCTGATGTTCTTTAATTTCAATGTTAGGTTTATTTCTACGCTTTCGCTAGTAAACTGAGATACAGGCAAATTAGACGAAAAGAGGGACATCGTGGACTCCATATTTTCTATTGGCATCCAGTCATTATGGGACGAATTGAGCCACATGCCAGTCGGTGGAGTCTGGTGGATTAATACGGATCGTAATGAAGACGCTATCAGCCTGGTAAACCAGACAATTGCCGCTCAGGATAAGGATTCCCGCGTGGCCGTCATTAGCATGGGCGAAGAGCCGAAGAAAATTATTACGCTCGAAAGCGACAGCGGCCCCCAGAAAGTACGTTTGTTTTCTATGTCAGCGGAAGCGGATAGTCTATACTTTTTGTCCCGCGACGTTCAGTGCTCTATAGATCCGGATCACTATTTAGTGATTCTTAAATGTGCAAATAACATACTGCAAAATATTCCTGCTGAAAAACTGCTGTCGTGGCTGGAAAAAATCAATAAATGGGCAAAGTTTCAAAATTGCACGCTATTGGTCGTCAACCCCGGCAGTAATAATGACAAGCTGTTCTCACTTTTGATGGGCGAATATCGCTCCCTGTTCGGACTGGCAAGTCTTCGTGACCAGGCAGGCAGCTATCTCTACGATATTGCCTTCTGGTGCAATGAAAAGGGCGTGAGCGCCAGGCAACAGCTGACTCTTAAACATATTGAGGGGAAATGGCACCTGGCACAGCAGGAAGAAACCGTGGTGCAGCCGCGCAGCGATGAAAAGCGCATCCTGAGCCATATTGCGGTTTTAGAGGGCGCGCCCGCGCTTTCGGAAAACTGGACACTGTTTGAGTCTAACGAAGCGCTTTTTCATGAAGCCCGCACCACCCAGGCAGCCACCCTCGTTTTCTCGTTGATGCAGAATAATCAGATTGAAACGCTGGCGAGACAAATTCACACCCTGCGCCGCCAGCGCGGCAGCGCGTTAAAAATTGTGGTACGCGAAAATAATACCAGCCTGCGCGCTACCGATGAGCGTCTGCTTCTGGGCTGCGGGGCAAATATGGTGATCCCCTGGAATGCGCCACTGTCACGCTGCCTGACGCTTATTGAAAGCGTTCAGGGTCAGCAGTTCAGTCGCCATGTCCCGGAAGATATCTCCACGCTGCTCTCCATGACCCAGCCGATGAAGCTGCGTGGCTACCAGAAATGGGATACGTTCTGCGATGCCGTCGGCAACATGATGAGCAACACGTTACTTCCGGCGGACGGGAAAGGGGTTATGGTTGCCCTGCGGCCGGTCCCGGGCATTCGCGTTGAGCAGGCGCTCACCCTGTGTCGCCCGAACCGTACAGGGGACATCATGACCATTGGCGACAATCGCCTGGTGCTGTTTTTGTCGTTTTGCCGGGTCAACGATCTTGATACCGCGCTTAACCACATCTTCCCCCTGCCTACCGGGGATATTTTCTCGAACCGTATGATTTGGTTCGAAGATAATGCTATCAGCGCAGAGCTGGTGCAAATGCGCGCTCTCCAGCCTGAACAATGGGTTAAACCGCTCGCAATTACGAGCGATGTAAAACCGCTCCTCAATGCCAGACATGACGGACATGTCTGGCGTCGGGTTCCGGAACCCCTTCGCTTATTAACTGAGAACGGGGAGAACGCACCATCATGAATATCAGCGATATCATCCAACTGGTCGTATTCTGCGCGCTGATCTTTTTCCCGCTTGGCTACTATGCACGCCATTCCATACGCCGTATCCGTGATACGGCCAGAGTGATGTTTGTAAAACCTCGCTATGTAAAACCAGCCGGAACACTGACACGGGCATCACACGTCAAGGCAGACCGTAAACATGACTAATTCTTCCTATACCGCTTCGTCACCCTCGCCGCTCTGGCAATACTGGCGCGGCCTTTCCGGCTGGAACTTCTACTTTCTGGTGAAGTTTGGCCTGCTTTGGGCAGGTTATCTGAATTTCCATCCCCTGCTTAACCTGGTGTTTATGGCCTTCCTGCTGATGCCTCTGCCGAACATCAGGCTGCATCGTTTACGCCATTGGGTGGCCATCCCCATCGGCTTTGCGCTGTTCTGGCACGATACCTGGCTGCCTGGTCCGGAAAGCATAATGAGCCAGGGATCGCAGGTCGCGGGCTTTAGCGCAGACTATATGCTTGACCTGGTTGAGCGTTTCATTAACTGGCAGATGATTGGCGCCGTCTTTGTCCTGCTGGTTGCCTGGCTGTTCCTGTCTCAGTGGATCCGCGTCACGGTGTTTGTCGTCGCCATTATGATCTGGCTTAACGTGCTGACGCTGGCGGGGCCAAGCTTTTCGCTGTGGCCTGCCGGCCAGCCGACGACAACGGTGACCACGACGGGAGGAAGCGCAGCGGCTACCGTTACAACGGCAGGCGATACGCCGGTGGTGGGCGATATTCCAGCGCAGACTGCACCGCCGACCTCCACCAATCTTAATGCCTGGCTCTCCAGCTTCTATACCGCTGAAGATAAGCGACAGACGAAATTCCCGGATGCGCTGCCAGCCGATGCGCAGCCGTTTGAGCTGCTGGTGATTAACATCTGTTCCCTCTCCTGGGCCGACGTGGATGCCGCCGGTTTGATGTCTCACCCGCTGTGGTCCCACTTTGACATCCAGTTTAAAGATTTTAACTCTGCCACCTCATACAGCGGCCCGGCGGCAATCCGCCTGCTGCGAGCAAGCTGCGGTCAGGCATCGCATAAAAACCTGTATCAGCCCGCTGGCAACCAGTGTTATTTGTTCGATAATCTCGCGAAGCTGGGCTTTACGCAGCACCTGATGCTGGGGCATAACGGTCAGTTCGGTAACTTCCTGAAAGAGGTACGTGAACAGGGTGGCATGCAGGCGCCACTGATGGATCAAACCGGTCTTCCCGTTACGCTGCTGGGCTTCGATGGCTCGCCGGTTTATGACGATACTGCCGTGCTGCAGCGCTGGCTGCAGACCATCGAAAAAGACAGTAATCCGCGCAGTGCAACGTTCTATAACACCCTGCCGCTTCACGACGGTAACCACTTCCCGGGGGTGAGTAAAACGGCGGATTACAAAGTGCGGGCGCAGAAATTCTTCGACGAGCTGGACGCGTTCTTCACGGAGCTGGAAAAATCTGGCCGTAAAGTGATGGTGGTCGTGGTACCTGAGCACGGTGGCGCGCTGAAAGGCGACAGAATGCAGGTATCCGGTCTGCGCGATATCCCAAGCCCGTCCATTACCAACGTGCCTGCAGGCATTAAATTCTTTGGTATGAAGGCACCGCACCAGGGCGCACCAATTGAGATTACCCAGCCAAGCAGCTATCTGGCGATTTCAGAACTGGTTGCCCGCGCCGTTGACGGGAAGCTGTTTGTGGAAGATAGCGTGAACTGGGATCAGCTCACCAGCAACCTGCCGCAAACGGCTGAAGTCTCCGAGAACGCCAACGCGGTAGTGATTCAGTATCAGAACAAACCGTACGTTCGCCTGAACGGCGGGGACTGGGTACCGTATCCGCAGTAACTGATTTACCCCTCTTCCCACAGGGGAGAGGGGATAGTCAGTGCGTCATTATTGCGCTGAAATCCACACCTGCATTTTCAGACTTGCCGAATCGTCGTCGTCTTTAGAGGTGATTTCGGGCTCTCCGGAAGGCTGCCCCATCGTTAAATGCCAGGGTAGCGCAGAGGGATTGTCGCATCGTTCACTCCATCCGGTTATTCGGCGCTTCGCAGGGAAATCTCACCGCCCACCCAGGGCTTGATCGCGCCATCCTGCTCCAGAAGCAGCGCGCCCTGTGCGTCAATACCGCGGGAAATGCCGTAAATCTCTTTATCACCAATCAGCAGCTTCACCGGACGGTTGATGAAGTTATCCAGCTTTTCCCAACGAGACAGGAACGGTGCCAGGCCTTCCTGTTCAAAAAGCGTGAGTGAGCTGCGCAGCTCTTTAATCATGCGCACGGCAAGGGTGTTACGATCGATGACGATCCCCGCCTCCTGGAGATTGGTCCAGGCCTGATTCACCACATCATCCTGGACAGTACGCATCACCATATTGAGGCCCGCGCCAATAACAATTTGCGCCGCATCACCGGTTTTACCCGTCAGTTCGACCAGAATACCGGCAAGTTTACGATCGTTAAGGTACAGATCGTTTGGCCACTTAACTCGGACCCGATCGGCACCCAGATCGTGCAGCACTTCCGCCATGACGATACCAATGACCAGACTCAGGCCAATGGCTGCGGCAGGCCCCTGCTCCAGACGCCAGTACATGGACAGATAGAGATTGGCGCCAAATGGCGAGAACCATTTGCGACCGCGACGGCCACGACCGGCCTGCTGGTATTCAGCAACACAGGCATCGCCGGACGAGAGTTCGCTCAGCCGATCCATAAGGTACTGGTTCGTCGAATCAATCACCGGCAGCACCGCAACGTTGCCGTGTCCAAGCTGGCTGCGGATGACGTCTTCATTCAGCAATTGAATTGGCTCCGGCAGGCTGTAGCCTTTTCCCGGCACCGTGAACACATCGACGCCCCAGTCGCGAAGCGTCTGGATATGCTTGTTAATGCCGGCACGGCTCATGCCCAGCTGCTCGCCCAGCTGTTCGCCAGAGTGAAACTCCCCGTCAGCAAGGATGCTAATCAGGGTTAACGGAATGGTATTGTCCTTCACGCAATGGTCTCCACGGCATTCACTTCACCTGTGCGGCCAATGAAGCGGACTTCTGGCTCCAGCCAGACGTTAAACTTTTCGCCCACACGTTGACGAACATAATGCGCCAGCTGTACAACATCATCGCTGGTCGCATCGCGTTGATTAATCAGTACCAGAGCCTGCTGCTGGTGAACGGCAGCGCCACCTACGGACGTGCCTTTTAACTGGCATTGATCGATCAGCCAGCCAGCGGCCAGCTTCACGCTGCCATCTGCCTGAGGATAATGTGGCGCAGTGGGCCATCCTTCAAGAAAGGCTTTTGCATTTTCGCTGCTAATAACCGGATTTTTGAAGAAGCTTCCTGCATTTCCGTTTACTTTCGGATCGGGAAGTTTGGTCATTCGCATATGGCAAACTGAGTCAAATACGTCGCGAGGAGTGACGGTTGCCGGATCGAGACGCGTTAAATCGCCATAGGTCAGCACCGGCTGCCAGTTCTTTGGCAGACGCAGGCCCACGGCGACAATCACGTAGCGATCCTGATATTCATGCTTGAAGATACTGTCACGATAACCAAACCGACACTGTTCTGCCGTTAAGCGCTTAGCCGTTCCGGTCGCCAGTTCGATGCAGTCGACATATTCACAGACATGTTTCAGTTCGATGCCGTAGGCACCGATGTTTTGGATGGGTGACGATCCGGCGCAGCCTGGGATCAGCGCCAGGTTTTCCAGACCCGGCATCCCTTTTTCGAGGGTAAATTGCACCAGCTGATGCCAGTTTTCTCCGGCCCCCACGTGCAGATGCCAGCTATCGGCATGCTCTTCCACACCAATGCCCATGATGCGGTTAACGATCACCGTTCCCGCATAATCGTCAAGAAACAGGACATTGCTTCCTTCGCCCAGAATCAGTACGGGTTCGTTATTTTCTGTTGCGCTTTGCCATGCATCCAGCAGCTGCTGTGCAGTATCGGCACGTACAATTTGATTAGCATTACGTTGAATGCCAAAGGTATTCCAGGGCTTAAGGGAGTGGTTCATAGACGCTATCCTGATGCAAAAACGCAGGTAGTTTACCGTATAAGCAGGGCGTTGGGGGATTAGTTTGTGCAGCGCAGAAACGCAAAAAGGCCATCCTTTCGGATGGCCTCTTCACTTAA